>NZ_CP047030.1:1325625-1683750 GCF_009796825.1 Algibacter sp. L3A6
TTTTTGTGTACGGTATCTCCAAAATTGAAGTAACAAAAACAGCACAATTATTACAGGAATAATTGCTAGCGTCCAAAACCATATTTTTTCTTCTAATTGAAACATGTATCAGTTTTCAGTTTTTCAATATTCATTTCGCAGTTAAACTCGACACCTAAAATTGTTTATCGAGTTTGCTGCCGTCTAACTTCTTTTTAAACAAAACTCTTAAATAATGTGTTACGTAAAAGTAATTCTAACAACAACAAGAACCCTGCTAAAAGTACTAATGGTCTATATTTTTCTTCGTAATTATAAAATTTAAACTCTTCAACATCTGTTTTTTCAAGCTTATTGATTTCACTATAAATTTCTTCTAATTTTTTATTATTTGTCGCTCTAAAATATTTTCCACCAGTTGCGGTAGCAATTTCTTTTAATAACGTCTCGTCTATTTCTACTTTAATTCTGCCGTATTGAAACTGCCCAGTTCTAGGGTCGATAGCCACAGGCGATAATGCCATACCATTTGTACCTAAACCAATAGTGTAAGTTTTAATACCGTATTCTATAGCTAATTCGCTAGCAATTTTTGGATCTATAAATCCTGAATTATTAACACCATCGGTTAGTAAAATAATTACTTTACTTTTTGCTTTACTATCTTTTAATCTATTTACCGATGTAGCTAACCCCATACCGATAGCGGTTCCACCTTCAATAATATTATTATACTCAATACTTTTTAAAGAGCGTAATACAATAGCTTTATCACTAGTAATTGGTGTTTTGGTATAACTTTCTCCTGCATATTCTACCAAACCAATTCTATCGTTGGGACGGCCTTTTATAAATTCTGCAGCAACTTCTTTTAAGGCATCTAATCTATTTGGACGTAAATCTTTAGCCAACATACTAGCCGAAACATCTATAGCCATTACAATATCGATACCACGTGTTGTTTTTGTTTTAGACGAAACATCTACGGTTTGCGGTCTGGCCAACGCCATAATTAACAACGCTAAAGCCAATAGACGTAACACAAACATAATAGGCTTAAGTTTAGTTAACCAAGAACTAGTTACTTTAAAACCTTTTAAACTAGACATTTTTAACTCTGCCGTTTGCTTGTTGCGCTTAAACGCATACCATACAATTGCCAGAGGCAAAAGCAAGAACAACCAGAAAAATTCTTTATTTACAAACTCGATCCCTTCAAACATTATTCTTCTGCTTTTTTAAGTTCAACTGAATTTAAAATACGCTCCACAATTTTATCGGCATACTCATCAGTTTTATTCCAGACAATGGAAATACGTTGTAAAATATTTTTAGATGAAAATTGAAGAATTACATATTTACCTTCATAAAACTCGTCGGAATTTAAAATAGGGAAACTCGCCGTACCATGAGTTTTTAAACCTTCAGCACCGTTTGGCGTTGTAAACTTATCGTTTAATACAGCGATGTCGGTAACACCAGCCTGCTCTAACTGTTTTATAGCACCATTTTGAGCCTGTTCTAAATCAATATCTTCTTCTGGGTTGGCTTGTTTTAAAATTATTGTAGATACATCTACACTAAAGAAGTTTAACAAACTACCATAACTAAAACTCGTAACACTCATTTGAGCTTGAGCTTCTTCTGGAAGCTCTACCGTATTACGTTTTAAAACCTTTGGAGTTGTAATATTAATTGGAGGCACACCGTATGCACTAGTTACCCAATCACCCTCTAAAAGCTCGATACTATCGTGACCAATAATGGTATCTTTAACATAACTAAAACCATATTTTAAAGAAAACCCAACAAAGGTTGCAATCATTAAAAACACAGCAATAACTACGGTTAAAATAATTTTATTACGCTTCTTTTTACGTGCTTGTTCTTCTCTATATTTTTCGTCTAAAAGCTTTTCTTCTTCTGTAGGTTCTGGCAAGGCTTCTTTTACGTGATCTATTTCTATATCAATTGTAGTTCTATCAATTTTTGCCAATTCAATATCCGGCGCAGATTTAGCAAATTTCACTAAATCGGCACGTTTTAATATGCTTTCTAAGTTTTTTATATCTTCCTTACTTAAATCGACTTGATTTCCTTCCTTTAGGATGTTTAATCGTTTAATAAGTTCATCGGTTGTGCTTTCTAAAGCGCGATCGTAAACCTTTTCATCTAAATATTTTCTAATAATAAAGGTTAACTCAGAATAGTAATCTTTTAAATTCTCTTGTTCTAAATATGGACTTTCATCTAAATTCTTTAGAGCTAATTTTGCACGATCGTACGGTGGTAATAAGGCTATTTTTTCTTCTTCAGAAAGTGGTTTTTTACGCCAAATAAACCAATACAAAAGAAAGCCTACTGCACTAATAATTAAAAGTGTAATTAATAAATACTTCCACCAATTACTAGCCGATTTTTCAACTTCAATAATGGGTTTTATATCGTAAAGCCCTTGTTTTGTTGTATCTACAACAACATTATTAACCTCAACCTTAAGCGAATCGGTAAAAAAAGTTTTTGTGCCAATAATTATTTTTTGTCTAGGAATAGTATAAGAACCCGAATCGAATTGAGTTAAGCCGTATTTTTTAACAAGATTGTATTTGTCTTTATTTTTTAAAGTATCTACCGCATAAGATTCAATCATTTCTAAAGGAGAAAACGATTGTCCTTCCGGAAAAACAACTAAACTTGTAGTATCGGTTTCAACTTGAATATGATACGTAATTTGTTCGCCAATTTTTATAGATGTAGAATCTATTGCCGATGTAACTTGAGAAAAAGACAATAGAGAACATAGAAAAAAGAAACTAAAGGCGATTACAGCACGCCTCCCGATAATTTTTGAGCGACCTATGGCCAACTCCTGTTTATTTAATTCTATATTATGTATAGTAATTTGTCTCACGTTTATTTTTTTTAACTGCTAATACTAATTATGCTCTATGTTTAAAATAGCCCAATAATTTTTTTACATAACTTTCGTCAACACGGCAATCTATAGCGCCTGCTCCCGATTTGGTGAAACTTTCTTTATAATATTTTGCCTTTTCGTGGTAGAATTTATTGTAATTCTTACGTACGGTTTTAGATGATGTATTGACTAGCATAAGCTCGCCCGTTTCTTCATCCTGCATTTGTACAATACCTAAATTAGGAATATCCTCTTCACGTTTATCGTAAACACGAATACCAGTAACATCGTGCTTTTTAGCAACAATTTTCATGGTTTGGTGGTAATCGTCTGCAATAAAATCTGAAAGCACAAAAGCAATTACTTTCTTCTTCATAACATTTTGCATGAACTTTAAAGCTTCTACTAAATTGGTTTGTTTACTTTCTGGCTTAAACTCTATTAATTCGCGAATAATGCGAAGTACATGCGAACGCCCTTTTTTAGGCGGAATATATAATTCTACCTTATCGGAAAATAAAATAAGTCCAATTTTATCATTGTTCTGTGTTGCCGAAAAAGCTAAAGTTGCTGCAATTTCTGTTACAACTTCATTTTTAAATTGATTCTCGGTTCCAAAAAGTTCTGATCCCGAAACATCAACCATAAGCATCATGGTAAGTTCGCGCTCTTCTTCAAAAACCTTTACATAAGGTTCGTTGTATCGAGCGGTTACATTCCAATCTATATTTCTAACATCGTCTCCAAAATTGTACTGGCGAACTTCACTAAAAGTCATACCACGCCCCTTGAAAGTCGAATGATATTCACCTCCAAAAATATGATCAGACAGCCTACGCGTCTTAATCTCAATTTTTCGTACTTTTTTTAGTAATTCTTTAGTATCCATGTTTTCAGTTTGCAGTGTGCAGTCTTCAGTTAGCGGTCAGAACATATCAGAATTCGAGTAAGCAGCTGCCTACTGAACATTGATTTACTGGTAACTTCTTTATGGTACTTCAATTTCGTTTACAATTTTTGTAATAATATCTACCGAGGTTACATTCTCTGCTTCAGCCTCGTAAGTAATACCAATTCTGTGACGTAACACATCGTAAACTACGGCGCGAACATCTTCTGGAATTACATAACCACGACGTTTAATAAAAGCGTAACATTTAGCTGCAGTTGCTAAGTTAATACTACCACGTGGCGATGCTCCAAAGGAGATTAGTGGTTTTAAATCGTTAAGCTTATATTTTTCTGGATAACGTGTAGCAAAAATAATATCTAATATATATTTTTCAATTTTCTCATCCATGTAAACCTCACGAGAAGCTGCTTGCGCTCTTAATATTTGCTCTACAGAAACTACAGGGTTTACTTTTTCCCAAGACCCTTTTAGATTAGAACGCATAATAAGTTGCTCCTCATCTAATTTTGGGTAATCTATAACTGTTTTTAGCATAAAACGATCGACTTGAGCTTCTGGTAACGGGTATGTTCCTTCTTGCTCAACCGGATTCATAGTTGCCATAACTAAAAATGGTTTATCTAATTTAAAGGTTTCATCACCAATAGTAACCTGCTTTTCTTGCATAGCTTCTAATAGTGCCGATTGTACTTTTGCTGGCGCTCTGTTAATCTCATCTGCCAATACAAAGTTTGCAAAAATAGGTCCCTTTTTTATCGAGAAATCATTAATTTTCATGTTGTAAATTAATGTACCCGTAACATCGGCTGGCAATAAATCTGGTGTAAACTGAATACGACTAAAACTACCATCAACCGCTTGTGCCAAGGTATTAATAGCTAATGTTTTTGCTAATCCTGGAACACCTTCTAATAAAATATGTCCTTGCCCTAACAAACCAATAAGTAAACGCTCGACCATATGTTTCTGGCCCACAATTACTTTATTCATTTCTAGCATCAGTAAATCAACAAAAGCACTTTCTTTTTCGATTTTCTCGTTTATGCTCTTAATATCAATTGTACCTGTATCTTCCATTATTTTTATTAATTAAAAAGCCTAATATACAGCCCTTATTTGAGTCGTGCAAATTGTTAATTTTTTTCGTGAGATGCTGTTAAAAATTGGTTAAAAATTAAAGTAAATTCAATGTTTTCGCACTTTAACCTATTATTATGATAAGAAATTCTTAATTATTTTTCAATTCGTTTTAGAAATAGACATATATCTATAATTTTTCATCAAAGTTATTATCATAAAATTGTTTTAAGTATTTTTATACAAGAATTAAATGACGATAAATTAATAAGCATGACTAAAACAGCCCTAATTACAGGCGCAACAAGTGGTATAGGCGAAGCAACAGCTTACGAATTCGCTAAACATGGCATAAAATTAATAATTTGTGGCAGACGGTTAGAACGCCTAAACACGATACAAAAAGCACTAGAACGCTTAACCGATGTACACATTTTAAATTTCGACATTCGTAATAAACAAAGTGTTATTGACGCTATTGAAAACTTACCCAAAGATTTTAAAAACATAGACATACTAATTAATAATGCTGGTAACGCCCACGGATTAGACCCTATAAACGAAGGAAATCTTGATGACTGGGACGCCATGATGGATATAAACGTAAAAGGCCTGCTTTACGTAAGCAAAGCTATTATTCCACAAATGACGGCTCGAAAATCTGGACATATTATAAACATAGGATCTTCCGCAGGCAAAGAGGTTTACCCCAACGGAAATGTTTACTGCGCAACTAAACATGCCGTTTTAGCAATTACCGAAGGCATGCGCATAGATTTAAATCCATTCGGAATTAAAGTTGGTGCCGTAAACCCAGGCATGGTAGAAACCGAATTTTCGCAAGTACGGTTTAAAGGAGATCCTGCGGCTAACAATGTTTACAAAGGATTTAAAGCTTTACAAGCCAAAGATGTGGCTGATGTAATTTATTTTGCAATTTCTAGACCTGCACACGTAAACCTTGCCGACATTTTAATGTTTTGTACCGCACAAGCAAGTAGCACTATTGTTAATAAAGAGTCATGATCGATTCCCTAAAACATCAATGGTTTCAGTTAGCAACAAAATTTACTAAAGATAATATTTTAGCAGAATCTCTATGGATAGAAATTAAAACACAATATGAGCTTAACGCGAGGTATTATCACAATTTTTCACATATAGACGCCATGCTAAAGCAAGCTGAAATACATAAAGAAGCAATAGAAAATCACGACGCTTTTTTATTTGCAATTTGGTATCATGATATTATTTACAAACCAAACAAACAAGACAATGAAGTTCAAAGCGCTGTTCTAGCTAAAAAAAGACTTAAAAAGCTACATTTAGAGCAAAACACATTAGAAAACATTGAACAGCTAATTATTTCAACTAAAAAACATAAAATTTTATTGGGTGAAAATTTTGATAACGCATTCTTATTAGATATCGATTTATCAATTTTAGGAAGCGACTGGAAAACCTATCAAAAATACACTGAGAACATCAGGAAAGAGTACCGCGTCTATCCTAGCTTTATTTACAATAAAGGAAGAAAACAAGTGCTACAAAACTTCTTAGAGCGCGAAACGTTATTTTTCACACACCCCTATCAATCTAAATTTGAAACTCAGGCCAGAAAAAATATTTTGAAAGAAATAGAACTACTATAAAATGATAAATAAACGCCTTCTCATAAAACATCTACTAGCTCACAATGACGAGAACAGTTTTTATGATAAAAAGCGAAAAATTGATATTGGACACAAAGAAGGAAAAGCGAAATTTTTAAAACACGTTTGTGCTTTATCAAACAGTAACCCAAAAAACAACTCGTACATAGTTATAGGGGTTGAAGATGAAGACAATCAAATTATAGGTGTTGACTTTTTTGATGATAGTAAAATTCAGAATTTAATAAATGCCTATTTAACAAACCCTCCAATAGTACAATACGAAAACATTCCTTTTCCACACTTATCAGACCATAAAGTTGTTGGCTTAGTAACTATTAGACCAACAGGGAAATTAACCTCTTTACGAAAAAACGTATGGAAATATTACGGAGGCTCTGTATTTTTTAGAGATGGAAGCATAAGCATGCCTAAAGTTTTCGATACGGATATTCAAGATGTGAATTCTAAAATTGTTGAGGCTATCGAAAAAAACGCTCAAAACAATATAGAACACACACTCGACGGCGTTTTCGACTTCATGAAAAAACGTATAGATTACAATCCACAATATAAAGTATTTAAAGAGTATTTTGTAATGTGTTGGGCCGGACAAAAAAAAACAACAAAAGATCAAATTTACTACTCCCGAGTTGATATTAAGCTTATAAACGAACAAGTGCTCTTGTTTTTTTCAGCATTAGATGAAGTCTCTATAAACATAACCGAAGATGCCTTCGAGATTATAGAATACGTTAATCTTGGGTTTCAAAACTCTAACAAATACTACCCTTTAGAAGAAACCATTATTAAATTTGAAAATAACGCCAGTTATAGCATTGAAACAAAACTTCTTTTTGAACCTCCTCAGTACGATAAAAAGATTTTACACCATATTTACAACACCAACAATGCCATCTTAGAAAAACTAAAAAAAGGAAACCTATTAACAAAAGCAGAAGAAACCGATCTAAAAAACTTACCTGTAACTTACTTAATCTGCTATTTAAATCTATTTCATGAAGCAATAGACAAACTCAACGAAGCCAAGCCTTATTTAAAAATCTATAACGGAGAAATCTATACCTTATATAAAGAAACGATAAGGGTTTTAAGAAAAATTAAATACAGTTAAATCAAAGTTCTTAACCATATATTAACCTAGAAACTCATTTACTTCAAAAAATAATGCTATTTTTGTAATGCTATTAATCTTTTTAAGATATAAACCTTGATTCTGTTTTTAATTTATTAAACACAGTTCAAGGTTTTTTTTTGCAAAAAAAAGAAATATAACCTCCTGTTTTTTAACAACAAAAATACTTTTCAACAAATAAAAGCGTTAATCTAATAAGATTTACGTAGTCTAAAACATGTATTTCACCGATGTTTCAAGTTGTTTTATGGATATATTTTTTTAATTTATAGATTTTATACTTTGTAACTTGGCTTTTTTTAATATTTTTACAGCATAATGACAATACAAAACAAAAGAATATTTGCCTCAATCTTATTTGTATTAATAAGTTTTGCATGCACGGCTCAATCGATACCGCCGCCGCCATTAGCACCTGGACCTCCAGGACTACCTATTGACGGAGGAGTAATAGCAGGAGCATGTTTCGCTATATTTTATGGTGCAAAAAAACTATTAAAACGAAGCTAGTTTAGCAACATACTTCCCTAATACATCAAATTCAAGATTAACCACAGTACCGTTTTTAAAGGTATTAAAATTGGTATGCTCATAAGTGTAAGGAATAATAGCAACACTAAAACTATCTTTTTTAGAATTAACAACCGTTAAACTTGTACCATTTACGGTTACCGACCCTTTTTCAATAGTTAAGTTTTTATTTTCATCAAAATTATAACTAAAAGTAAATACCCAACTTCCGTTTGCTTCTTCAACATTTGTACAAACAGCAGTTTGATCTACGTGTCCTTGAACAATATGTCCATCCAGACGATCACCCAGTTTCATGGCACGCTCTAAATTCACCTTATCATTAACTTTTAAAGTACTTAAATTTGTTTTATCAAGCGTTTCTTTAATTGCTGTAACGGTATATTCATCGTTATCTATAGCTACAACTGTTAAGCAAACTCCATTATGAGCCACACTTTGATCTATTTTTAATTCCGAAGTTATTCCGCTTTTAACGGTAATATGCAGATTATCTAATTCTTTTTTAAGGTTTGAAACTTCCCCTATATTTTCAATTATTCCGGTAAACATAGTATTATCTGTTTATTTAGTTAAATTTGCAACAGCAATTGAATTTCAAAATTACAAACAAAAGTTGTCTTTTTTAATGAAGCAAGCAGAAAATATAATAGTAGGAATATCTATAGGAGACCTAAATGGTATTGGTGGAGAAATTGTTTTAAAAACTTTTGAAGACGAAAGAATTTTAGATTTCTGTACACCAGTTATTTTTGCATCTATTAAAGTAATGAGTTTTTTAAAAACCCATTTTAACTCAAACATAAACTTTCATAGCATAAATAGCGTCAATCAAATTACTATAGGAAAGGTAAACGTGTTTAATACATGGAAAGAGCCTGTAAAAATTAATTTTGGTCAAGAAGATTTAAAAATCGGCGAATTTGCAGTAAAATCTTTAGCATCGGCAACTCAAGCCTTAAAAAATGGTGATGTTGATGTATTAGTTACAGCACCAATCAACAAGCACAATATACAGTCTGAAGAATTTAATTTTCCAGGACACACCGATTATTTAGCACAAGAATTGGAAGGCGAAAGCTTAATGTTTATGGTAACGGATACGCTTAGAGTTGGCTTACTTACAGATCATGTTCCTGTAAAAGATGTTTCAACACATATTACAACCGAATTAATTCAGCAAAAAATAGCAACGGTATATAAATCCTTACTAACAGATTTCAATATACAAAAACCAAAAATTGCTGTTTTAGGTATTAATCCACATACTGGAGACAACGGTGTTATCGGTAGTGAAGATGATGATGTATTAAGACCAACATTGAAAAAAATTAAAGAATCGGGCAAACTCGTTTACGGTCCTTATGCTGCCGACAGCTTTTTCGGATCCGATAATTATAAAAATTTCGATGCTATAATTGCATCATACCACGATCAAGGCTTAATACCTTTTAAAACATTATCATTTGGCCAAGGTGTTAACTTTACAGCTGGATTAAATAAAATTCGCACTTCACCAGACCATGGTACTGCTTATGAAATTGCAGGAAAAGGTGATGCAGATGAAAACTCATTTAAAGAAGCCTTGTTTAGCGCATTAAAAATATACAAGAACCGAAGTGAATTTGAAGAGCTAACTTCAAACCCATTAAAAAAAGCACCAAGAAACGAGCGCAGTAAAAACTATAAGGACAGGTAGTAAGTAGCTGTTTTCCACAGCAAATACGCTGTATTGCAACATAAAAGAAAGATATAAACAAAAAAATGTTTATAAGTAACGCCACGTAAATAAAAATTTATATATTTGCAGGCTCAAAATAGAAGTGATAATGAAGCCATTAAAAGAGTTTACAATTCCATTTGTAGGGTTAAAGATCGGCAAACATCAATTTAATTTTGATATTAAAGAAACGTTCTTTGAACATTTTGAGTATGAAGATTTTAACAGTGTAAACGTTAAAGCTGATGTGATTTTAGAAAAAAAATCGACATTGCTTGAATTGAACTTTAAAATCTCTGGTTCTGTTAACGTAAATTGCGATTTAACAAACGAACCTTACGACCAGATTATTGAAAACGATTTCAATTTAGTAGTTAATTTTGGTGAAGAATATAACGATGAAAACATCGATATTCTAATATTACCTCACGGTACCTACGAAATTAGCTTACAGCAATACATTTATGAACTAATTGTATTAGCAGTACCAATTAAACGTGTTCACCCTGGTGTAGAAGATGGAACATTAGATTCCGACATACTTGAAAAATTAGAAGAATTAAGCCCTGGGCTTAAAGAAAAAAACGAACAAAACGAGGATGATATAGATCCTCGCTGGAATACATTAAAGAAATTATTAACGGATAAATAAACATATAAAATGGCACATCCTAAAAGAAAAATCTCGAAAACAAGAAGAGATAAAAGAAGAACACATTACAAAGCAACTGCGCCACAGATTGCTACTTGCCCTACAACAGGTGAGCCTCATTTATACCACAGAGCACATTGGCATGAAGGTAAATTATACTATAGAGGTCAAGTATTAATTGACAACTCAGAAGTAGAAAACGTAGCATAATAACTATGCACGCATATAATAAAACACTCATTTATGAGTGTTTTTTTTATGAAATGACTTTTCGAATAGCAAAAAAACGTAAATTGCGTAAAATTCCACTCAATTTGCGTGGTTTTTAAAACAATTTTGAGCGTTTTTGTTCAATTTTAATGATTTTTCAGTCAAACCAACTAAAAAGTTATGAGTAAAATCTCTGCAGCCATTACAGCTGTTGGCGCTTATGTGCCCGAATACGTATTAACCAATCAGATCCTTGAAACGATGGTTGATACAAATGATGAATGGATTACTTCTAGAACAGGAATTAAAGAACGTCGTATTCTAAAAGACGACGGTAAGGGTACCTCGTACCTAGCTATAAAAGCTGCCCAAGACCTTATTAATAAAAAAGGTATTGATCCAAAAGATATAGAACTTGTTATAGTTGCTACGGCAACTCCAGATATGAAAGCTGCCTCTACGGCATCATTTACAGCCTCAGAAATTGGTGCTATAAATGCTTTTTCTTTCGATATGGATGCAGCATGTTCTAGTTTCTTATTTGGTATGTCTGTTGCTGCTAGTTATATTGAAACTGGCCGTTACAAAAATGTATTATTAATTGGAGCCGATAAAATGTCTTCAATTATTAATTATAAAGACAGAGCTACTTGTATTATTTTTGGCGATGGAGCTGGAGCCGTTCTTTTTGAACCAAACGAAGAAAGCCTAGGTTTACAAGATGAGTATTTAAGAAGTGACGGAACCGGTCGTGAGTTTTTACAAGCTACTTACGGAGGATCATCACATGCCTTAACTCATGAAATATTAGACGAGGGTGGACATTACGCTTTTCAAGAAGGTAGAACCGTATTTAAAAACGCTGTTTTTAATATGGCCGATGCTGCCGAAAAAATATTAAAGCGTAACAACTTAAATAAAGACACTGTAGATTGGTTAGCCGCGCATCAAGCAAACAAACGTATTATTGATGCTACAGCAAACCGTATGGATCTAGCACCTGAAAAGGTTATGTCAAACATAGAAAAATACGGTAACACAACATCTGCAACCCTTCCATTGTTAATAAATGATTACGAATCACAACTTAAAAAAGGAGATAATGTTATCTTTGCCGCTTTTGGAGGCGGATTTAACTGGGGTTCTATTTATTTAAAATGGGCATATAACACAAAGTAATAACCAACCTTTAAATACCGAAATTATGGATATAAAAGAGATTCAAAACTTAATCAAATTTGTTGCAAAATCTGGAGCAAGCGAGGTTAAACTAGAAATGGATGATATTAAAATCACCATTAGAACAGGTTCAGAGTCCGATACAACTATCGTGCACCAAGTTCCTGCAACTCATCAAATGCCACAAATAGCACAACCATTAGCAGCACCTGCACAAGCAGAAGCAGCCGCTCCTGTTGCAGCGCCGGCAGACGAAGATTCAAAATATATAACTATTAAGTCACCAATTATTGGTACATTCTATAGAAAACCATCACCAGATAAACCTTTATTTGTTGAAGTAGGTCAAACTATTGCAGAAGGTGACGTACTTTGTATTATTGAAGCTATGAAACTTTTCAATGAAATTGAATCTGAAGTTTCTGGTAAAATAGTAAAAATATTAGTGGACGATTCTTCACCAGTAGAATTCGATCAACCTTTATTCTTAGTAGATCCATCTTAATTTGAAGTTTAAAGTTTAAAGTCTAAAGTCTAGCACCACGTGTTAAACTTATATTCTCATAAACCATAAACTCTTAAACTCATAAAAAGATATGTTTAAAAAAATATTGATTGCCAATAGAGGCGAAATAGCACTACGTGTTATTAGAACCTGTAAAGAAATGGGCATAAAAACGGTTGCAGTATATTCTACTGCAGATGCCGAAAGTTTACACGTAAAATTTGCAGACGAAGCCGTATGTATTGGCCCAGCAGCAAGTAGCGAGTCTTACTTAAAAATGTCAAATATTATATCTGCGGCAGAAATAACAAACGCAGACGCTATCCACCCAGGATACGGTTTTTTATCAGAAAACGCTAAGTTTTCTAAAATATGTGAAGAACACGGTATCAAATTCATTGGTGCATCTCCAGAGATGATCGATAGAATGGGAGATAAAGCAAACGCTAAAGAAACCATGAAAGCTGCCGGTGTACCTTGTGTACCAGGAAGTGAAGGTATTATTGAATCCTTTGAAGATTGCATACGTGTAGCCGAAGAAACTGGTTACCCTGTAATGTTAAAAGCCTCTGCCGGTGGTGGTGGTAAAGGTATGCGTGGCGTTTTTAAACCAGAAGATCTTAAAGATGCCTGGGATTCTGCTAGACAAGAATCTAAAGCAGCCTTTGGAAATGATGATATGTACATGGAGAAACTTATTGAAGAGCCTCGCCATATCGAAATTCAAATTGTAGGCGATTCTAATGGTAAAGCCTGTCACTTATCAGAAAGAGACTGCTCTATTCAACGTCGTCACCAAAAATTAACCGAAGAAGTTCCATCGCCATTCATGACGACAGCTTTACGTAAAAAAATGGGAGAAGCTGCCGTAAAAGCAGCCGAATATATTAAATACGAAGGCGCCGGAACTATAGAATTTTTAGTAGATAAGCACCGTAACTTCTACTTCATGGAAATGAACACTCGTATCCAAGTAGAACACCCAATTACAGAGCAAGTAATCGATTTCGATTTAATTCGTGAGCAAATTTTAGTAGCTGCAGGCGTGCCAATTTCAGGTAAAAACTACACACCAAAATTACACTCTATAGAATGCCGTATTAATGCTGAAGACCCGTTTAACAACTTTAGACCTTCGCCAGGATTAATAACCACACTACACGCCCCTGGAGGCCATGGTGTGCGCTTAGACACACACGTTTACGCAGGTTACTCTATTCCACCAAACTACGATTCTATGATTGCAAAGTTAATTACAACAGCTCAAACTAGAGAAGAAGCCATTAATAAAATGAAACGTGCGTTAGATGAATTCGTTATCGAAGGCATCAAAACAACCATCCCGTTCCATAGACAATTAATGGATCATCCAGATTATTTGGCTGGTAACTATACCACTGCCTTCATGGAAGATTTTGTTATGCAAAAACAAATTGAAGAATAAATAATTAAAACTCCGGAAATCATTTTCGGAGTTTTTTTGGTTAAAACCTAAAGTATTATTTGGGCGTTACCGCAAGGGTCGGGCTTTCCGCTATATCTTTATTTGTGCAAATCCGTATCAGAAACTAGCAACATTTTTCACATCTCCTAAAAGTCTCAATACCAAATTTTAGGTCTTTTTAGCACAAAAAAGGATGCCGCATCAATCCCTAACGCAAATTTAGGCTACATCAAAAAACAGTAAATTAATAAGATACAACTGTCGTGTAGCGTAAAAAAATCAACTCATTTACCAGAATAACTACGGCATTTACAAAACCTCATAAGCATCTACAATATTCCAATAAAAAATATACTATTTTAGTTGCCCGGAATACGCAGAAACCAATGAAACAAATATTAGAAATTAAGCAAAACTTATTTAATCTCTGTTTAGAGTCGATAGATTCCAGATTCCAAACTATACAAAACACCATTAACGAAATCCAGGAATCTTTAACTTCCGAAACCAAAAGTAGCGCAGGCGACAAGCACGAAACAGGTCGTGCGATGTTGCAATTAGAACGTGAAAAAGCAGGAAACCAGTTAGCCGAAATTAACAAAACTAAAGTCGCACTTTCGAAAATTGATATCCCAAAAACATCGCAAACCGTAGGTTTAGGCAGTGTAATTTACACTAATCAAGCTAATTATTATATTGCAATTAGCGCAGGCGAGTTAACGTACAATAATCAAAAATTCTATGCCATATCTCCAAACACACCAATTGGTTTGTTATTAATAGGCAAAACAGTTAACGATGCTATTACATTTAGAGCGCAAAATTTTAAAATAGAATCGGTATTATAATACTTGGCTCGCAAAATCAGACAGTAAATTATAATCTTTTACATGGAAGGTTTGTATACCTAAATTTTCCGCAGCCTGGATATTATCAATCGAGTCATCAATAAAAATAGATTCTTCCGGTTTTAAATTACTATCCTTCAAAAGAAAATTAAAAATACCAGCATCTGGTTTTCTAGTCTTTACTTCGTGAGAATAATATGCTTTTGTAAACAAATCATTGAATTTATAACCATTTACAGCTTCAAATTCATCTAAAAAATGCTTCTGATGAATAGCATTTGTATTACTCAAAAGATAAAGATTATACTTTCCTTTTAAACTTTCTATAAATGCAATTCGCGCTTTTGGCATATCTAAAATCATAGCATTCCACGCGACTTTAATAGCTTCATAACTTGGTGTTTTACTCGATAATTTAAATAAAGCCTCTAGAAACTCTTCTTCAGAAATCTTACCTATTTCAAAATCATAAAAAAACGAATACTCGTAATGGTGTCCTGTTTTATTCACAATATTATCAATTCCAATAGTCTGCAATTCGCTAATGGTTTTCGGAACATTTAAATTCAAAATAACACCGCCTAAATCGAAAATAATATTTTTTATAGTTTTCATTTATAAGTTTCTTATCTGCAAATAATAGCGCTAAGCTCAATACGTAACCAAAAATAAAGAAATAGAATGAAACAAATAACAGGCACACCCATTACTTTATTATTAAAATTTTTACAAAAAACAGGAAAATCACCCTTTTAATATAGGGCAATGCCCTAACCGAATAAACGTGCCCTTTGTTTACTTTTACAGTATCATTAATCCATTACACGAATAGTAATACAGAATAAAATAAAAATATTAAGAAGAAGAAGAAAGATGAACACAAATCTACCTTACTAAACCTATTATTAATTTTAACCTATTATCAACAAAAAAAGAGTGACGATTGCCCCCATAATCTTCATTCTTTTTTTGTTTTAATCTAGTTAATCACAAGGCAAACCTCAGTATCTACATTCAAAGGTTTTTTATGCTCAAAGAACACCAGCTCTCCATTTAAATCAGCTTCTATTAAATAATAATGGCCTTTAAAATAAGTTCGTTTCACTCTAACTTTCAAACTAGTATCTTCAACCACTTCAAGCTGATGGGCATAAATAATTTTATTATCTATAACATTAAACTCACCAAAAAATGATGCTATTAACGGTGTTTTTGGGTTTTTAAAAAGATCTTCGGGAGCGCCTTCCTCTTCTACTTCATGGTTATTTAAAATTAACATTCTATCAGCAAAACCTAATACATCTTCTTTGTCGTGGGTGGCAACAACACAAGAAATATTTTTCAGTTTTAAATATTTAAAAACATTACGGCGTAAAGACTGTTTTTTGAAGTTATCAATATGGCTAAACGGTTCGTCTAGCAACATAATTTCAGGTTCTTTAGCTAAAGCTCTAGCCAAAGCAACACGTTGTTTTTGTCCGCCACTTAAGGTTTTTACTTTCACTTTCGCAAAAGCAGTAAGTTCTACAACTTCAAGCAATTCTTTAATGCGTTCTTGTTTTTCTTCAGGATAGAAGTTAGATAAAAAAGAACCTATATTCTCTGCAACCGAGGTAAAAGGCATTAAATCGAACTCTTGCGCTACATACTTCATAAAATCGTAACCCACAACCAAGTTATATTTAGGACCAAGAATTTCCGTATCTCGCCAAAAAAGTCGCCCCGAATTTAAATCGAATTCGCCATAAAGCAATTTTAAAAGCGTGCTTTTACCAGAACCACTTTCGCCAATAATAGAAAGCTGTTCTCCTGCTTTTACAGAAAAAGAAATATTTTTTAAAATCTCTGTTTTTTGATAAGAAAAAGAAATATTATTGACTTGCAGCATTTTAGTTTTTTAATGAAATGAGACCAAAAAGGCCTTAATTATAATACTCGTTTTTTATGATTAAATCGATTAACAATAACAGCGTTTATGTTTTAAAGAATCTCGAACAATTTACCAGGTAGTGGTCGTACTACACCTTTCAATTCCATGTTTAACAAAATGCCCGCTACTTTAAAAATAGGCAAATTACAATTAATAGCTATAATATCTAACTGCTGTTTTTCATTTTCCTTTAAATAATTATAAATCACTTTTTCGGTAGCATCTAACTCTACAAACAATTGTTTTTGTATCGCAGGTTTTTGAGCATCTTGCAGTTGCCAATTTAAAATATAGGGCACATCTAAAGGCGTAGTAAGCATGTGCGCACGTTGCTGTTTAATTAAATTATTACAGCCCACGCTTTGGCTATCGGTGGTACGGCCTGGCACTGCAAACACATCTCGATTATAAGAGTTCGCGATATCTGCAGTTACTAAACTCCCTCCCTTTTCTGCAGATTCTATAACAATGGTAGCTTCACTTAAACCAGCGATAACCCGGTTTCGTTTTAAAAAATTATTTCTATCAAAATTATCAGTACTCCAAAAATCGGTAAAAAACCCACCGTTTTTCTCCATGTCTACCATATACTTTTTATGAACCTTAGGATAAATTTGATCTAGACCATGCGCCAAACACGCCACGGTTTGCAAACCATGTTTAATGGCCGCCTTATGTGCAGTAATATCCGTTCCGTATGCAAAACCCGAAATAATAACCGGATTATAAGGTTTAAGTGTTTCAACCAGTTTTTCGCAAAAAGCAATACCATTGGTCGTAATTTTTCGAGCACCAACAATACTAATTAAGCGTTGCTTTTTTAAGTCAATATTACCAGATTGAAATAATAAAATAGGCCCATCGATACAATGCTTTAACTTTTCGGGATAATCGCTATTCTCAAAATACGAAACTTTAATATTATTCGCTTCAATAAAACGCATTTCCTTTTCAGCCTCTTTTAAATGATGTGGTTTAGACAAACCTTCTAAAATAACTCGACCAACACCGTCAATTTTAAGCAAGTTTTCTCTCTTTTCTTTTAGAGCAGCTTCCGCAGAACCACATTGAGAAATGAGTCTTTTGGCTGTAATATCTCCAATATTTGGCACATGTTGTAAGGCTAAAGCGTAAAGCAAGTCATTTTCTGTCATCGTAAAAGGCTTAATTTCAATCTACAATAAAAGAATTTTTAATCTGTTAATAAAAACATCACGATAAATTTTATCGAAAACTATAATTTTCTAACTTTGTCTTTATGCAATTAGATACCTACATAAGCGACTTACTATATAGATATGAATGTGTTACCATCCCTGAGTTGGGTTCATTTTTAACACAAACTGTATCTGCAACGATAAACGAAACTACAAACGCGTTTTTTCCGCCGAAAAAAGTTTTATCTTTTAATGAGCAAATTCAGAAAAACGACGGTTTATTAGCGCATTATATTGCCGATGTAGATAAAATACCTTTCGAGGTTGCAAATAAAAAGATTGCAAAACTTGTTGCAGTTTTAAAAGATAATTTAAGCGAAGGTGAAACCGTAAACTTCAAAAATATTGGAGACCTTGTTTTTAATACTGAAGGTAAAATTACATTCGAGCCATCGTACCAATTAAATTATTTAACAGATGCTTTTGGATTATCTCAATTTGAATCGCCAGCCGTAACACGCGAGCTTTACAAAGAAGAAGCCGAACGTATCGAAAAAGTAATACCAATTACTGTTACTTCAGAAAAACGCAAAAGCAGACCATATTTAAAATATGCTGCCATAGCTGTAGTTGCTTTAACCCTTGGAGGTTTAGTGGCTTCTAATTTTTATGTGAATCAAATTGAAACACATAACCAATTAGCACAACAAGAAGCAGAAAAGCAGTTAGATACTAAAATACAACAAGCTACTTTTAATTTAAATCCATTGCCAGCAATAACGTTAAACGTTTCTAAACAAACGGGTAACTTCCATATTGTAGCAGGTGCTTTTAGAGTAGAAGAAAATTGTGATACTACAGTAACACAACTTAAAGCAGATGGTTTTAGCGCACGTAAAATTGGCACAAATAAATACGGTTTACACCAAGTTGTTTATGCTAGTTTTGAAACTCGTGCAGAAGCTAGAAAAGCTTTGCAAAACATTAAAACTTCGCATAATAAAGACGCTTGGTTACTTGTGAAAAAACTAGACTAGTAGTTTTTACAAAACCGCAGTTCTTTTACTCGCATAATTGTTAACTTTGCCACATCATAAACCTAATTATTTTTGATGCAAGTAAAAACACCTGAACAATCTAGAACTATAATGACAGATTTGGTTTTACCTAGTGAAACCAACCCGTTAAACAACTTATTTGGTGGCGAATTATTGGCCCGAATGGATCGTGCAGCCAGTATTGCAGCACGCAGACACTCGCGCCGTATTGTGGTTACCGCATCGGTAAACCACGTTGCTTTTAACCGTGCCGTACCACTTGGTAGCGTAGTAACGGTAGAAGCTAAAGTATCTCGCGCCTTTAAAACCTCAATGGAAGTTTTTCTAGATGTTTGGATCGAAGATCGCGAATCTGGCGACCGTGCCAAAGCTAACGAAGCCATTTACACTTTTGTTGCTGTAGACGAAACTGGACGTCCAATCCCCGTGCCAGAAGTACAACCAGAAACCGAACTCGAAAAAGAACGCTATGCTGCTGCTCTGCGCCGTAAGCAATTGAGTTTATTACTAGCCGGAAAAATAAAACCAAGCCAAGCCTCGGAACTTAAAGCCCTTTTTGACTAAAATCAAAAAATATCTGTATGCACGCCTTATTAGAATAAGATGTGCATACAGAACACTTAAAGCTTAAAGAATTCGTTTACAGAGATTGATTGTAACACAATGCTTTCTGCCTAAAAAAGTTATATTTACAGCATGCAAATTCCAAAAGGAAAAAAAATATATTTCGCTTCAGACAACCATTTAGGAGCTCCAACAAAGGAAGCCTCTTATCCACGTGAAAAAAGATTCGTGGCTTGGCTAGACGAAATTAAGCATGATGCGGCTGTAATATTTTTAATGGGAGATTTATTTGATTTTTGGTTTGAATATAAAACAGTAGTCCCAAAAGGTTTTACAAGAACCTTAGGGAAACTTGCCGAAATATCCGACTCTGGAATACCGATCCATTATTTTGTGGGCAACCACGACCTTTGGATGGATGGCTATTTTCAAGAAGAACTTAACATACCGGTTTACCATAAACCCAAGGAGTTTGTTTTTAATAATAAAACATTTTTTATTGGTCATGGCGACGGTTTAGGTCCATATGATAAGGGTTATAAGCGCATGAAAAAAGTGTTTACTAATCCGGTTTTTAAATGGCTATTCCGTTGGTTACACCCAGATATTGGCGTAGGAATTGCCCAATACTTATCGGTTAAAAACAAACTTATTTCTGGCGATGACGATGCTACATTTTTAGGAGAAGAAAACGAATGGCTTGTACAATATGCCAAACGAAAACTAGAAGACAAACATCGTGATTACTTTATTTTTGGTCATCGACACTTACCAATGAATATTGATTTAGGTAACAACTCTAGTTATCTAAATATTGGAGATTGGATTCAATATTTTACCTATGGTGTTTTTGATGGTGAACAGCTTGAGCTAAAAACATACGAGCTTAATACAGATAAATAAACAACTCTTGTTTTTTATCTCTTTAAAGTAAAATGCCCTCTAAATTGTTGCGCATTAATTTCAACAACATACCAATAATCGTCTGTTTCAAGAAGCTTTCCTGCAAACAATCCATCCCATGAAAATGCAGCATTTTTAGAAAATTTTAAAAGCTTTCCATATCTATCGAAAATAGAAACTTGCGAGGTTTGGTAAAACTCAATGCCTTTTAAATCAAAGTTATCGTTAACGCCATCACCATTTGGCGTGAAAAACTTCGGGATAAAAAAGTGAATAAAGTCTATAGAAACTAACGTATCACAGTTTTGGTGTTTCACATAAATAGTATAACTACCACCTTCAACATTAGTAAAAATAGGATTTAGTTGAAATATATTTCCGTTAATAGAATACAGAAAATCACCCGTATTTTCCGTGGTTATCACAATACTTTTTCCAACAGACTCTACAGATTCAATACGAGGTAAATCTATCCGCGAAAGCGTTATTGTTTTTGTTACTGTACAGGTTTCATTAGTAATATCTACAGTATAAATTCCAGACTGATTTACCGTTATAAATTCACTTGTAGCGCCTGTATTCCATAAAAACGTAGCTGTAGAAATATTAGTATGGGCATATAAATCTATAGTTTCGGTTTCGCAAAACATCAAGGTTTCTTCTTCATAATCAGGAATTTCAGAAAAGGTAATTTGCACTGCTGTTCGTGTATTAGAGGTACAATTTCCTATTTCGGTTTCCGCCTCAGCGTAATATGTTCCGCTGGTTGTAGCATTAAAAGCTCTACTATCTGCCTGTAATAAAGTTCCGCCAGTAGCCGCAGAATACCAATTTACAATTACACCAGAAGGCACGGTAACACTTAGCGGTGTTGTATCATTTTCGCAAATCATAACGTCTCCATTACTAGTTGGCGCATTAGGTTGCGGAATAATTTGAACTTCAAAAACATCGGAGGTAGAATTACATGAATCGTTAGCTAAATTAACAGCATCTTCGGCTACTTTAACCCTGTAAAATGTAGTATTAAAAAGCGAAGGTGTGGTATAATTATCAGTGTTTTCACCAACAATATCCACCCAAGTTGTACCATCGCTACTTTCTTGCCATTGATAAAAATGCGAAGAAAAAATAGAAAAATCGGGTGTTACCTTTAACTCGGTCGAGAATGGCGTATTATTTTCACAAACGGCAACATGTGTTTCATTTAAAGCATCTTCTATAATAACAGTGTCTCCACAGGTTTTAAAAACAATATCATCTATAGCTAAATCGTTTCCGCAACCACCAACACCATTATTCAACATTTTTAAAATAACAGCAGTTTGCCCAGGTTTAGATTGAAATACTAAAGCATATTGTCGCCAATCGGGACTAGATGTTCCAAAAATATCGCCGGTATCTCCACTTGCCAATAATTGTGTATCGGTGCTATCCCAAATTTCGAACTTTACATTTATAGGTATCCCTGCGCCACAACTATGGTTGGCGGGTAGTAAATTTATCATCCAAGACGAAAACTCATACGTTGTGTTTTCACATAAACCACTAATAGCAGTTCTGTAAAATTCACCAGAAGTAAAATCGGCATTAATTACTAGATTTCGGCCATTAGTATCGCCAGGTGTATGGTCGCTAATATTGTGCCAACCAAACCAATTTGTACTGCTAGATAAAGTATAAGATCCATCGTTTGGTTGCCCGCTAGCAAAAGTATAGCTTGTTGTTCCGGCTGGTAAAGATGCATTAGCTGTGCCGACTCCAAAGGTTTCGGTAAAAATAGGGTCGCCAGAATTACCGCTACAAAATCCCAATTGCGCTTGGGCTTTTACAGCGAATAAAAAAATAAATAATATTAGAATTTCTTTTTTAATGACTTTACTGTTTTTCTTTATGCTTCGTATTTTAAATAATACGAATAGCTATATTAGTAAAAAAAAGCGCTACAATTAACTAAATCTTCCTATAATGAACCATTTACCCTATTATTCGGTTATTTTTACATCAACTTTAAACGAAGATACCGCAGGCTACAACGCTATGGCCGAAAAAATGGAGGCCTTAGCTAAAGAACAAGATGGTTTTTTAGGTATAGAAAGTGCTAGAAACCAAATTGGTATTACCGTAAGTTACTGGAAAAGTTTAGAAGCCATAAAAAATTGGAAAGCCCAAACCGATCATTTAGAGGCTCAACAAAAAGGAAAAACCAATTGGTATAGTTGGTACAATGTAAAAATTTGTAAAGTAGAACGAGAATACAGCTTTCGCTAATTTAGACTAAAAATCATCATAAAACCATGCAAATTTACATCTAAACAAACACGCTTAGAGTATATAATTTAAGTGATGATCATGTTAAACTACATAAAACAACATAAAGTAAAATCGGCAATAGTGGCGCTAATTCTAGTAGCCTACTATTTTTGTTTACCCAACCCACTATTTAAAGACCCTACAGCTACAGTAATTACGAGTTCTAACAACCAATTGCTTGGTGCGCAAATTGCAAAAGACGGACAATGGCGATTTCCACATAACGATTCTATTCCTAATAAATTTAAAACCTGCATTGTTCAGTTTGAAGACGAATATTTCTATAAACACCCTGGTTTTAATCCTATATCAATTTTTAAAGCTTTAAAAGAAAATTTAAAATCTGGTGGTATAAAACGTGGCGGAAGTACTATTACGCAGCAAGTAATTCGATTAGCGCGGAAAGGGAAAAGCAGAACCTATTTCGAAAAAATTATTGAAATTATATTGGCGACACGCCTAGAGTTATCTAAATCTAAAAACACCATTTTAACGCATTACGCAAGTAATGCCCCTTTCGGGGGAAATGTGGTTGGTCTAGATGCTGCATCATGGCGGTATTTTAACCGAAACGCCAACAACCTCTCTTGGGCAGAAAGTGCAACATTAGCAGTTTTACCCAATGCGCCAAGTTTAATTTACCCTGGAAAAAACCAAGAACGTTTATTAAAAAAGCGAAATAGATTATTAAAAAAACTTCTAGAAAACTCAAAAATAGACACACTTACTTACGAGCTTTCTGTTGCCGAAGGTTTACCACAAAAACCCTACCCGTTGCCACAAACCGCACCACACTTATTACAAAAAGTAGCACAAAGACAAAGTGGAGCCCGCGTACAAACCACTATTGATATTAAATTACAAAACCGTATAAACTACATTGTAAAGAACCACTATAATAAATTAAGTCAAAACGAAATTTACAATGCAGCCGTTTTAGTTTTAGATGTAAAAACAAGGCAAGTTCTAGCCTATATTGGCAATACACCTACCGATAGAGCACACCAAAAAGATGTCGATATTATTGATAAACCAAGAAGTACTGGCAGTATTTTAAAACCCTTTCTATACGCCGCCATGTTGGATTCTGGCGATTTACTACCCAATACCTTAGTGGCCGATGTGCCTACACAATATGGTAGTTATAATCCCGAAAACTACAATAAAACTTATGATGGTGCCGTGCCAGCAAGTCGTGCTTTATCAAGATCATTAAATGTGCCAGCTGTAAGAATGTTGCAAGATTTTGGTTTAGATAGATTTTATCAATATTTAAAATTTCTAAAATTAAAAGATTTAAAATACGATGCTAACCACTACGGTTTATCGCTTATACTTGGCGGGGCAGAAAGTAACCTTTGGGATTTATGTAAAAGTTACGCCGCACTATCTTCTACGTTAAATCATTTTTCTGAAAACTCGAGCACTTATTTTTCAAACGAATTTTGCGAACCCACTTTTTTAGCTTCAACTAAAATTAACTTCGGAAAGCAAACTACAGACAAAACGTTATTTGATGCCGCTTCTACCTACCTAACTTACCAAAGCTTAAAAGAAGTTAACCGACCAGAAAGTGACGAAAGTTGGGAGTTTTTTGATGGATCGAAACAAATTGCATGGAAAACAGGTACTAGTTTTGGTTTTCGAGATGCTTGGGCTATTGGCTCTACAAAAGATTACGTTGTAGGCGTTTGGGTTGGTAATGCCGATGGCGAAGGCCGCCCTGGTTTGGTTGGTGTGCAAGCAGCTGCACCAATAATGTTTGATGTTTTTGAAAGCTTACCTAACAGCGATTGGTTTCCAAAACCTTTTGATGAAATGAAAAAAGTAGCAATCTGTAAACAAAGTGGGCACCGTGCATCGCAATATTGTGATACTGCGGAAGAGAAATACATTCAGTTAGCAGGTTTAAAAACCAAACCTTGTCCATATCATGTTTTAATTCATTTAAATAAAGATGAAACTTATCAGGTAAATTCCTCGTGCGAAGACATTGGTAATATTACTCATAAATCTTGGTTTGTTTTACCTCCATTAATGAACTATTACTACAAAACTAAAAACCCGTTTTACAAACCATTACCTAAATTTAAGCCTGATTGTTTTAGCGAAAATGCCGTTTCTATAGAGTTTATTTACCCTAAAGAAAATAATACTATTTTTCTACCTAAAGATTTTGATGGTAAAACCAACGAATTAATCTTAAAAATAGCACATTCTCGCCCAGAACTAAATATCCATTGGTCTATAGACGAGCGTTTTATAGGCACAACCAAAGACATCCATGAAATGGCCATAATTCCTGAAATTGGCACCCATATTATTACCGTGGTCGACGCCTATGGAAACGAGCTAAAGCGCAGCATAACCGTTGGTCTATAACAGTTTACCCTTTTTTTTATCACTATAACCAATTAATTACCAAGTTAACGGCTTATCATCTATTCTTGCTTTGATTTTCTATATGTAAAAATTTCAGCTCATCGAAAATTTATTAATAGCGTAATAGATTGCTGTAATTTTACTAAATAAAATAAAAAAAGTGTTTTGTTATCACTTAAAAAACGACAAACCCTAAAAGAATTAATTGGCGTCCCTCCCCACAAGAACTTATTTATGGAAAAAATATACTCTTACCTACCAAGTGTATTAAAAAACACTATGGCAATTGCCCTATGTTTATTCTCTTTTAATTTTATTAATGCGCAGTGTATTCCTAATAATATTGGTAGTAACGCTCAATTTTACATTTCAAATGTTTCGATTGAAAGTATTAATAATGCTTCTAATTCTTCCGCAGCCAATTATGAGTATTACAGCACTCCAACGGTAGATTTAGTCAATGGATTTACATATCCTATGGTTGTAGATTTTGCAACGGGATCGTATAACACTTCGGGTTTAGCAGTTTGGATAGATTTTAATCATGATGGTGATTTTGAGGATGCGGGTGAACAGATTTATTCTGGAACAATGACTCCAACAGTAAATACAGGATCTCATTCTTTTTCTTTAACTATACCAGTATCTGCAACAGTTGGGGTTACAAGAATGAGACTGTCGTTGAGACATAATGGTGTGTCTTCGGGACCATGTACAAATGATTATCAAGCTGGAGAATTTGAAGATTATAATGTCAATATTGGGTCATCCTCAGCCCCACCAACAGCAGTTTGCCAGAACTTAACGATATCTTTAGGTAGTAATAATAGTGCTAGCATTGTACCTTCAGATATTGATAATGGATCAAGTGATGATAATGCTATAGCGACATATGCTTTAGATTTAGATACGTTTGATTGTTCTAATATAGGTGATAATGCGGTTACATTAACGGTGACAGATGCAGACGGACAAACAGCTACTTGTACTTCCACTGTTACAGTAAATAGTTATTCAGGGGCGTTGATAGCGCCAACATTGGCAGATGTTACTGCGTCTTGTAGTTATGCAGTACCTACACCAGCAGACTTGTCATATAGTTGTGTAGCGGTTACACCAGTTTTTGATAGTTCAACTTCGGGATCAACAACCTTTACAAATGATGGTACAATAACCTGGTTGTATGATGATGGAGCGGGAAATACAGATACAGTAACCCAAAATGTATATATCAATTTAGTTGCGCCTTCAAATATTCTGGTTTCTTCAATAACTCAAACATCGGCAACAATAGTTTGGGATGATGCTTTAGGTGATCAAACTTATAGTGTTAGATATAAAGAGTCAGGTACTTTGTTATGGACAACAATTGCGGTAACAACTAATACTTTAAATCTAACGGGTTTAACAGATTTAACAAATTATGATGTAGAAGTTGCAACGGTATGTAGTATTAATATATCTAATTATTCTGCAACCTATAACTTTACAACTTTACCTGTAAATAATGCATGTGAACCAACTAGCAACTCTAATGGGCAATATTATATTACAAATGTGTATTTGCCAGGAGAAAACCTAACCGAAATCAATAATACCTCTGGGGATGATGGTGGTTATGGAGAATATACAGCAACACCAAGTGTAGATTTGATACGAGGTCAAAACTACACGATGGAATTATCTGTATCAAATCACATGGCTACAGAAAACAGATCTGGTTGGGCTGTATATATTGACTTAAACGGCGATGGAAACTTGGAGAGTAGCGAATTGGTTTGGGATAGTTCAGGAGAAGATAATTCACTATCAAACACAGATAATACATTTGATCCAGCGACAATAACAATTCCCGTTACTGCAGGTTTAGGTAAAGTAGTTATGCGTGTTGGCACAAGAAGGTACTGGTTCTCAGACAATCCTTGTGGCACCTTAGATGGTCATTATGAGGAGTTTGAAGATTATATAGTAAATATCAAAAGTGACGCTACAGCGCAAGAGATTGATTTGTATGGTAATGGTTTTGGTATAGTTTCTGGGGCAACAATGACAAGTACAGATAATTATACAGATTTTGGTATTTATGATGTTTATTCTGGCGCAGTAACAAGAACATATGTTATAGAAAATACAGGTATCGCAGATTTAGTGTTACAAGCACCTTATGTTAGTGTATCTGGTTCTACTGCTTTTACAGTAGCTGCACAACCAGTATTAACAACATTAACACCAGGGGAATCAACAACATTTACAATTGATTTTAATCCAGATGTAATAGGGGCGTATACAGGAGTTATTTCTATTCTTTCTAACGATGTAGATGAAAATCCATTTACTTTTACAGTCTCTGGTGAAGGTGCACAAACCTTTCCAGATACTGATGGAGATGGTGTGCCAGACAATATAGATATAGACGATGATAACGATGGCTTAACAGATAATTATGAAAGTTCTATTTGTAACAGTTATTCTAATGCTTCGACAGCAGATGTTGTCTTTTTAAATGAAACTTTTGGGGCAGGTACAAATCGCATTCAAATTAATGGTAATTATGCAGGAGCGACAACTACCTATTGTTACGAAGATGGTAGTGGCTCATGTCCATCGACCTATGATTCAACAAGTGTAAACGATGGTGATTATACTGTACATCACACCGTAACTAATAATAATGGAGTTACTGAAGGTATAGATGTCGATGTTTCGGCTTGGGCTGAAGATTATTGGTATGCGGGAGTCGATCATACTTTAGGGGATGTCAATGGTAGAATGGCTATTTTTAATGCAGCTGCAGATCCAGGTGTTTTTTATAGTCAAGAAATTTCAGGCATTACTATAGGTGTGCCAATTCAATTTGGTTTTTACGCTATTAATTTAGATCGTACAGATGCTCCTAGTGTTAGTGGAAGGCCTAAGCCAGAGGTGTCAATAACTATTTATGATAACTTAGGAAATCAAATAGCAACAGAATCCTCGGGATTAATTAACCCAACAAGCCCAGCTGGAGATTGGGTAGAGGTCTCGGCAAGCTTTACTAGCTCTGTTTCTCAATTTACTGTCGTTTTAACAAACTCTCAATCAGGTGGGTCAGGTAATGATTTAGCGATTGATGATATTTTTGTTAAACAAACATTTTGTGATTTAGATGGAGATGGTGTTGCAGACCTTATAGATTTAGATAACGATAACGACGGTATACCTAATGTCGTTGAGTTAGGATATGTTGATGATAATTTTGATGCTACAGTATATAATGATGTTACAAATCCATGGATAGATGCTAACGGAAATGGGATGCATGATGTTTATGAAGGTTTGACTGCGCTAGATAGTGATGGGGACGGAATACCAAATCATATGGATTTAGATAGTGATAATGACGGTATTTTTGATAGTGTGGAATATAATGGTTTAGGAGATATTGATATTAATGGAGATGGTGTTGGAGATGGTACAGATTATCAAGACACAATAGTTAATAATACTACGGATGATCCAGATGGAGATGGTATTTTGCCATCTGTGGATGATAATGATACAGATGTTGATGGTACTTCAGACATAGATCATGGAACATTTAATTATGATGTTCCTTTGGATACGGATGGAGATGGTGTTGCTGACTATTTAGATGTAGATAGTAATGATGCTACAAATAATACAACCAACGGAAGTGATATAGACACAACACAAATTTACGCCCATTTAGATACCGATAACGACGGTGTTATTGATGGCTCTACCGATACAGATGGTGATGGAATTCTTGATGCTTTTGATACTGATAATACTGTTTTCGGTTCACCAAGAGACTTAAGCGATAGCCACACTCTTTTCTTCGATGGACGTAATGATTATGTAGAAGATGCTAACGTAATAAATGGTTGGGCAAATGCTACCCTTATGGCATGGATTAAAATTGAACCAGGAGCAACCGGTGATCGTGTTGTTGTTGGCCAAAATAGTTTTAATATTATGGTAACTAATGGTGGTCGTTTAAAAGTTGAAACCAACAGTATTAGCTTAGAAGGAGATTCTGCTTTACCTGAAAATATTTGGGTACATGTTGGAGCAACCTATAATAGCGCTACAAGCAGTTTTGTTATTTATGTAAATGGTCATCCTCTTAAAAGTACAAGTGTATCTGGATCTTTAGCTTCGGATGCCACTAACTTTACCATAGGAAGAACACCAAATACAGACACCCGCTATTTTGAAGGAGAAATAGATGAAGTACGTTTATTCAATGAAGCTTTAAGTGAAACTTCATTCCAAAGAATGGTTTATCAAGAATTGAGCGATACTAATTTTAATCAAGGCGCCATAGTTCCCTTAAATATTGATGCCGCAAACACATTTAACACATCTCTAGTTAGGTATTTTAAAATGGATACTTTTAAAGGAGATATTGTAGATGACGCCACAACATTAACTATCGATGTTGGCACAGGAGCAAGGCTATATAACATCAAAAACATTTACTTTCAAACCGCACCATTACCTTATGAGACTAAAGCTGCAGGGACTTGGAACTTAACAAACACATGGCTACACGGTGATGTTTGGGATATTGACGCTGAAGCAACCAATCAAGATTGGTCTATAGTACATGTTAAACACAGTCTAACAACCGCAACTAGACATGCAACAGCTGGTTTAATAGTTGATGCTGGTGTTGAATTATCAATACAAAGTGATGTTGAACTTAACAACTCTTGGTACTTAAACCTAGCTGGAATTATCGATTTAGAAGGTGAATCTCAATTAATTCAAACAGAAGAAAGTGTTTTAGAAGCTACAGGTTCTATAGAAAGAGATCAACAAGGTACCGAAAACTTATATACTTATAATTATTGGTCTTCTCCAGTACATACCTCAAACCCAAATTCTGATATTGATGGAGATGAAACTTACACTGTTGCAAGTATTTTAAGAGATGGTGAAGATGCTAACAATCCCGGATCTATTAGTTTTGTAGGTGGTTATGATGGTAATAACACAACCTCTCCAATACAAATAGCAGACTACTGGATTTGGAAATACTCAAATAACCAAAGTGACAACTATAGCTTATGGGAACATGTAGGCAGCACTAATCCTATAAAAGTTGGTGAAGGTTACACCATGAAAGGCCCAGGAACCGGATCTGTTAGTACAGATAAAAACTACGTATTTCAAGGCACTCCAAATAATGGAGACATACTTCTACCTATTACAGCAGGTAACGATTACCTAATAGGAAATCCATACCCTTCGGCTATTGATGCTGATATATTCATAAATGACAACTTAGATTCAGCTGGTGGAGCTTTAAATGGCACTCTTTATTTTTGGGAACATTTTGGAGGTGGTTCGCATATATATAGAGAATATCAAGGTGGCTATGGAACTTATAATCTTTCAGGAGGAGCACCGGCAATTGCGGGGTCTCACACAGCTTCCGATCCCGTTGTTAGCGGTTTAGGAACAGGAACTAAAACACCAACAAAAAACATTCCTGTTGGGCAAGGGTTCTTTGTAACAGCAACATCAAGTACAGATATTAAATTTAACAACAACCAACGTACATTTGCTACAGAAACAAACAGTAGCACCTCTATATTTCTGAGAGGAACAGCTCAAAAAACTACAATAGCTACAACAGACTCGAGCTTAGAAGATTTACGTACCAAATTACGTTTAAACTACAACTCCCCTAACGGCTATATACGTCAATTATTAACAACAATAGACGAAAACGCAACTATACAAAACGACAGAGGTTATGATGCGCCTTTAATTGAAGACAATGAAGAAGATATGTTCTGGACTATTGGCGACAACAGTTTTGTAATTCAAGGTATAGATGAAGCTACTGAAACAACCGCATTACCACTTTCTGTAAAAACACAAACAGCTGGTGAAGTTGTAATTAGTTTAGCAGAATTAAAATACCCTACGGACGGTTTTGAATTATACTTAAAAGATAATTTAACGCAAACGTATCACGATTTATTAGAAAACTCAAGCTACACCACTTCAGTTGAAGAAGGTATTACTGCTAATAGATTTGAAATTGTTTTCGCTAAACCTACAAATACTTTAGGTATTTCAGATAATGAGATTACTCAAGGCGCTGTTAGTATGTATTACAATCCTTCAGATGCCGCAATACATATTACCAATCCTGATAATTTTTCAATTGAAAACATCACAGGTACTAATATTTTAGGACAAAATGTATTGAGCGAACTGCTTAATTCTTCTGATAAAAATATAACCTTACCTGCTAATTTAACTTTAGGTGTTTATATTTTTACTATTGAAACAGACCATTCTACAATTACAAAAAAAATGATAATTAAATAATTAAAAAAACTTACACCAATAGATTAAATAGGAAAACCTCAATACCGATTAGTATTGAGGTTTTTTAACTAACGTTTTAAAGTGAAATGCCCCGTAAGTTTTTGCCCATCTATTATTACCACATACCAATAATCTCCGGTAGGAACATGTCTATTTTTAAAAGTACCGTCCCAATCAAAAGAGCCATTTCTACTAAATTTTAATAATTTACCGTAACGATCAAAAATAGATACTTGCGATTTACCATACGCTTCAATACCAGATAAACGGAAGCTATCATTAACAGCATCATTATTAGGGGTGAAAAATTTAGGAATATAAAAATGCAGGTATTCCTGACTAACAATATCCGAACAGTTTTGAGATTTTACATAAATGGTATAACGTCCGCCTTCAATATTATAAAACACAGAATTAGGTTGAAAAATATTCCCATTAATAGAATATAAAAAATTACCAGAGTTTTCAGTTGAAATAACAATATCATTTCCATCAGATGTTACAGAATCAATGATTGGTGTTTCCGCAACTGACACATTAAATATTCTTGTCTCATAATTACAAGTACTTCCCGTAATTTCAACAGAATAACTTCCTGATAAAGTAATCGAAATGGTTTCTGTTGTTTCACCCGTATTCCAAAGATATAATGGATTAGCAATGCCTGTTTCGGGTTCTAAAATTAAAGTTTCCGAATCGCATAATTCAAGTTCATTCTCAAAAGTTAATCCGGGTTGATCACCCGAAAGATCCCAAGAACAAGTTGCTGTATTAAAAGTTGCAGTTTCCCAACAGTTTAAAACAGGCTGAATAGGTTGTGTACCAGTAATATCCCAAACGCAGGTTACATTATTAAACATTGCTGTTTCGTAACAAGCTGGCGTTGGTACTATGGCTTGCGCACCTATCACATCCCAAGAACATGTGGTTGTATTAAAAGCAGCAGTTTCCCAACAATCTATCGTAGGTTGAGCTGGCTGTGTTCCCGTGATATCCCAAACACAAGTTGTATTATTAAATGTTGCAGTTTCGTAACAAGCCGTTATTGGTAATGTCGCTTGAGTTCCTATAACATCCCAAGAACATGTGGTTGTATTAAAGGTAGCTGTTTGCCAACAGTCTATCGCAGGCTGAGTAGGTTGTGTACCTGTAATATCCCAAACGCAGGTTACATTATTAAATGTTGCGGTTTCGAAACAAGCTGTTGTTGGTGCTATGGCTTGAGTTCCTGTCACATCCCAAGAACATGTGGTTGTATTAAAAGTAGCAATTTCCCAACAGTCTATTGTAGGCTGAATTGGCTGTGTTCCTGTTATATCCCAAATACAAGTAGAAGAATTTACAGTTGCCGTTTGCCAACATTCTAAACTAGGCGCAGCAGCTATAGTTGTTACCGTAGCTTGATATTCAGTAGAAAACGAAACACATTGTGGATTGTTTAAATTAATAGCGACCTGTGCTATTTTTGCGCGATAAATACTAGTCGTTGAAATAGAAACAGAAAGAGATGCATTTGTTTCTCCAGCAATATCATTCCAAATAACACCATCAAAGCTTACTTGCCATTGATAAAAATGAGTCTTGTAAACTGAAAAATCTGGTGTGGCTGTTAATGTTGTATTATAAGGTGTTTCCGTGCTACATAAACTTACAGAATTACTTATTGATGTTCCTGTAGTTATAACGTTATCACCACAAGATTTAAATTCAATATCATCAATAGCTAAATCATTTCCGCAGCCACCAACTCCATTATTTATTATTTTTAAAATAACCGTATTTTGCGAAGAAAGCGTTTCAAAAACTAATCCATATTCCTCCCATTTTGGACTGGATGTTTCCGTTATAGCACCTGTAACACCACTAGCTAACAAATTAGTATCTGTAGCATCCCATATTTCAAAACTCACATTAATTGGTATGGTTCCTCCTGTTTGGGTTGAGCAAAAACTATTAGCCTTCACCAAATTTATTAACCATGCAGAAAACTCATATGTTGTATTTTCACAAAGCCCTGTAATAGTGGTTTTATAAAATTCACCTGGATCGGTCGCGGCATTTACAATTAAACATTTCCCATTGGAATCTGATAGGGTATGATCTTCTATTTGATGCCAATCGAAACCATTAACAATGGTACCATTACGTACGGTATAAAAACCATCACCAGGAAAACCATTAGCATAATTATATGTTGTTACACCAGAAGGTAGTGAATTATTAGAAGTTCCCGTGCCAAAAGATTCTACAAAAATAGGATCGCCAGAATTACCATTACAAAAGCCAAGTTGGGCCTGCGATTTAGTAATAACAAAACATGATAGAATTAGCCCTAATATGAGGTTTTTAGTTATAATGATAGCTTTAGTTTTAGTTGTTGTCTTTCTTATTTTAAAAACAATGGTTCGGCTATATTATAAAAATGATTTGATAAAAGATATATTTATCAGATAAACAAACCTATACAAAAACCATACAAATATGTAAAAGCTAGTATATAAAAGGAGTTTAAGATTAGAGCAATGAAAATGCCCGAATAAAATTCGGGCATAACCAACCAAAAATAAAGTTCTATATTAACGTTTTGTCAAGTCAAAAACTAGATCATATTTAATTGGGGACAAGTTCAACATGATCTACATGCTGTTTGGGTTGATTAATTTTACGATTTTAAATAGTATAAAATCTACTCGTTTACTATTGCTGCAATTTTATTTTCAGTTTTTACTATTTCAAAATCAGAAAATAAAACCTGACTCGCTACAAAAGCAAGTGCCGCAAGTAATAAAATACGCTTAAAATTTTTCATGGTTGAGTAGGTTTTGGTAGATTGGTTATGCTAAATTCAAAAATAATTTCGAAAAAGCAAAGAAAACCATAGAATATCTACACAAAAACTAACTTTAAATGTATTTCGTCGATAAAATATATTAAAAAAGTAAGAATTAACTTACCATGTAAAATATAACCCCTTACTAATCAATTATTTTGAAACCTGTATAAGATTGAAGTACTTCAGGAATTACAATACCTTCTTCTGTTTGGTAATTTTCCAAAATACCAGCAAGAACTCTAGGTAAGGCCAATGAGCTTCCGTTTAAAGTATGGGCAAGTTCATTTTTACCTTCAGCATTTTTAAATCGAAGTTTTAATCGGTTTGCTTGAAACGTTTCAAAATTAGATACAGAGGAAATTTCTAACCAACGGTCTTGTGCTGTAGAAAATAATTCGAAATCAAAAGTTAACGCTGAAGTAAAACCTAAATCTCCACCACAAAGTCTTAAAATCCTATAGGGTAATTTTAACTCTTGAAGAATACCTTTAACATGCTCTACCATGCCATCTAATGCCTTATAAGAGTTTGATGGATGTTCTACACGTAAAATTTCAACTTTATCAAACTGATGTAGTCTATTTAAACCACGAACATGAGCGCCGTAACTACCAGCTTCACGTCTAAAACAAGGTGTATAACCTGTAATGCCAATAGGTAATTCACTTTCATCAAGTATAATATCTCTAAAAATATTAGTTCCTGGCACCTCAGCCGTTGGAATTAAGTATAAGTTATCTTCTCCAACGTGGTACATTTGCCCTTCTTTATCTGGCAATTGCCCCGTTCCAAAACCAGAGGCTTCGTTCACTAAAAGTGGTAATTGATATTCTGTATATCCAGCTGCTGTATTTTTGTCTAAAAAGTAAGCAATTAAAGCACGTTGTAAACGCGCTCCTTTACCTTTATATACTGGAAATCCTGCACCTGTAATTTTATTTCCAAGTTCAAAATCTATAATATCATATTTCTTAGCAAGCTCCCAGTGTGGCAATGCACCATCGTGCAATACAGGAATTTCGCCTTCTTTAAAAATCTCTTCGTTATCATCTTCAGTACTTCCTTTAGGCACCGTTTCATTAGGTACATTAGGGATTTTATACAGTAATTGCGCTAAAGCTTCTACTGTAGTATTCAACGTATCACTAAATTCTTTTGAAGCCTCTTTTAGTTGGCTCGTTTTTTCTTTTAAAACATTTGCCTTTTGAGCCTGTCCGGATTTATACAAGTTTCCAATTTCTTTAGAAAGGGAATTCGATTCGGCTAGCGTGTTGTCTAATTCCGTCTGGATGCGTTTACGATCTTCATCTAGCGCAATAACGTCGTTAATCATGCTGGTGGCGTCGATGTTTCTTTTTTCCAAACGACTAATAACCAAATCTTTGTTTTCTTTAATAAAAGGTACTTGTAACATGTGCTGAAAATTTAAGCAACAAATTTAGGGAATTGGGAATTATTTTGAGCCGTTAGTAGCAACGAATTTCACTAATAAGTTCTAATGCCCTGTTAGTAACAATTAAAAGTAAACAGTGCCACTTACTTAGCTTGTAAATCCGAGCTTAAAATCCAATCGTTATGCTTAAAGGCACGCCATTCTAAACTTGCCAAATCAATTTTAGAATCTATAAAAAGTTGATACTTCCTGCCGTTTACGCTCACTTTAGAATTTACATAAACCGCAATGTCTTCGCCTTTTTCGCGATATTCTTTTTTTAGCCGTTGAGCAAACTGCCACATAACATCTGGCTTGGTGCTTGCCGAGCGTTTTTGTTTTGCTGTTAAATAATCGTTCAACTTAACAACAAATCGCTTTCCTGTTTTTTTGTTTTCAACAACGTAAGATGTACTGCCGTGCTTAACTCTTAGCATCATGCGCCAAGATAAACGATGGCCTTCTTCTGTCCAAAGCACATTGTCTTCAATAAAATGATGACGTAACGGTAATGCCATTTGAATTAAAAAATATACTGAAAATAACGTTATTAAAAACGTTTTTCTCTTCGGAAGAAGTACTTCACCTTCAACATATAAAGGCTTCTTTTTTAAAAATATGTTCCTAACAGTTTCAGCTTCAAAAAAGAAAAGGGAAAACGCTAAAGATAAAAAAGGGAAAATTCCGATTTGAAAAACAACAGAATTAAATAAATGAAAAAAGATAGATGCAAAAAACATATACTTTCGTGTTGGCTTAAAAAGTAATAACGGAATTATTAACCCATCGAACAAAATACCTCCGTAAGCCAGAAAGTAATGCACTGTTTTTTGCTGAAGCAATTCGCCTACTAAAACATAGTTCCTTTTACCTCGCATTAAAAGCTCAATAACCGTAGTATCTAACCAATCGGGATAAAATTTAGCAACCGATGCGTAAGTGTAAACAATGAGTAATTGCAGTACAAAAACAAACTTACACCATTGTGGCATCGAAAAACTTTTAACGCTGCTATTTTGGTTAGCATCTATGGAAGCATAGGCATTTGCGGGCATAAAAACCATAATACTACTAAGCAACATTAATAAATAATAATGGTTATTGTATGATGATTTTTGCATTAAATATGTAGCCGACCACATAAACGTAAAGGCTATAATACTAAAACGGTATTTATAACCTAGCATAACGCCCAAGGCAAAAATCCCCATGATGCCGTAATAAAAATACATACCGTTTCCGGGAAGTGGTTGCAACCACTCGAAACCAATAAATGAAAATGTGAATTTTGGTTCTACTAAAGTTTTAGTAATCCAACCTGTAAATATGGCGCCAACCGATTCTAAAAAACATAATAATCCAAAAACAATACGAAATACAACAAGTGCCGAATTATCTATATGTTTAAACAACCAATTATTAACCATGTAGTTTTTGGATATAGTCGCGTGTAAAAATTTTATCTTTTGAAAGTTGTGTTTTTAAAGCCTCAACCGATTCGAATTTTTCTTCATCTCGAATACGCTCTAATAAATTAATTTGAAGAGTTTTATCATAAAGATCGGCATTAAAATCTAAAAAATGAACTTCAATAGTTTGCTTGCTCCCATTAACTGTTGGGTTCACTCCTATATTCATCATACCATAAACCAACTGGTTATTAATTGTAGCATTTACTATATATGCACCTTGTTTTGGTATCAACTTATAATCTTCTTCAATTTTAATATTTGCTGTTGGGTAATCGAGTTGCTTCCCCAAACCTTTACCTTTTACTACGCTTCCATTTAGCATAAATGGATAACCTAAATAACTATTGGCTTTGGCAATATCCCCATCTATTAAAGCGGTTCTGATTTTTGTAGAACTCACGGAAACATCGTCTATATCTTGAGCCGAAATTTCTTCAACTTCAAAACCAAAGCGCTCTCCAAAAGCTTTTAAATCGTTAATATCCGCATTTCTATTTCTGCCAAATCGATGATCGTAACCAATAATTACTTTTTTAGCATGTAGCTTATCAACTAGTATTTGTTTTACAAAATCTTCTGCGGAAAGGCGAGAAAAATCGATTGTGAATTTTTTAACCAATAAATAATCTAAACCTAAAGCCTCCAAAATATCATGACGCTCATCGATTGTATTTATAAGTTTAATGTTAGAATCTTTTTGCAACACCATACGCGGATGTGGAAAAAAGGTAAGAACCACAGATTTTAACCCTTGTAAATTTCCAGCATTAATTAACCGCTTTACTATTTTTTGATGTCCAATATGCACACCATCAAAGGTACCAATGGTTACAATGGTATCGTGGTTTTCTATGGCATTTGCAGAATTACTTAACTTCAACGTATCAATTTTGCACAAATTTACTTATTAAGTCTGTATTAAACCATTAAAGAAAGCGACTATTTTAAATTAGAAACCAAAGTTGCTCATTTAAAAAATAGGTTAAAAGGTAGGGTTTATCGTAATAAATAGAAATATTTAAGTTTCATTCAAAGATTTTTTTGTTATTCCTAACTTAACAACCTATTTTTATTGTCTATGCTTTTTTAAATTTATAAGAATGAAACATTTACACCCTAAATCGATATTATTTTTATTAGTAATTTTTTTCTTTTCTAATTTTGGAAATAGCCAAAATGGGCGAGATTTATGGGGGAAAACAGCTCAGAGCAAATCGGCTAACTCCAAAAAACTAGCACGAAAATCTACTCCTAAAAAAGCATTAGAATACAGTTTAAATATTGAAGGGTTAAAAACGTATTTAAAAAATGCACCACAACGTGAAACTCAAACCACATCGGATATTATTTTAAGTTTCCCTGTTTCCAACGGAAATTTTGAGGAGTTTAAAATAGAAGAAGCTTCTGTTTTACACCCAGATCTTCAGGCAAAAATGCCAGACTCTAGAAGTTATATTGGAAAAAGTATTGAAAATCCAGAAAACACCATTCGTTTTAGTATAACTCCACAAGGCTTACACACAATGCTTATGTCTGCCGGTCAAAGTACGCAATATATAGACCCTATAAGTTATGGTGAAAACAACTATTTAGTATATAGTAAAAGTGATTTACCACAATTAGAAGATCACTTTTCTTGTGAAGTTATTAGCAAAGAGATTGCCGGAAAATCTGCAGGAACCAAAGCAACCGCAGTGGCTTTAAATGATGGATTTATTAGAACTTACCGTATAGCTATTGCGAGCACTATTGAATATTCTGAATTTCATTGGACGGCAGCAGGATTAACTGCTACCGATTTTGAGGACGATAAAAAAAACGCAGTAATGAATGCTATGATTGTAACCATGACTAGAGTTAATGGTGTTTACGAAAGAGAATTATCCGTCAGCATGCAATTTGTAGCAGACAATGAGAATCTTATTTTTATTGATTCAGATTCGTTTACTAATGATGATGTCGATGCATTAATAGACGAAAGCCAAATTCAAATCGATAATATTATTGGAGATAGCAATTATGATATTGGTCACACCTTCAGTACCGGATTCGGAGGCTTGGCTCAACTAGGATCTGTATGTATCTCAACTGTAAAAGCTAGAGGAGTTACGGGCCTAACTTCACCCGTTGGAGATGCTTATGACATCGATTTTGTGGCTCACGAATTAGGGCACCAGTTCGGAGCTCCACACACTTTTAATAGTAATCAAAGTAACTGTGAGGGTAGTAACAGAACGTCTACCAGCGCATACGAACCAGGAAGCGGAACAACTATAATGGCATATGCCGGCATTTGTAGCCCAGACAACGTACAAAGTAATAGTGATGACTATTTTCACATTAATAGCTTACAACTTATTTGGAATCATATAAACAGTACTAATGGCTCGTGTGCAACAGAAACCACAAGCGGAAACGCCGAGCCAGAAGCTATTGTAGATGGAACAAGTTACACGATACCTAAATCTACACCATATAAACTTTCTGGATCATCAACAGATGCCGATGGCATAGCTTCACATACCTACACATGGGAACAATTCGATTTAGGCAGCGCAGGCTTACCTTCTGAAACTAAAAGCACGGGGCCATTAGTACGCTCTTACCAAGGCACAACAAACTCTACGCGATATATTCCTAACTTAAAAGATTTATCTTATTTTAACGGTTCTACAACTTGGGAAAAACTATCATCCGTTGCACGCGATATAAACTTTAAACTCACTGTAAGAGATAATGAAACCTATGGCAGAACAGCATCGGCAGATATGACTGTAACAACCACTGCAGCTGCCGGACCATTTGTTATAACTTCTCAAAACACAAAGAACGAAAGCTGGACACAAAATACTACACAAACCATTACTTGGGATGTAGCTGGAACAACTGGCAACGGTGTAAACACCGCAAAAGTAAACATCCTTTTATCTACCGATGGAGGATTAACATACCCAACTACATTAGCATCTAGCGTGGATAACGATGGATCGGAAGATATAACGGTACCAAACGTGACAGCACAAAACTGTAGAATATTGATTGAGGCAGACGGCAACATCTTTTTTGCGATAAACACCGAAGATTTTGCTATTGGCTATACAGTAACAACAACTTGCTCACAATATACCGCAGCTCCAAACGCGAGCATTCCTGATAATGCAACAGCTTTTGAATATAGCACTATTAATATAAGTCCATCTACAACTATAACAGATATTAATGTAGGTGTCGACATTACACACACTTATAAAGGAGATCTACAACTTGGTTTAATAAGCCCTACCAATCAATTTATTGATTTAATGAAACCACTGTTTTGTACTACAGGAAGTTTAATTATTAAGTTTGATGATAACGCAACTGCTATGGACTGTAATAATACAGTAAGTAACGAAAGCTATCAACCTTTAGGAAGCCTTTCTGATTTTAATGGTGAGGACTCTTCTGGAAATTGGACACTTGCTTATGCCGATTTAGCCAATGGTGATACCGGAGTTTTAAACTCTTGGTTTATTGAAATTTGCGAAACCACTTTAGTACCGCTAAGCGTTACTTCTTTCACGCTAGATGAACTTAAAGTATTCCCTAACCCAAACAATGGTGAATTCACGCTTAAGTTAGCTGCAGCATCGCAAGAGGTTAATGTTGAAGTCTATGATATTCGCGGACGTAGAATTTACGAACAAGCCTTTGAAGGCAACGGTAGCGTTAATGAGAACATTAACTTAAACCATGCGCAATCGGGTATGTATATTTTAAATGTAACCGATGGGTTTAAACAAGCCACGAGGAAGATTATTATTGAATAAATAACTAATTTACTTACCGTTAAAACTATTCATGGTATTGCTCATTCCTGCTAAACCGAAAGATTTAATAAGCTCTACCGACTTGTTTAAACGCTCTTTCATAGTCTTGTTTTCCTCTTCGCTCCACTCGCCAAGAACATAATCGATTTGTTTACCTTTACTGAAGGCATCACTAATCCCGAAACGGAATCTGTTATATTTTGTAGTGTTTAATGTGCTTTGGATATCTTTTAACCCGTTGTGGCCACCATCGCTACCTTTTGCTTTTACACGAATACTACCAAAGGGTAAATTAAGATCATCGGTAATTACTAATAGATTTTCTAAAGGAATTTTTTCTTTGGTAAGCCAATATTGTACCGCTTTACCGCTTAAATTCATGTAGGTACTTGGCTTTAGTAAAATAAAGGTACGTCCTTTTAATTTATAGGTTGTAAGGTCTCCTAATTTCTGTGTAGTAAAGGTTAAATCTTCTTGAGCTGCTAAGTGATCTAATACTTTAAAACCAATATTATGGCGGGTATTTGCATACTCTGCTCCAATGTTTCCTAAACCAACTATTAAATATTTTTTCATAGGATTTTGCGCTTCTATGTTATTTTCTTTTCTAAATATTTTTAATAAAAACTGCCACATTTTATTGTTTTCTTTTAAACAAACATAACCAATACACACCTAACTTATCGTGCCTAACTATTGTTAATAAGTTTGCCTTTGCGTTAGGGATTACAGTGAAAAGCCCACAGCTTTACCAATGGTAATTGGTGGAGCGAGGACTTGCAGCGTAAAGCCCGACCCTTTTCGGGTAACGCCCAAATTATTATTTTGTGTAAAAATAAAAAAGCATCCTGAATTAACAGAATGCTTTTTAGTATTTTGAAGTGAATATGTTCTATTCTTGAGTTGCTTCTGCTGCTGGAGCTTCTGCACCTTCTTCTTCTTCGTCATCTTCAACAACTGCTGTTCTAGAAGTTTTAATTTGACATACAACTGTGTTATCAGTATGTAAGAAAGTATATTTTTCGTTTGCTAATTCGCTAACGGCAACTTTATCACCAATTTTTAATGGAGTAATATCTACTTCAATAAAATCAGGAAGGTTTGCTGGAAGCGCTTTAACACGTAATTTACGGTTGTTTCTACGTAAGATACCACCATTTTTAACACCTTTTGAGTTTCCTACTAAGTTTACAGGAATATCTAAAGCGATTTCTTTGTCTTCGAATAACTGGTAGAAATCTACGTGTAAGATATTGTCTGTTACTGGGTGAAATTGAATATCTTGTAGTACTGCACTAAAAGTTTCACCACCTTCTAAATTAATCACAACTGTATGCGCATTAGGCGTGTATACTAGTTTTGAGAAGGCTAATTCTGCTGCTGCAAAATGTACTGGTTTGTCTCCTCCGTATAATACGCAAGGAACCTGACCAGCATTACGTAAGGCTTTTGCTGCTTTTTTGCCTACGCTTTCTCTTTGAGATCCGTTGATTGTAATTGATTTCATTTTTAATATATATATTTAATTAATACTCTAATTTGTGTTTTCCTTTTCAGAAAAAATTACATTACAAAACTTGAACTGATAGACGTATTGTTGTGTACCTTATCCATAACTTGAGCAAATAAATCTGCGCAACTTAATACACGAATTTTGTCGCTTAATGGTTTTACCGGAATAGAATCGGTTACAATAAGTTCTTCTAATTTTGAGTTTTCTAATTTCTTGTACGCATCACCAGATAAAATTGGGTGTGTACAAATAGCTCTAACGCTCAATGCGCCACGCTCCATCATTAAATCGGCTGCTTTTGCTAGTGTTCCGGCTGTATCAACCATATCATCTACCAATACAACGTTTTTACCTGTTACGTCACCAATAAGTTCCATGTGTGAAATTACATTGGCTTTTGCGCGTTGTTTATAACAAATTACTACATCACTTTTTAACGCTTTAGAATAGGCATAAGCTCTTTTAGAACCTCCCATATCTGGCGATGCAATGGTTAAATTTGGTAAATTTAAACTGCGTAAGTATGGTAAAAATATAGTAGATGCAAAAAGGTGATCTACTGGTTTTTCGAAAAAACCTTGTATTTGATCAGCATGTAAATCCATAGTGATTATACGTGTTGCACCTGCTGCTTCTAACATTTTCGCTACCAATTTTGCCGCAATTGGCACTCTTGGTTTGTCTTTTCTGTCTTGTCTTGCCCAACCAAAGTATGGTAAAACTGCTGTAATATGTCTTGCTGATGCTCGTTTTGCAGCATCAATCATTAACAACATTTCCATTAAGTTTTCTGGACCAGGGTTTGTTGAACCTATGATAAATATACGTGCTCCACGTATAGACTCCTCGTAAGACGGTTGGAATTCTCCATCGCTATAAGTTGAGGTAATTACTTTACCTAGTTTAGCTCCGTATGCTTTAGCGATTTTCTCGCCAAGGACTTTACTTTGAGTACACGCAAAAATTTTAGCTTCTGTTACTACTATGGGCATGGTTAATGTGTTGTTTTATAGGGATAAAAACATCTCTTGTTTTAAACAAGCTGCAAATTTATGGATTTATTTTTACCTAAAATGTATATTGATGCGTATTTTTTGAGTTATATATCGAAAAAATCTATATTTTTGCTGCTCCAAATGCTCAAGTGGTGGAATTGGTAGACACGTCGGATTCAAAATCCGATTCTTCGGAGTGCGGGTTCGATTCCCGCCTTGAGTACTTCTTAATACCGTAAACAACTTAATTTTAGTTTTTTACGGTTTTTTTATGCCAATATTTTGCCGAAAAAACAAGAAAACTTCAATTACCTTAAATTAAAAAAGTTTAGACGCCTTTATAATAGAATTCCCTAAGCGTTTATAAGTTACCTCAGTTCCATTTGCACAAAAATGATAAACCGCTTTCTTTTTTTGCTCAGAAAAAGATAATAAAAAAACATCGTCTACCGAGCAGTTTTGATCTTTAGCAACTTTCTTTTTCACATATCTCATAGAGGAACGACCGCGTTTTAATTGCGATTGAATTTTACCATCCAACTTAGGCTCTAAGTAACCTGCTTCTAGATTACATCCGTTTTTACCTGCTGATTTAAGCGATTCGATTAGAGCAGTTTGTGATTCTGAATCTACAGCATCAAGATACTCCCAAGTATAATCGTTTTTAAGAAACACACGGCGTCCGTCCTCGGTTTTTACAATTTGACCGGTTTGCGAGAAACCAAAAGATGATACAAGTAAAAAGAAGAACAGAGCAAGGATTTTCATAAAATAGATATTGTAATTATAGTATTCAAAAATACAGCTTTCAAACCAAAAGACAGAAACAATAATATCAATTTAAAAACAGATTTTTATTTATCCTATTTATAGCGTTACCCAAAAAGGGTCGGGCTTTCCGCTAAAAGTTTTGGCTCGATGCTCGCCTCGCCAAAAGCTACCGCTGCAATCCCTAACGCGAAAAAAGCCCGCTAATAACACCTTCAACATGCTATCAACAGACTTTATTTATAAAATTTATCCTCTAAAAAAGAGCGCTACTTAATCAATTTTCCTTTTTCTTTAGCCAATTCGTTACGTTCAATTTTATGCTCTGGGCGTGTCCATTTTGGTTTCTCACCTAAAGATTCAAATTCAGAATCGGTTGCTTCTACAGTTTGTGGTTGTACTTTTTTGGTAAAAGGTTTTTGAGGATTCAATCCTAATAACTCAAACATTTTCATGTCTTCATTAACATCAGGATTTGGTGTGGTTAATAATTTATCGCCAGCAAAAATAGAGTTTGCACCAGCAAAAAAGCACATAGCTTGTCCTTCTCTACTCATTTGCGTTCTACCTGCACTTAAACGCACTTGGGTTTCTGGCATAACAATTCTAGTGGTTGCTACCATCCTAATCATTTCCCAAATAGAAACTGGTTTCTCATCTTCAAGCGGTGTGCCTTCTACAGCAACAAGTGCATTAATTGGTGTAGATTCTGGTTGCGGATTTAATGTAGAAAGCGCAACAAGCATACCTGCTCGATCTTTAATATCTTCTCCCATACCAATAATACCACCGCTACAAACGGTAACATTGGTTTTGCGCACATTATCAATAGTATCTAATCGATCTTGGTAACCACGCGTAGATATTACTTCTTTATAATATTCCTCAGAAGAATCTAAATTATGGTTATACGCATACAAACCTGCTTCTGCCAAACGTTGCGCTTGGTTTTCGGTAATCATACCTAAAGTACAACAAACCTCCATGTCGAGTTTATTAATGGTACGTACCATTTCTAAAACGTTATCAAACTCTTCACCATCTTTTACATTGCGCCATGCCGCTCCCATACAAACACGAGAACTTCCACTTGCCTTAGCACGCAGAGCCTGTGCTTTAACTTGTGGCACAGACATTAAATCATTTCCTTCAACATTGGTATGATATCGAGCTGCTTGCGGACAATACCCACAATCTTCACTACAACCACCGGTTTTTATAGAAAGTAAAGTTGATACTTGCACCACATTAGGATCATGATTTACTCGATGTACTGTTGCTGCTTCGTAAAGCAACTCCATTAATGGCTTGTTGTAAATATCTAGAATTTCTTCTTTGGTCCAATTGTGTTTTGTATCGCTCATAGATTCCATTTTTTTCACTCTATCACAGAAAACGTTTAATTAATTTAAACTATATCGCATACCAAATAAGATGTTTTTTGGTGGCATAGGTACAAAACCAGCTTCAATATAATCGGCATTAAATATATTATTCGCTGTAACAGTAAACTCTAATTGCTTTACATTAACAACTAAAGATGCATCCCAAACATTATAGCTATCACCAGTGGTACGTTGTGCATGTTTGTAAATAATATTATGACTTACATTTTTTAATAATTGCGTGCTTAAACGTGTTGTAAAATGATGCTTTAAGGTATTTAAAGAATAGCGCGATAATTCTTTATTCTGATTTAAAATGTCATCTTCTAAAAAATTATAACCCACAGCCAGTGTTTGATTAAACGTATTTAATTTAAAATTATAAGCGGCATCAACCTCAACGCCCTTAGTGTTTACATCTGTAATATTGGTTGCTGTATAAATAGCTTCTGTAGTGTTTGGACGAATAAAATCAATTAGATTTTGTGCGTCTCTATTATAAATTGCCACAGAACCAGAAAACCTTGGTGAAAAATATTTAATTCCAATTTCTTGTGCAAAAGCTTCTTCAACCTCTAAATCTGGATTTCCAGCTGTACTTGGATCATTGTAAAACAAATCGGTATACGTCGGTATTCTATAAGTATAACCAATGTTACCATAAGCCTTTACGGCATCACTTATTTTGTAGCCAACATCTAAACCAGGGAAGGCATAAAAATCGAAATCTGAAAAATAAGTAACAGCAACACCAGGCGTAATATCTAGTTTATCATCAAGAACTTTGAATTTGTGTTCCAAAAACAAGGTCGTCATAAATCGATCGCGATCTCCTAAATTATTACTAGTAATAAAATCTTCAGACATATCGATTCCAAAACCTGTAATACCAGCTTTTGATCTATAAGACCCGTTAACCTCAGCTCCTATTTTATTAGAAATATGTAAATTTCTATAAACCGTTGGATCATTACGTAAATACACATATTCATCTTGGTTTCGTTTCCAGTAAATACGTGGTTTAATTGTTAAGTTTTCAGTTTTAAACTGTGTAGAAAACGCAATTAAGCTGTTTTGAGTTTCTTCATATTGATCAGTTCCACTTTCTCTTGCATAAAAACCATTAGCACCAAACTTTCTCTCTTGAAAAGTAGCGATCATTTCAATAGCTTTTTTGTCTTTATTGAATACACTTTTTACAAAAAAGTTACTATTATCGTAATCGGTATTGTATCGATAACCAGCCGAAGACATTTTGTCGACATGCACAATATGCGATGAATTCTCTAAATCTGTAGCAATAGTAACACCAGCGTTTAACTGACCAAACGAACCTGTTTCCGCTTTAACAGAAACCGTATTGTTTAATTCTTTTTTAGTAACAATATTAATAGCACCGTTAAAAGCATTTTGCCCAAATATACGGGCAGCAGGACCTTTAATAATTTCAATACGCTCAATAACCTCTATTGGTAAAGCGGCATTCATGGTGTGATGCCCTGTTTGTACATCATTCATTTTAACACCATCTATAAGTAAAAGCGTTTGATCAAAACTTCCGCCTCTAATGTATAAATCGGCCTGACTTCCACCAGTACCACGACGCCTTACATCTATACCAGCCACTTGTTGCAATAAATCGGCTATGTTATTGGCAGCACTATTTTTAATAGCTTCCGCTGAAATAATATTTATAGTTCTTGAGTTTTCCTTAAAAGGAAGGTTTATTCTTGTCGACGCTACAACTATAGTATCTAAGTCTTGTTTTTGTTGCTCTTGTTGTGCATGCGAGATAAATGTGCACATAATAAAAGCAGTTAAAGCGAATGTAGTTTTCATAAAAGTTTTGTTTATAACGCTGCAAAAGTCGTAACTTTCCGGACGAGTTAAGTAGTCCAGTTTTAAAACAATGAATAGTCCGGTTAGTAATCTCTTACAGCAATTAATACAATTTGAAAAAAAAACGTCGCAACCCGTATACATTCAAATAGCTCAGCAAATTATAAATGCTATTCAGCGCGGTTATTTATCCATAGGAACAGCATTACCAGGAACCCGTGTTTTAAGTCAGAAATTAAAAATCCACAGAAACACCGTAGTAGCTGTTTACGATGAGCTAGCCTCACAAGGCTGGGTAGAAATAATACCCAACAAAGGCACATTTATTTTGGTTCCGGAACAAGCAACAGCACCTATAAAAGCTACAGCTCACCAAATAGACCAAGTTTATCAATACCCAAAAACTGCCGGTTTTCCTTTTCAAACATCATTTAATTTAGCTTCTACATTACAAACTACAAAGGCAGAATATAGCATAAACGATGGCAACCCAGATTTAACGCTGCATCCGGTTCACGAATTTTCTAGATGGTATAGTGCCGCCATGAAACGGAAATCATTAATTTCAAAATGGAACCAAACCACAGCGGTATCCTATTCAAAATTTGAAACTCAACTCTGTAATTATTTAAACGCCACTAGAGGGTTTCATATAAAGCCAAACAACCTTATAAGTACGCGAAGTACAGAAATGAGTTTGTATATTGTTTCTCAGCTTTTAATAAAACCTAAGGATGTTGTTTTGGTGGGCCACTTAAGTAACTATGCTTCAAATATGATTTTTCAGCAAGCTGGAGCAGACATAAAAACAATTCCGGTAGACGAAAACGGTTTAGACGTCGATTACATAAGAACTCATTTTATAAAAGGTAGTATTCGCTTTATATACATCTGTGCACATAGGCATTACCCAACTACAGTAACGCTTAGTGCCGAGCGCCGATTAAAACTATTAGAACTAGCAAAAACCTACAAATTTGCTATTATTGAAGACGATTACGATTACGATTTTCAGTATAACGGTTCTGCCATGTTACCTATGGCAAGTGCCGATGGTAATGGTATGGTGGTTTATTTAGGAAAACTAGGGCAATCACTATTCCCTAGTTTTCAAACGGGATTTGTAGTGGCTCCTGAAAGTTTAATTTCTGAAGCAAAAAACTATTTGCAATTACTAGACAAGCAAGGCGACATGATACAAGAGCAAATACTCGCCGAGTTAATTCATGAAGGTGAAATATACCGACTGCTAAAAAAAAACATTGTAACTTATAAGGAAAGGCGCGATTGTTTATGTGAACACTTAACCACATATTTTAAAAATATTATTACTTGGGAAAAACCATCGGGTGGCTTAGCAATATGGTTGCGATTTAGCAATAAAATTTCTTTGGTGAAATTGGCTGAAGCATCAGAAAAACTCAACTTATTTCTTCCAAAAACAATACTTTATCAAGACAAAGATACTTGCGCTATCCGTTTTGGTTTTGGACAGCTCAATGAAGAAGAATTAGAGACTGCAATTAAAACTTTAAAAACCGCTTATGACATTGTGGGTCCTGCATCTGGCACAACATAAATAGGAGCCACTTTCTCTATATCAAATTCCGTTTTACAAGCTTCACATCTGTATTTATGTTTTGTATAAATTGGCAAAGCAGATGTGATAATATTAGTGATGAAAGCAAAAACAAAGGCAAAAAGCGCTTTAATATCCTTTATTGTGGAATAAAGTTCAATTTTATCACTTTTACAATTCGGGCATTTTATGGCATTGCCTTGGTTATCTAAAGAGAATTTGTTTATCGATTTTAAAATATGTTCGGCTTCTTCAGCTTGATACGATAATACTTTCAGTTTTACGCCACCAATAGCATTACTTACTAAAGGATCGGTATCTATAGTAAGGTTATCGAATAAAAACACTTGAATACCATCGGCCTCCAAACGACCTTTTATAATTTGTGCTTCGGTGGAATATTGAAATCTAGCTATGGTTTTAAAAGTATCGATCATATTAATAATTTATTCAAGTTTAAAAAAGCTTAAACACTAACAACATGCAAGATACAACTAAAAAAGTCAACTTTTACACCTTGAATAATTTCATCTAAAACATCGCTTACATAATAAGTTTTAGAGGATAATTTCTCTTTTTAAAAACAGCTAAAGCTATAAATAGTCTTAAAAAAAAGCCCAAAAATCAAAATAGATTATTGGGCTTTTTAGTTTTATAAAGATTAATCTTTAATTACTTCTCTGAGGTATTATTTTTTTCAGAAACTACCTCAGCAGCTTCAACATCTTTCCCTTTTAAATACTCTGGTAATTGCATACCAGCCATATCGAACATTTCTTGTAAAGGTGGTACAGATTTGTACATACCAGAAAGGAAATTAGCTGTTGACGATTTTCCATCTTTTCCGCCACCATTTTCCCAAACAGTAACCTTATCAATTTTAATATTTTTAATGGCTTCCGATTGCATTCTTACCAATTCTGGTAATTTATCAGCAACTAAAAGCAATACAGCGTCTTTAGAGTTATTTCCGGCAGCCTTCACAATTTGATCTAAACCGGCAGCTTGCTTCGTTAATACTTCATATAAACCTTGTGCTTCTGCTTGCGCTTTAAAAAGAATACCATCAGCCTCACCTTTAGCGCGACGTCTTGTTCTTTCAGCTTCCGCTTCAGCATCAATTTCAACTTTCTTTTTATCAATTTCCGCTGGTACAATAATATCTGCCATTTGAGAAGAACGCTCACGTTCAGCCCTCGCAGTTTCCGCTAATTGTTCCGCAGCATAAGATTCCTCTAAAGCTTTTGCACTTTGTACTTTTTCTGAAGCATTTGCTACACGTTCTGCTTCTGCTTCACGTTGACGACGTAAAGAATCGGAATTTGCAACAGCAATTTTCGCCTTATTTTCACCCTCAACCGCTTGTGCATTTGCAGCAGCAACCTGAGTTCTTTCATCTTGTACCGCATTCGCTTCACCAATAGAACCATCTCTAGTTTTTTCGGCAACCGATTTACGTGCTGCATTTATTGCGTGTGCCGCAGCTTCCTTACCTAAAGCTTCAATATAACCAGACTCATCAACGATATCGGTGATATTTACGTTAATTAGTTTTAAACCCACTTTCTTTAATTCTGTTTCTACAGATTGAGAAATATTAGTTAAAAACTTATCACGGTCATTATTAATTTCTTCAATATCCATAGAAGCCACTACTAAACGTAACTGACCGAATATAATTTCTTGTGCTAAATCTTGAATTTCATTTTGACCTAAACCTAAAAGACGTTCCGCAGCATTTTGCATAACTCCAGGCTCGGTAGAAACACCAATTGTAAAACGTGATGGCACGTTTACACGAATATTTTGTTTAGAAAGGGCGTTTACTAAATTCACCTCAATAGAAATAGGTGTTAAATCTAGAAACTCGTAATCTTGAATTACAGGCACAATAAAAGCTGCACCACCATGGATACATTTTGCCGATTGCCCACCGCCAACTTTACCATAAACTACTAAAATTCTATCTGAAGGACAGCGTTTATAGCGCCTAACTAATACGATAAAAAATAAAAATACGAATAAAATAGCTGCAATTACAGCGATTGGAAAACCCAATTGAAGGTTCTCCTGTACAAAAAGTGATAGCATGTGTTATTTATTTAGTTGTTCTACAATTAATATTCCGTTTGTGGTAACTTCTCTTACCGATATTACTGATCCAGATTTAAGGTCTGTTTCCGAGTCTGTTAAAGCTTCAAGTTCTCTTAAAGCACCTTGCACTCTTACATGAGCCTTACCTATAGTTGAGCGTTTAGCACCAATGGTTAAATACACTTCGCCAACACTACCAATAGCATTTTTCATTTTTAAAGTCCCGCTATGGTTTAGTTTTTGCATAAAATAAAACATGGCAGCCATTACCGCCATCATGGCTAAACCACAAAGAATGGAAACCATTACGGTTATTGGTTTAGAGAAGCCTGCATCAATACACGCAATACCACTCCAACCAAAAAGGGTGAAAAAGCCAACAAGGTTTTTAAAGGTTATAAACTGAAACCCAATACCAGTATCGGCTTCAATTTCGGCATCGGTATCTAAATCTCCCGAATCGCCACCAATAAACGTGGTTACAATGGTGATTACAAAAATAAAAGAGCCAATTAATGCAATGCCCCAATAAATTTGTGTAAAAAGCGCCAAGCTGTAAAACCACTCCATAATTTTAGATTTAAAAAAATTAATAATTAAATGTAATACCTTTTTTACGATCGAACAATTTATTTTGAAAGTATAATAAAAACTGCATTCCCTCTAAACACTACAACGATAATAAGTGTGTTTTTCAATCCGTTTCGAGGTCTTTAATTTCAAAAAACAAACTATTGATCTTTAAAGAGTTCATTCGATATTTAAAATCCCACACATTCAAAAAGCAAGACCTAACTACTCCTTATAAGTAGCTCATATTGATGTTTTGTTACAACAACATTCTAAAATAGGTGTTATTTCTAAAATACACACACCCGAAAAATATTGGCAGCACTAACTTATTCGCACTAAAAAACACCTATTAGAACGCACTTGCTTTTTTATTAAAACCACTAAAAAACACATTTAAACAGACAAAACACACAGATAGTCGGTATTTTTTATATATTCGCTTCTTAAATTTAAAAACCCAAATCAAAAATGAAAAAATTAATTTTACTTTTAAGCGTTATTACATTAACCTTTAGCTCATGTAGTAGTGACGACGATTCTCAAGATTCAATTATTGGAATATGGAATTATTACCAAAGTTTTGAAAATGATGAAGAATACGAACTTGATACTTGTGAGAAACAAGATGAAATAATCTTTAATGCTGACGGAACCTTCTCTACAAAAGGCTATTACGAAAACGAAGATGATGTTTGTTCTCTTGACTATGAATCAACCGGAACTTGGGTAAATCTAGGTGACAATATTTACGAGTTTACAGATGATGAAGATAACTATACAAGTACAGCAACCATTATTTTTTCTGGCAATACATTTTATTTTATTGATGAAGATGGATCGGACACATACAAAGATGTATATATCAAAAATTAATTTTCTTATCGTTAAATAATACAAACGCCTTCAATTGAAGGCGTTTTTTATTTATAAAATCATTAAATTTGCGCACATTTTGAACAGGTCATGATAGATAAAATTAAAGAACTTATTAACGAAGCTGAATCTTTTAAAGCACAATCGAAAGACGAGGTAGAAGCATTTAGAATAAAATATTTAGGTAAAAAAGGGTTATTAAACGACTTTTTTGCAGAGTTTAAAAATGTGGCAAACGACCAAAAAAAAGAATTTGGCCAAACCATAAATAAACTTAAAAAAACAGCTGAGGATAAAGTAAACGCTCTAAAAGCAGAACTTGAAAGCACCGAAGAAGTAAAAGGTATTTACGGCGATTTATCTAGACCGGGAGCACCAGTTCAAATAGGTGCACGCCACCCTATTTCTATCGTAAAAAATCAAATTATAGATATCTTTTCTCGCATTGGATTTAATGTAAGTGAAGGTCCAGAAATAGAAGACGATTGGCACAACTTTACAGCATTAAACTTGCCAGAATACCATCCGGCTCGTGATATGCAGGATACATTTTTTATTCAAACCGATCCGGATATTTTATTACGCACGCACACCAGCTCGGTACAAGTACGTTATATGGAAAACAATACACCACCAATTAGAACTATTTCTCCTGGTCGTGTATACAGAAACGAAGCTATTTCTGCGCGTTCTCATTGTTTTTTCCACCAATTAGAAGGCTTATATATTGATAAAGATGTAAGCTTTGCTGATTTAAAACAAACACTACAACATTTTACAAGTGAGATGTTTGGGAAAAGCGAAATTCGTTTACGTCCATCATACTTTCCGTTTACAGAACCAAGTGCAGAAATTGATGTATACTGGGGTTTAGAAACAGAAACAGATTATAAAATAACAAAAGGAACAGGTTGGTTAGAAATTGGAGGTTGCGGCATGGTAGATCCAAACGTTTTAGAAAACTGTAAAATTGATTCTACTGAATATTCTGGTTTTGCTTTTGGTGTTGGAATAGACCGAATTGCAATGCTACTGCACCAAATTGGTGATATTCGTTTATTAAGTGAAAATGATGTACGTTTCTTAGAGCAATTTAAGAGCGCTTTATAATAAACAAGATATTTTAAAACATAAAAAAGCCTATAAATTTAAATTTATAGGCTTTTTTATGCTCGGTTTTTATTACTTAAAATTAACCGTATACTCATCTACTATTTCTAGTTCAGTACGAAATGAAAGCACTTTATCAGCAAATTTCTTAAGCCCTTCCATTCTAAATTTATCGGCATCGTCTCGGTAATAAGCATCTAAAGCTTCACGAGAATACGATCGGTATTGCACCGAGTAAGTTACACCCTCAATATCTTCTTCTACCAAAACTTTACTAAGCGTTGCCTTTTCAAACTTGCCTGTTCCTAAAACTTGCGGAATATGCTCTTTTATCCAGATTAACCATTCAGCTTCTATAAACTCGTCGATGTTTGAAGTTACGTTATATATTATCATAGTTTCTATTTAAAGCCGCAAAATTAAAGCTCCTAGTTACAATACCCAAATTACTCTTGGTTTATTGTTAAAATCGCGTAGATTAAGCTTTGAGATTAGTTTATAGCATCGCCACGTAAAGCTCTAAATTTCTTTCGTGCTTCAACAAAATAAATACTATCGGGATGGTTAAAAATAATCTCTTCGTAAAGCGGCTTGGCGTTATCCGGCTGCTCTAAGTAATTCATGTACAATTCAGCCAATTTAAATAAGGCATTATCAATTAAAATACCTTCTCCATAATTTTCAATTATAGATTTATAGTTACTCTCAGCTTTTTCAAATTGTTGTTTTCCTTCAAATAATTCTGCCTGCTTGTACAAAGCCTGAGCAATTATAGGCTCCGTTTTATGCGCAGCCAAAACCTCGCTTAACAAACTAATAGCTTCATCATTTCTATTCTGAAAGGCCAATAAATCGGCTTTAGCATAGAGTTTTAGCGCAGTTTGTAGAGAATCTTCATATTTATTATCTGTTATTAACAGCTTCAAGTCTAATGCATCATTAGCGATTAATTGCGATGTTGATGCTTTTAAAATTTTTAATTGAGATTCTGCCCACTTAAAATCACCTTTATAATAACTTGTTTTTGCAACTTTGTACCTGGCTTCTTGAGATATTTCACTGTTTTTTAAGCTTCGTTGAATTTGCGTATAATAAATTAAAGCTTGATTAAATTTTTCTTGAAGCACCAATATATCACCCAATTCCAACTTCACCTCAGCCTTCTGAAATTCTGTTAAAGATAGTTTTAAAGACTTTTCTAAAAAGGAAGTCGCCTTAGTTGTTTCATTCTTATAAAATGCTAAAAAATGCGCGTAAGCAATTTGAAGTTTTAAGGTTTGAGAAACCGAACCAAACTCTTCAAACAACTCTAAATACTTAGCCTCAATAGCTTCGTAATTTTCTTTAGAACTTACTTTCTCTTCTAGTTGTAATAAATGGTAATTTGCCGACACCTGTGTGCCAGCATCTTGAGCTTTTTCTATAAGGTATGTGTAAATTTCTTTAGCCGTTTCGTATGCTTTTTCGTTGGTTGCAATTACCGCCAAATCGGCTATTCTGTTTAAACTTTCTGGCTGACGATTAAAAATGGCCTTTTCTTGAACAAATGCTTTTTTAATATCTTTTTGCTGCACAAACAACCAACTTAATAGCTCGTTCCATAACAAATCTGGAGTTTGCTGTGCTTTTTTTAATAAAATTTTTCGGAATAATATATTGTTCTCATTGTCACTATTTTCACTTATAAAATCGTTGATAGACCGTTTGATGTTATTTACAGTAAACGGATTAGCCTCAACATAATCTATATAACTGGTAAACATTTTTTCAACTTTACCTTGCTCTCCATACAACTGAGCCAATTGTAAATCAAAATTATATTTAGGGTTTGAAGCCGTACCTTTTTCATAAGCCAAAATAGCTTCATCTAGCAAACTATGATTTTGAAATACCTTTGCTACAGAAAACACATTACTAGCCCGTAAATCGATACTTTCTAAAGCTTTATTATACTGAAGCCTTGCATTTACGGTATCTTTTTGCAACTGAAAATTATAGCCTAAATCGACTAAAAATCCAGAATACGCAATATCTTTCATCACCTCTAACAAAAAAGCTTCTGCTTCTGCATATTGCTCTAATTGCTGATGCGTTTCTACAATAGCATTTATATTTGTTAAGCTTGTTGATGGCCCTTCATAGATTTTTTTATACTCAGCTAAAGCCTTTTTAAAGTCACCGTTTTTAAAATACTCCCTCGCTAAAATATCAGATTGCGAAAAAATATTCGTGCTTATAAACAAACATAGTATTAAAAAAATTCTCATGTTGTAAATATAACAAATGTGCTTTTGTGTTATTGTTATCCTGGGTGTTTTTTATGTTAGGCTTGCAATACGCAGAACACCAAACCCTATAACATAAAAAAAGCACCCTAAAAAAGGGTGCTTACATTATATAACATAGATAAAATAATTATTGATTCATTTTTTTCATGGCATCAATAAAATCATCTAAATCTGTACCGCTATTAACTAAAGTTAATGCTTTATCCACAATATACTTTACATTATCAGCATGAAAACCAAGCCCTAAAGCTATTTTTCTAAGTAAAATCTCTTCGTGATCGCCCTTAATATGATCCACATAAACCATACGTGCTAAATCATACAAACGCTCTAAACGACGATCGTAAGATGTTGGAGGGTTAATTGGGTGCGATTTATAATCCTCTAATATCAAATTAAAGTCACCTTCACCAATATCCAAATTACGAGCTAATCGCTCTAAAAACGCTTGTTCCTCAACTGTAATCACGCCGTCATCCATTGCAATTCTTACAATTGCAGCAAAATGATCCTCATTACGCTTTTTAAAACCACTATCAAATAAATCTGAAAACGACATATCTTTTTTCTTTTTTAAGTGATGCAAACCTACATATTTTTTTTAATATTATAAACCGAAATTTCAAATATTTGGGCCTTACCACAAGGGTCGGGCTTTCGGCAGTCGCTCTCTTCGAGGAGCTTCAACAAACGCCTCAATCCCTAACGCAGCAATCGCTACTTAAAAAACAATGTAAATTTACTAGAAATAGCAGGCTTACTTTTTATAAAACCTTTGCTCTACTTAGGTATAGTAAAGAAAAATGTGGTGCCTTTATGCACTTCAGATTCAAACCAAATTTGCCCACCTAAAGACTCAACTATTTTTTTACAAAAAGACAAACCAATACCTGTTCCCTCATATTCTTCACGAGAATGCAGCCTCTGGAAAATAGAGAAAACTTTACTTTTATGCTTTTGAGAAATACCAATGCCATTATCTGCTACCTCAAATTGCCAAAAGTTTTTATTCTGTGGGCCATAAATAACGGTTTTAAAACTAATAACTACCTTAGGATCTACATCTGCTTTTTTAAACTTAATAGCATTATTTATTAAATTCTGAAAAACCCCTCTAAGCTCAACCTTACTGCCCAAAACAGTCGGTAAATTTCCGTAGGTTACTTTGGCATTAAAGCGCGTAATAGCATTCGAAATATCCAACGTTATTTCTCCTAGCAAATCATTACAATCAATCTCAGTTTTCTCTTTAGATTTACCTAATTTAGAATACTCCAGCAAATCGTCTATCTGGGTTCGCATCCGTTCGCTAGATTTATCTATAAACTCCATGCTCATCATCGCATCATCATCGAGTTTTTCTTTATAATCATCTTTTAACAAAGCAATAAGCCCAGAAATGGTTGCCAAAGGCTCTTTTAAATCATGACTTGTAATGTATGCAAACTCTTCTAATTCTTTATTCTTAGAAGCTAACGTAAAAGACTGGCTATATATCGTGTTGTTCTTCTCCTTTAAAACAGTATTTAATCGCTTTGTACCATAGTAATTTCTCAATATCACCCAAACCAATATTACAGCAAAAAGCACCAATGCTAATAAAAGGTAATTAATTGTACGCTGTGTATTCAGTTTTTTATTAATTTCTTTAGCTTTCAACTCCTTATCAAGTATATCTTCTCTTTGTTGAACAAGAATAATGTTCTGCTTTTCTATCTCACTATTACTCAGCGCAATTTGTTCTTGCTTGTTTTTAAGCGAATCTACCTGCTTTAAAATACGTTGCTCTAGCTCGCTTTCGATAATTAATTTATCGGAATATTTTTTCTTTTGAAGTTCAGAAAGCGATATAAGTTCCTTAATTTCATTCTCTTGATTTTCTAAAGATTTATTTTTATTTTTTAATAAATTTTCTTTATCGCCTATAGCTTGTTTTTGGCCTTTAATCTCCTCATCTTTAAACTTAATACTACCTTCTACTTCAGATAATTTATCTTTGGTTTCAGCTAGAGTATTTTCAGCGTTTTGGAACAACTGTTTCCATTTTTCTATAGACGAAATAGCATTTTCACGAAGATTATAGTGTGCTGCAATATTACTGCGTCGCATAAGTTTCTCGTTAATTTCATATTGAAAATCATTACCAACATTAACAATATTAATCATAGAAGAATTATAAGGATAATTCTCCGTAATAAGTAAAGTATTACTGCTCGATATTTTATTTAAAACATACGAAATATCAAAATTCTTATCATAATTAGTGTAAACAACATCTACGTTTTCAATATCTTTTACACTACTAAAACTAACCACTTTAACTGGCTTATTTTTAATTTGCCTTTTTTGCGCTAAGCTTTTTAAATCTATAATAGTGCGGTCTTTACCCAAAACCCCAATAACAAAATTTGGGTCTGCATGCGTATCACCATAAAGTGTTTGTTCTGCAACATTGAATATAACAATAGCGCGCTTAACTCGTTTTACCTGCTCGTTATCTGTGTTTTGGGCATATGCTTGCATAGCCATTAGGCACAACAGCATTAAAGCATATTTTATTAAAACATTAGATTTCATAACATTATAAACGTAACAATATTTTAGCAAATACGTTGGCGCCATTTACACCAAATTGCTGCACACGCCTACTGTAAACCAAACTTCCATTTACCGTATTAGCCGAGTGTGTGTGCTTGTTTGGGTATACATCAAAAATATTATTACACCCAACTGTTGCTTGTAGCCAATTCTCGTAATTATACGTTACATACAAATCGGTTACAAACTTTGGATCGAATTTTTGATCACGAGTTTCAACATTACCAGTAAACTCATTAAGCTCCCAATTATTTGAATCACCATCATCTGGGTGAATATACATTACGCTCCCAAAATAAGTACCCACTAAATTGAATTTAAAATCATTAATTTCATAATTCAAATACGAGTTCACCTTCACTTTTGGTTGAGCAGACTCTATTCTAGAACGCTCTTCTCTGTTAAATAAAGATTCAATATCACTGTCTACAATATTACTTCTATTTACTTTAGTCACTTTGGTTTCAGTAAAATTAGCCGAAACCTTTCCGCTTAATTTACCTGCTCCTATTTGATTTTTGTAATGGAAAGACATTTCTACACCATTAGTTCTAGAATCTATCGCATTGGCAAAAAACTGAGCAGCCGTAACATTAAATGGCGCCAACAAATCTTCGTACCCCTCATCAAACTGTCCTGACAGCACAATTCGATCTTCAATATTGATATTATAATAATCAAAAGAAAGCGTGTATTTATTTTCTATTTTAGTACTTAGACCAAGGCTAAAATGTTTTGATAATTCTGGTTTAAGCTTGCTTACCTCAAAAGCATCGGTTACCAAAGTACTTTCATGGTTAAACGTACCGACCTGACTAATATCCCCATCAAAAAACTGTGTGCTAATTTTTTGAAAAAACACTTGGTGCATAGATGGCGCTCTAAAACCTGTAGAATAACTAGACCTCAACGCAGTCTTTTTACCAAACTTATATCGCGCAGAAAGTTTCCAAAGCGAGTTTTCTCCAAAATCGTTGTTAGACTCATATCGAAACGCTCCTTTTATAAGCATCGGTTTAATAGGCTTCAATTCAACATCTACATATCCTGAAGCATTAGAACGGTAACGAATAAGTTCATCTTGTGGTTGTATACCAGGAAATACTTGAGCACCTATAATTTTAGGTCTTAATTCTCCATTTTCATCTTCATACATTACATCACCATTAATATACGAATCTTCTTCTCCAGAAATAATCTCGTAACGTTCCACACGTAGTTCACCTCCAAAGGCCAAGTTAAGGCCTTGCATAACATCAAAAGGCCTACTAAAATCTAAGTTAGTAGTGTTAAGTTCGTATTGATAGCCTCCAGATTTAAATGTTCTAGGTGAAATAACACCAAGAGATGCATTGTTAGAATTATTTACCGTAAAATCGATACTATTAGATCCCATGGAATGACTAAAATCTATATCCCAACCATTTTTTTCGCCTCGAATCCCGAAGGTAACAGCATCATCTTGAATGTTTGTTAATATTTCTGGTGAAAACCCATTTGGATGAAGTTCTTCTACAACACGATCGGTTTCTCCAGGAAAACGATAAAACCCTTTTGAAGTTCCTTCTCTAGAATTACGACCACCAAAAAAGTAAAGATTAGCCTTATCAAAAAGTGATAATTCACCATTAAATGCCAAAGCCGAGTTTCTAGTTGCAGCACTACCAACTTCCATCACTTGTTGATTTTTATAACCGGTTTGAGAGAAAAAATCGTTGTCTTCTATCAATTGGTTATCTAAAACATCATCATTATCAACATAAACATTTCCGGTATAGTTGCCTGCTCTATTTGTAGCTCCTCTATCTCTAAACTCTCCGGTAATATTTATAAAACCTGTATTACCTATTTTTAAACCAAAATTCCCGCTAAAATAATGGTTCACACCATCTTTTTCTGTATTGATTTTAGTTCCTGTATCAATATCGATAACATCGGTTTGTTTCTTTAAAACAATATTAATAACTCCTGCAATAGCATCAGATCCGTACTGAGAAGTTGCGCCATCCCTCAAAATTTCAATATGATCGATAGAAGATACCGGTATCGCATTAAAATCCGTACCCACACTACCTCTACCAATAGTATTATTTACATTTAGCATAGACGATGTATGGCGACGCTTTCCGTTTATTAAAACCAAAAGTTGATCTGGTCCTAAACCTCGTAAAGTTGCCGGATCGATATGGTCTGTTCCATCGGAAACCGTTTGTTGTGTAGAATGAAATGATGGCACTAAAAACTGTAACAATTCACCTAATTCAAAATGAGATGAATTACTTATTTCTTCGGGTGTTATAATCTCAATAGGTACTGTAGTCTCTAAAGCAGATTGTGGTTTAGAACGCGTCCCTAAAGACACGGGTTCATCTGCAGAAAACCCCGTTTCTAAACGGAAATCAGTAGTAAAACTATCTCCAACCTTTAGCGAGACGGACTTACTTTTACTATTATACATGATGAAAGATGCTGTTATAACATAATCTCCTTCTTCAAGTTCTAGTTTAAAATCACCGTTTATGTTGGTAGTTGTTTGTACCTCGTAACCTTCAACACTAATTAAAGCTCCTGGCAAAGCACCAAAAGCATCCGAAACATTCCCTTGTACGGAAGCTCTATTTTGCGCACAAATAGTAATGCTAGCAAATAAGCATATTAATAGAATTATTCTTTTTTCCATGTGGACTACTTCTCAAAATTCAAAGCTTCATCTAAAAGGGTTACAGACAATGGTTTGTTAATATAACCATTTATAAAGCAAGAAGCCTTTGCTTTTTCTTGATCATTTGGGTTGGATGATGTGGTTAGCATAATAATCTTAATGCTAGAAGTAAATTCTTTATCTAATTTACTATATTCTTCTATAAACTCCCAACCATTCATTGCAGGCATATTAATATCAAGAAAAATAACCTCCGGTTTTTCAACTAAACCATCCATCGCTTTTTGTAGATAAGCCAACGCATCAGCTCCACTATTCACAGACCGTATAGAATTAAATGTGTTATGTTTTTTTACTATTTTTTCGTTATAAAAATTAGTAAACTTATCATCATCGATAAGCAGCGTAGATTGGTAAGGGACCATTGAGAGTTTTTTGCTATTTTTTTTTGAAAATTCTCATCTTATTCAGATAAAAAATGCAAATTACTCAATATGCCCTTAACTTTCTAAAGATTTCATTAAAAAATACAAAAGAGTCTAATTTTAAAAACATATTAAAACCTATCTTTGCACTCGTAAAACCCTAATTACGTGAGTAAATCTATCCTCTCGCAAACATATTTACAGACTTTGCAAAAGCAGAATCTGCAAAATGCTGTTGCCAAAAGTGAAAACAAAATACATCTTACCGGCTTAGTAGGCTCTTCGCTATCTTTTATAATATCAAGTATTTTCAAGGAATCGAACAAACCTTTTCTTATTGTTTTTGATGATAAAGAAGAAGCCGCTTTTTATCTAAACGATTTAGAGCAACTTTGCAATGATAAAGACGTATTATTCTACCCAGGAAGCTATCGCAGACCCTACGAAATAGAAGAAACCGATAACGCCAACGTACTTTTACGCGCCGAAGTTTTAAACCGTATAAACTCGCAAAAAAAACCGGCCATAATTGTTACTTATCCCGATGCCCTTTTTGAGCAAGTAGTTACCAGAAAAGAGCTAGAACGCAATACTTTAAAAGTAGCAGTAAACGATAATTTATCAATCAATTTTGTAAACGAAGTTCTTTTTGAATATCAATTTAAACGTGTAGACTTTGTTACCGAACCTGGTGAATTCTCGGTACGAGGTGGTATTATTGATGTGTTTTCGTTTTCTAATGATGAGCCTTATCGTATTGAGTTTTTTGGAGATGAAGTTGATAGCATTAGAACTTTTGATGTAGAAACACAGCTTTCCATAGATCAAATAAAAAAGATAAACATTATTCCAAACGTTGCCAATAAACTTTTAGAAGAAAAAAGACAAAGTTTCCTAAAATACGTTGCACAGAAAACAGTAGTTTGCTTAAAAAATGCGGACTTACTTTTTTCTAGAATCGATGATTTTTACAACAAAGCAGAAATCGCTTATAGAAATTTATCTTCGGAAATAAAACAAGCCCAACCAAACGAGCTTTTTTGTAATTCAACCTTATTAAAAAAGCAATTACTCGATTTTTCAATTATTGAATTTGGTAGCACGTCTATAATGACGAAAATTGGTAGCGTTGTACAAAAAGTAGAATTCAAAACCACACCGCAACCATCTTTTAATAAGAAATTCGATTTATTAATTGAAGACTTAAACAGCAACCACAACAAAGGCTACACCAATTATATTGCTTGTGTAAGCGAACAGCAGGCCAAACGTTTTCATGATATTTTTGACGATGTTGAAGGCGAGGTATCTTACCAAACTATTGTGCTTTCACTACACCAAGGTTTTATAGATCACGATACAAAAATAGTTTGCTATACAGACCATCAAATTTTTGAACGTTACCATAAGTTTAATGTTAAAAACGGTTACGCAAAAAAGCAAGCCATTACTTTAAAAGAGCTTACAAACCTAGATATTGGCGATTATGTAACGCATATAGACCATGGTATTGGACGTTTTGGTGGACTTCAAAAAATTGATGTTGAAGGTAAAAAACAAGAAGCCATTAAATTGGTTTATGGAGAGCGCGATGTACTGTATTTAAGCATACATTCCCTACATAAAATTACTAAATTTAACGGTAAAGACGGAAAACCGCCTAAAATTTACAAACTAGGCAGCACAGCCTGGAAAACCTTAAAACAAAAAACTAAAGCACGTGTTAAGCACGTTGCTTTCAACTTAATAAAACTTTACGCTAAGCGGAAAACAGAAAAAGGCTATCAATACAATCCTGATAGTTATATGCAACACGAACTGGAAGCTTCTTTTATTTATGAAGATACCCCAGACCAAAGTAGTGCCACCGCAGATATAAAAGTCGATATGGAAAGTGAACGCCCGATGGATCGTTTAGTATGTGGCGATGTTGGCTTTGGTAAAACGGAAGTAGCTATTCGTGCCGCTTTTAAAGCCGTAGACAACGGCAAACAAGTGGCCGTTTTAGTACCAACAACCATTTTAGCTTATCAGCATGCCAAAACATTTCGCGAGCGTTTAAAAGACTTCCCTGTAACAGTAGATTATGTTAACCGTTTTAGAACAGCAAAAGAAAAACGCACCACTCTAGAAGGTTTAGAAAAAGGTAGTGTAGATATTATTATCGGCACACACCAACTTGTAAATAAAAACGTGAAATTTAAAGATCTTGGTTTATTAATTGTAGATGAAGAACAAAAATTTGGCGTTGCTGTAAAAGAAAAACTAAAAACACTGAAAGACAATGTTGATGTATTAACATTAACAGCAACACCTATACCACGTACTTTACAATTTAGCTTAATGGCTGCCCGAGATTTATCGGTTATTACAACACCCCCACCAAACCGATACCCTATTGAAAGTAACGTAATTCGTTTTAATGAAGAAGATATTCGTGATGCGGTGAGTTATGAAATTGAACGCGGCGGACAAATTTTCTTCATTCATAATAGAATAGAAAACATAAAAGAAGTTGCTGGCCTTATTCAGCGTTTAGTTCCTGATGCTAAAATCGGTATTGGTCATGGACAATTAGACGGTAAAAAGCTGGAACAACTTATGCTATCTTTTATGGATGGCGAGTTTGATGTTCTGGTAAGTACAACCATAATTGAAAGTGGTTTAGATGTACCAAATGCCAACACCATTTTTATAAACAATGCCAATAATTTTGGTTTAAGTGATTTACACCAAATGCGTGGTCGTGTAGGTCGAAGCAATAAAAAAGCCTTTTGCTATTTTATTACGCCAGAATATTCTGCAATGACCGACGATGCCAGAAAACGTATTACCGCATTAGAGCAATTTACAGAGCTTGGTAGCGGATTTAATATAGCCATGAAAGATTTAGAAATTCGTGGTGCCGGAGATTTATTAGGCGGAGAACAAAGTGGCTTTATAAATGAAATAGGGTTTGATACCTATCAAAAAATATTAAGCGAAGCCATAGAAGAACTTAAAGAAAACGAGTTTAAGGATTTATATGATGAACCTGAAGAAGATCGCGTTTACGTTAAAGACGTTACTATCGACACCGATTTCGAACTTCTTTTCCCAGACGATTATGTAAATAACATCGCAGAAAGATTAAGCTTATATACACAGCTAAATAATTTGAAAACCGAAGCTGAATTGCATACTTTTGAAACAGAATTAGTCGATCGTTTTGGAGAATTACCAATACAAGTGACCGATTTATTAAATAGTGTCCAAATAAAGTGGTTAGCAACCAAAATTGGTTTCGAAAAAGTAGTGATGAAACAAGGTAAACTTATTGGTTATTTCATTAACGACCAACAAAGTAACTTTTACCAAAGCTCTGGTTTTACTAAAGTTTTACAATTTGTTCAAAAAAACCCAGGAGCAGGTAAAATAAAAGAAAAACAAACCCGAAACGGATTAAGATTAATGCTAACTTTCGACAAAATAAAAACTGTAAAACAAGCACTAAGCGCTTTACAACCTATTGTGGCTTAATTCTTGTTTCATTTAAATTAAAATATATCATATCTTCAATAAGAAGAAAACAAATACATCCAAAACCGTGAAACGCTTATTATTTCTTATTACCCTCATACCAAGTATTTTATTAGCACAACACAGTATTAAAGGCACGTTCTCACCTGCCAAAGAATACAATTTTGCTCTACTTTACAAGGTAACCCCAACCTTATCGGAATATATTTCTAATACCGAAATAGATAAAGAAACTGGTGGTTTCGAGTTTCAACTCGATTCTACAAGAACAAAAGGTATGTATCGCGTAGTTTACGCTATACCTCAAGAAGATTATAATTTCGATATTATTTATAACGGAAAAGAAGATATTGAATTAACCTTTAACTCTGAAACTGGTGTTACTTTCAAAAAATCTTCCGAGAACAAATTATTAGCATCTTACACCAATAGCATGTCTATGGTTACACAAAGTATTGGGAATTATTTTAGAGAAGAAAGCAAAAACACCAAAGCTTTAAAGTCAATATTTAAAACGCAACAAGAAACACAAGAAAACTTTGAGAAAGCAGCAGAAGGTATGATGGCTTTAGATTTTATAAAAGCCAACCAACCTTATGTTCCAACCGATTTCGAAGATTTAAAAACGTATATAAACAACTTAAGACTGCACTATTTCGACCATATAAATTTTAACAGTAAAGCATTACAGAGCTCTAATTTTTTAGAAGAAAAAATGCTGAATTATGTTTTTGGAATGTCTTCTGAAATTGAAGATGAAGCTACAGTTTACAAGAATAACATTGATATTTTTCATGACGTTTTAAAAACAACACCACAAGGTGTAAAACGTATTTTATTAGTCGATTTATGGCAACAAATGGCAGACTTAGGTTTTGAGTCGGTTGCTAACTATATTTCAGATAAATATTTAATGCCGGTTGCAAAATCGTTAAATGATAAAGATTTAATCGATGGACTAACTCTATTTAAAAACACATCAATAGGTAGAAAAGCGCCAGATTTCACATTAGAAATAAAGAAAGATAAAGCCTTAGTTAAAACACAATTAAGCGCACTAAACGTAGCAAAAAAATATATTGTGGTTTTCTGGAGTAGCACATGCTCGCATTGTTTAGATGAAATTCCTCAATTACACAGTTTCGTGAATACTTTAGAAAAAGGCGACGTAAAAGTAATTGCTGTAGGCTTAGAAGATGATCCGTATAAATGGAAAGACCTAACCTATACTTACACTAGTTTTATTCATGTTTATGGTGAAGGCCGTTGGGAAAACAAAATTGGAAACGATTATGGCGTAACATCAACACCAACATATTTCATTTTAGATAAAGACAAAAAATTCATTTCAAAACCAGAAGATTTTAAAGCTTTAAAAGCATTTTTTGGAGAAGAAGCTGAGGAAGAATAAATCAGCTTTTAAAAGTGGTAAAAAGCACCTTCTAAGTGCTCAATACTGAAATCTTTTCCTTGCTTTACAATAGCAACAACATCAAAACGAACTTCTACATCGAGATCGTTTGCAATCACGTATGCATCAATAGCTTTTACTAAACGTTGAATCTGTTTTGGTTTTACAAAATCTTGAGGATTTCCGAAGTTATTAGTAGATCTTGTTTTAACTTCTACAACCGCCAGAACATCTTCTTTTTTCGCAATAATATCAACTTCCGCCTTTTGGTATCGGTAATTACGCGCCACAATAGCGTATCCGTTTTTCAACAGAAAATCGACAGCTAACTGCTCTCCTTTTTTACCGAGTTCGTTGTGTTTTGCCATGGCATCAAAGTTTATTTATCCTCTAAACAAGAAGAAATCATCTTTCATATCTTCAATTTGAGCATCTTCATTAGTGATAATATAATCAATTGCTTTAGATGTAAAAGCATCACCTTTTTCTGTTAAGGAAACAATATTTTTTTCAAACTGAATCATATTGTTTTTAAGCGCCAAATCTAATACCGTTTTAGAACGTACTTTTTGCCAATTAATATGTTCGTTAAGGTGATTTACGTGGCGTTCGCGCGCTTCAGTATGGTTTTTTAAATGGAGTAGAAACGTTAATAACGATACTTCTGTACGCTGTTGCTTTTCTCTATAAATTACAGCAATAACACCTTTACTTGGCGCAAATAAATAAACAGCCAAAAATAGTAAACCAAGCATAGTGGTTATCGATCCTGCAATGGAAGCATCAAGAAAATGCGCTAACCAATATCCAGAAATCGCACTAAAAACACCAAAACAAATCGCTAAAACAAGCATGCGTTTTAAATTATTAGTCAGTAAATAAGCCGTAGCCGCAGGAGAAATCATAAGTGCAACTACTAAAATAGCTCCAACGGCATCGAACGCTCCAACGGTGGTTATAGACGATACCGTCATTAATCCATAATGTATAACTGCCGGAGAAAACCCTAACGACGCCGCTAAGCCTGCATCAAAAGTGCTTACTTTTAATTCTTTAAAAAAAGCAACCAACAAAGCAATGGTTATTAACAGAATAACACCAATAACCCATAAAGATTTTGGTCCAACATCGACACCCGAAACTATAAATCTATCAAAAGGTGTAAAGGCAAGTTCGCCAAGTAAAACGGCATCAATATCCAAGTGAATATCATTAGCGTTTTTAGCAATCATAATAACACCGATACTAAACAAAATAGGGAATACTAAACCAATAGCGGTATCTTCTTTTACTAACCCAGTTTTTTGAATATACTCTACCAGAACAACTGTAATAATACCTGTTAAAGCCGCTAACAATATAAGCAATGGGGAATTTAAATCTTGTGTAATAAAAAATCCAATAACAATTCCTGGTAAAATAGAATGACTAATAGCATCGCTAATCATAGCCATTTTTCTAAGCACCAAAAACGTTCCAGGAATGGCACATGCAATAGCAACCAAACTAGCAATAAGCTGTATTTCAATTTGTGCGTTACTCATCATTATTGTTTTGTTGATTATACAAATTGGATGCTGTTTTATATCCTTCTTCCGTTAAGCTCCATTTTTTTCCTTTAAGGGTAACGTAATGTTTATCGACTAATTTCTGGAGCGTTCCTTTTGTATAACCTTGAAAATTATTTAAAATTTTAATGGTATGCGGATGGGAGATATTATCATGCGTTTCCGCGATATGAAACATGAAAGCTAATGTTTTATGAAGCTCTAAATCTCGACGGTTTTTAATAAATCGAATTTGTTTAAAAAGCAATCCACGACTTGGAGAAAATATAAACGACACCAAAACAAAAACACCTGCAACAATAACAATGACTGGCCCTGTAGATAAATTGTTTTGACTAGAACTAATAGCCGTTCCAAAAACCCCTGAAAAAGCACCAAAAAGAGCAGCTAAAAACACCATAAGCCCTAAGCTATTTGTCCATTGGCGTGCAGCAGCAGCAGGTGCTAAAAGCATAGCACTCATAAGTACAACACCAACCGTTTGCAAGCCTAAAACAATTGCTAAAACAATAAAGGTTGTAATTAATATATCGATAAACTTGGTATTAAAACCAAGTGTTTTAGTGTAATCGGCATCGAAAAGTAGTATTTTAAACTCTTTCCAAAAGAGTAATAAAACAAATAAACACACACCGGTTACAATAGCCATTAACCAAACATCGCTCTCTACTAAAGTTGCTGCCTGACCAAATAAATACTTATCTAAACCAGCCTGATTAGCATTAGGTTGTTTTTGAATAAAAGTTAAAAGCAACATACCGAAACCAAAAAATAAGGATAAAATTAAGCCTAAAGCTGTATCGGATTTTAAATGTGTTTTCTTGATAATACTTCTAATCCAAAAAGTTCCCAAAAGCCCGCTAACCAAAGCACCTAAAAGCAATACATTACTATTCTTTGCGCCTGTAATTAAAAAAGCAATCGCAATACCCGGCAAAGCAGCATGAGAAATAGCATCGCCCAAAAGACTCTGTTTTCTTAAAACAGCAAAGCTACCAAGCATCCCAGTAACAGCGCCAAGAATAGCTGTACCAAGCGTTATGGTTCTAAGTGTATAATCTGTAAAGACTAGATTAAAATATTCTGTTATATCCATTTCTATTATATTGAACGCGTTGTTTTTTGTTGCAACAAGCCTTATAAACTATAATTATTCCTGAATACTCACTTTATAATTTATACCGTAGGTTTTAGTTAAATTATCGTCGTTAAAAATATCCTTAACGGGACCCGTGGCAATTTTTTTCACGTTTAAAAAGGTAACCCAATCGAAATACTCAGGAACAGTTTGCAAATCGTGGTGCACTACAACTACCGTTTTCCCAGCTTTTCGAAGTTCTTTCAAAATATTGATTATCGCAATTTCGGTAGTAGCATCTACACCTTGAAACGGCTCGTCCATAAAATAGATCGATGCGTTTTGCACCAAAGCACGTGCTAAAAATATACGTTGTTGTTGCCCTCCAGAAAGCTGACTAATTTGCCTGTTTTTAAAAGCAAGCATACCAACTTTTTCCAACGCTTCTAAAGATTCTTTTTTTTCTTTTAGACCAGGACGTTTAATCCAACCTAAACTTCCATAAGTCCCCATAGTCACAACATCTAAGGCCGTAGTAGGGAAATCCCAATCTACACTTCCTTTTTGTGGCACATAGGCTACTAAATGACGTTGTTTTTCATAGCTCTTGCCAAAAATAGATACACTACCTGCAATAGGTTTTAAAATCCCTAAAATAGATTTTATAAGCGTCGATTTCCCTGCTCCATTTGGCCCCACAATAGCCATAAGCACACCTTCGGGAATTTCTAAATCAATATCCCAAAGTACGGGTTTATAGTTATAAGCCACCGTTAAATCGTCAACCTGAACTGCTATATTTTTTTTCATGTATTTTCAATTTTATAATAATCACTCCATGATCTAAATCGACCCACAAACATTTTTAGGTAATTTTCTGTGAGGAAAATATTAGACCAATCGAATCGTTGAGCCTGAACGCCAAGATAGAACACAAAAACCGCAAGTCCAGCTTTTGGCAATAATTGTAATTCTTTTTCTGGTATTACATTTACGTTCTGATAGCCTTTTAAAAAGCTTTCCTTTTTTGCTTCGTATTCTTTTTTATCAATTTCTATATGAAACAATTGTTTACAAAAGTAACCAATATCCAAAATTTGTGATCCGTTGCCACAAAAATCAAAATCGAAAATGGTTATCTCAGTTTGGTTTGCAATACTCATATTATCATACCAAATATCTAAATGCACCACACCTTTTCGGGTGTTTTCAAACTCGGCATCTTCAAAAAACCCTTCTATAGATTTCACAAATTCCACCTCTGGTAAAGTCTCTGAAAAGTATGATTTTAATTTTTGATATGGTAATTCTAAAAGTGATTTTTTGTTATAAGTAATCCGCTCGATAATTTGGTCTTGGCTGGCATGGTGTATTTTACCCATTAATTCGCCGATAGCGTAACACATATCTGTATTTAAAAATCGAATTTTATCGCCTTCCGCAAAAGAAAACAGTACAGCATAACGAATACCTTCGGGTGCTTTTACAGTTTGTATATATGTTTGGTTTTTATCTAAAACCGGCACAGAAACACCTAAACCGTTACTTTTTAGTTTATTTAAAAGCGTTAGCTCTTCGGTTATTTCGGTTTTAGAACGCCAATTGTAACAGTAAACCCGAAGTACATATTTTGTTTTTCCGTTGGAAATAAAATAGGTGTGATTCATTCCTGTTCTAAACAACGTGCACACGTAGCTCTTATCTAGCTCGTATTGTTCTTTTGCAAATTCCCCAAGAGCTTCCGCAGATATGGTTGATGTTGTAACAGGAAATGTATTCATGTTTTTTTTACGGTTTTGAGCCTATGTATAAACTTTACTGATTTCTTTTCTAAATTACTTCTTACACTAGCTTTCGCAGATGATTTAGCCCTGATAGCAGCGGCATCCTTTTTTTTTGAAAACTCACTTTACTGTATGCACCAACTCTAATTTAACAACTTTATCAAAGCTGTTAAAAGTAGCTTTCACTAAAAAAAGATATAGCGAATAGCAGGATTAGCTTCTAATAAAAACTTATTCTAACGCGTTAACTATGGTGTTTACATTATACTTAAACATGCCGATATAAGTACCTTCGGGTGTTCCTGTAGTACCCAGCGCATCAGAATAAAGCGACCCACCAATATCGACGTTATGATCTTTAGAGTTTACTGCAGCCTGCAGCGCCTCAATGGTACGTTTAGGCACCGAACTTTCTATAAAAATGGCTTTAATTTTATTTTCTATAATAAAGGCAGACAGGTTTTGAACATCTTGCACACCGGCTTCGGTTGCTGTTGAAATACCTTGCAGTCCGCGTACTTGAAAACCATAGGCTTTACCAAAATAATTAAAGGCATCGTGTGCGGTTACTAAAATGCGTTTGTCTTTTGGAAGCGTTTCGATAGTACTTTTTAAAGTAGTTTGTAACGCTTTTAACTCCACGATATACTTAGCGCTATTGGCTTGAAATAGATCTTTTTTCTCAGGAAGCGCTTCGGATAATTTATCGGCTACAAATTGGGTAATCAAAATCCAATATTCGGTATTAAACCAAATGTGTGGATCGTAATTTGATGCAAAATACTCTGAACCAATTAGTGTTTTTTCGTCGATAGCATCGGAAAGTGCCACCGTTTTAATGTTTCGCATTTTTTCGAAAATCTCTACGAGCTTACCTTCTAAGTGCAGACCATTGTAAAAAATAATATCGGCACCAGACAACTTACTTACATCGCCTTCACTGGCTTTATAAAGGTGCGGATCTACACCGCTCCCCATTAACCCTTGTACATTTACCTCATCGCCAGCTACGTTTTTAACCAAATCGGTTATCATGGATGTGGTGGTAACAATATTTAGTTTTTGGTTGGCTTTTTTATCTGTTTTGCAGCTAAAAATAATTAAGCTAACAAAAACTATGTAGATGTATTTTTTCATGAATTTTAATTTTTGTGAAATTACTAAAAAGCAATTAATTATTTCAATGAATATCTTAAACCTAAAAAGGCTCTAATTCCTTGGTTTGGTGCGTAAACATAAGTTGGATCGAAAGTTAGTCCGTAAGGATTATCTGGAGTAACTTGTGCGTTGCCATTGTTATCGAAAGTAACGTCTTTATCGAACGGATCGTTTGCGCGAGCAATAATAAACGGATTACCTTTATTTGGCGTCCAGTTTAATAGGTTTTTAACACCACCATAAATTTCTAAATTTTCAAGACCATCGAAGGTTAATTGTATATTTTGAATACTCCAAACAGGTGAATTTTCACTTCTAGGATCTAAATCGCTCAATAAAGGCAATCGCATAGGGCCATAAATATTACCAGTATAATCTACCGACAGGTTGTATTTGTAATTTTTATAGGTTGCCGCCCAGGTTCCGGTAAAACGCTCAGTAAGTATTTGGCGTTCTTTTATACCATTTTCTGTTTGCGACACATCTTGAAATGTACCACCAACAAGAAGTTTAACACCGCTTGTTACTATAGCATCTAAATTAACACTTACTCCTTTTGTTACTGCTTTACCATCTAAATTATCGTATATAATTTGATTTGGATTAGTATCATAATCTGGTAAAATTAAGTTTGAAAAATGAGTATACCATGTCGAAATATCCAACCCAATAATAGACCCAGATTTTGTGTAGAATTTTTTAAGATAATTCAGGTTTATATTAACAGAGCGTTCTGGTTTTAATGCTTCGGCAATTACAACATCTCTGGCTCCGGTAAGTGCAGCATGCTCTTCAGTAAAAATATTAACAACTCTAAAACCTGTTCCGGCATTTACTCTAAAAACATCATCGGGTGTTGGTTTAAATTTATACGCAATTCGTGGCGTGAATATATTACCGTGTCTTTTATCGTAATCGTAACGCGCACCTAACAGTAAAGTGTTTTTTTTGCTTATTTTTATTTCATCTTGCGCAAAAACAGAAGGTATAACCACCTCATCGGCACCTAATGTTGCAGGTGTACTATCGTTATAATAATTATATCTAGCCGCTGCTCCAAAAAGTAAATCGTGGTTTTTAAGAGATTTATCCCAAGTAAATTGTCCGAAACCTATTTTTTGTTGCGCTAAAAACGCTGTATCACCATAAACGGAATTTTGGTCGTGATCTGTATATGAAAATTGAAACATCACCTTTTCCTTAATTGGTAATTGATATTTACCTAAAAGCTCCCCGCGCTTGGTATAAATACTTTCTCCGTAGATTTCATTTCCGCCTCTATAATCGGAATTCCATTGCATCTCCCCGCCCCATCGATCTTCATAAAAAACACGGCCAGCCAAAGATAAAACTCTGTTTTCTTTACGTTTAAAATTCCATTTTTGGAAAACGGATATTCTATTCTGAAGCGTTAAATCTGTAAAATCATCACCATTATTATCTATAGGATTATTGTAGTTAAAGTAGTTAACACCAAAAAGTAAGTTGGCTTTTTTTCCTACCCTAGTATTAAAACCTAAATCTAAATTAACCTCTCCCCAACCTGTTACGTAGCTATCCGCAAAGAAGCGCGGTGCATTTTCGGGTAACTTAGTAATAATATTAATTAAGCCTCCAACAGCTTCACTTCCATAAAGAGATGATGCAGGACCTTTTACAATTTCAATTTGTTCTATTAAAGAATTTGGAATTCCAGATAAACCATAAACCGTAGAAAGCCCACTTACAATTGGCATACCATCTATTAAAACTAAAGTATATGGCCCTTCTAAACCATTGATATGAATATCTCCCGTATTACAAACATTGCAATTTATTTGAGGGCGCACACCATTTACGTTTTGCAACGCTTCGAAAATATTTGGCGTCGGATTCTTCTTTAAAAAAGTAGTAGAATACACTTCTACAGGCACCGGACTATCTAATCTAGAAACAGCTTTTAGCGTTCCTGTTACTACAACCTCATCTAATAATTCAGATTCCGGCAAGTTAAAATTGATAGTTACATCTTTTGATTCAGATACTGTTATGCTTCTTTTTTGCGTTTGATAACCTGTAAACGAGGCGATGATAGTATATTTTCCCGGTGCAACATTTTTAAAGCTAAACATACCGTTATCATTAGAAACCGCACCTTTTTGAGTTCCTTTTAAATATACGTTTACATACGGTAATGCATCGCCATTTGTAGATGTTTTACCTGTTATGGTTTGTGCCCTTACCACATAACTTAACAAACATAAAATTACAAGTATTAGATTCCTCATGTTTTTAATTTTTGACAAATATAAAAATATTTTTAGATAAGTCTAAAAATATTTTTAAAGTTTTAATTATTATATATTTGTGACATCTCTAAAAAAAGCATCATGGTTACCCTTACGGAAGAAAATTACATCAAAGCTATTTACCACTTAGGCAAGCAAGACGAAAACAACGTTAGCACGAATGCCATTGCTAAAGAAATGGAGACTAAGGCCTCTTCCGTCTCTGATATGGTGAAAAAACTTTCTGAGAAAGGCTATGCTGATTATAAAAAATATCAAGGCGTTACTTTAACGAAAGAAGGAAAACTTATTGCTGTGAATATTGTTAGGAAACATAGGTTATGGGAAGTATTTTTATCCGAAAAATTAAATTTTTCCTGGGATGAAATACATGATGTTGCAGAACAACTGGAACATATAAAATCAGAGAAGCTTATCAAGCAATTAGATGCATTTTTAGATTACCCATCTCACGATCCGCATGGTGACCCAATTCCGGACGAGAACGGAAGAATACAAAGCATCGATAAAATATTATTATCTCAAGCTCAAGTTAACAATGTTTGCATTTGTGTTGGGGTTAAAGACTCTTCTTCGGAATTTTTAAAATACCTAGACAAGCACGGTATAGCCTTAGGCACAGAGCTAAAAGTAACCAACAAAGAACCTTTTGACAACTCGATAACGATTACCATAAATCATTCGGAATTTATAATTTCTAATATTATAGCTAATAATTTATTTGTCAAATTAGCATAACTCCTGTTTTATAAAAAAAGTATTACAAAATTAGCGTAAGGCACGAATTTTGATAAAATTTATATATCCAAAAATTCAAAATATGAAGTCGTTTTTACTCGTTTTTGTAGTTGCATTCTGTTTTTCTTGTATTCCGGTTCGCATTGCCCCAACCATTAAAACCGACAAAGTTATGGTTGCGAAAAAATTTAAACGCAAGTTACCCAAGCGTCAAGCTTTTATTTTTGAAGACCCAAAAAACGCCAATGAGTTTTATAATTATGTGAATACGAAGCATGAATTACAGTTTCAAGACGTAGAATTTAATGTCCCTTTTGAAGTTGATGGTACACTATTTTATTTTTCGTTTCACGAAGTAGAGATTCCAGACAAAACTATCAATCTTATCCCTATTATAATTGACGCTAAATTAGACAACGGTGGCAGCAGCCCTCTATTTGAGGACAGTTACGCATCAAGACAAGGCAACTGGTATATTGCCATTACCGTAAACGATGAAGCTATGAATGATTGCTTAAAACCGAATAGCGTATATAAAGCATCCGTTTTAAAATATTTAAAACAGATGCGATTAGAATACTTAAATACAAGTAATTATCTAGAAGCTTTACTAAGACGATAATTAACTATTTTTAAAACGTACTTGCTTTCTTATTTTCTTCGGAAACTTCTTTATTGAAGTTAATGTTAAATCTTTGTAATAACACTCAGCAGCTTCTGATTGGATTTGGATTTGCCCTTTGTTTAAAATTTCACCTTTATCATTCTTTGCATTTTCTACAACCATAACCACATGGCCATTTACAACATGTACTGCATTATTTCCTAATACATAAATCTCTAAAAGATTCCACTCGCCATGAGGCGCATCGTGCTCTGATCCCGCATTAATATATCCGTTTGCCTCAAAATACGCATCGGAATTTGGATTATATTTTTTAGACTCACCTCTAACCACAGCTGTAGGCTTACCCCTTTTAGGACTCGCAGTTCCGCCACCTAAAGGAATAAAATCTCCTAAATCTGTTTCTTGTACTTGATATTCTAGAGATGTTTTCCAGGTCTTCCAAAAAGCCCCTTGTTCGCCATAACAATGGTAAAGAATACCACTATCGCGTTTTGCATCTAATCTTGGCTCCCATTTTTTATCACCCCATTTAAACAAGGTACTTAAATGATAATTTTCGTAGTCTTTTTTAGTGTTTATTCCACCTAAAATTTCACCACTAATATGTAATATTAATTCTCCGTTTTCTTCATTCACAGTAAAAACATCTTTAATATCGTTGTTTAAACCTAAAGCGGTACCGTTATGCACATTATCAGATTGATATGTACCTTCTGGCAAATCGGTAACAGTGGCATGTGGAACTCCTATCCATTTTTCAAACTGACTTAAATCCTTATCCAGTAAATGAATGGTTTTTGAGCTTTTTTGAGCTGCTACAGTTAAACTTGTTAAAATTAAAAATAGGGAAATGTACTTGAATTTAGAATGCATGGTTGGCTTATTTAGTTTAGCCAAATATAGATATATTCTTAAAAAGTAAGTAATATTTACTCTATGAATCTGTTTTAGTGACAGCCGCAACCATCATCTCCACCGCAGGCCTTTTTAGCACTTGGTTTCTTTACAAAGTATTTTTTAACCAAAGACCAAACTGCAAAAGCTACGGCTGCAAAAACGAGTATATTTTGAATTATAGTGTTCATTTTCTTTTAATTTTTATTTCAATAATTGAAAAGCAATTAAAGCTGTAATATAAGCAATTGCCGTCATGATTATTAATTGCCAAACTGGCCATTTCCAGCTATTAGTTTCTCTTTTCACTACAGCTAACGTACTCATGCATTGCATTGCAAAAGCGTAAAACAAAAGCAGAGAAATTCCTGATGCCAACGTAAACAACGGCCCTCCTAAAACAGGATTAACCTCTTTGGCCATTCTATTCTTAATAGTGTCCTCATCATCATTACCAACACTATAAATAGTAGCTAATGTTCCAACAAAAACCTCACGAGCAGCAAAACTACTTACAATAGCAATACCAATTTTCCAATCGTATCCCAAAGGTCTAATAGCAGGTTCAATAGCATGTCCAGCAATACCAATAAAAGAATGCTCTAATTTATGCGATGCTATTTTTTGTTGTAATTCATCGTCAGATAAATTATTAGCAACGTTTTCAGTTTTAATAATTTCTTCCGCATTATTAAAATTATCGCCTGGCCCATAAGACGCCAAGAACCAAAGCACAATAGAAATCGCTAAAATAATTTTACCAGCACCAAATACAAAAGACTTCGTTTTTTCGATAACCGTAAGCGCAACATTTTTAAAAAGCGGCAACTTATAGTTAGGCATTTCTACCACAAAAAAGGTTTTACTTTTTATTTTAAGAATCTTATTTAAAATATATGCTGAAACTACTGCAGAAACAAAACCGAGTAAATACAACAACATTAACGTTAATGCTTGATAGCCTAAACCTAAAAACCGACCTTCTGGAATAACCAACGAAATAATAATTAAATACACTGGTAATCGAGCCGAACAGGTTGTAAACGGCGTAACCAAAATGGTAATCAATCGTTCTTTCCAACTTTCTATATTTCGGGTAGCCATAATAGCAGGGATAGCGCAGGCTGTACCAGAAATAAGCGGTACAACACTTTTTCCGCTAAGGCCAAAACGCTTCATAATGTTATCCATCAAGAATACCACACGGCTCATATATCCACTTTCTTCTAAAACAGAAATAAAGAGGAACAAAAAGGCAATTTGTGGAATAAAAATTACAATTCCGCCAAGACCAGAAATAATACCTTCGGCTAATAAATTAGTAAAAGCACCAGGTGGCAATGTGGTTTTTACCCACTCGCTTAACGATGCAAAAGCTCCGTCTATTAAGTCCATTGGCACACTAGACCAATCGTAAATTGCTTGAAAAATAGTAAGTAGAATAAAAAAGAAAATAACATAACCCCAAACTTTGTGAGTTAGAATTCTATCGAGCTTAGATCGTAGATCTTTAGCTTGAGTAACATCTATAGTTTTTCCTTTTTTAAGAACATTGTTTATAAACTGATACCTCTTTATGGTTTCACGCTGCTGTAAACGCTTTAAATCGCCACTGGTTTTAGTTTTAAAACTTGCTATGGCATCAATTTCATTTCTATCGGTTTTTCCGAAGTTAACATCTTGAGTAATTACTAGCCAAAGTTTATAAATAAGTTGATTAGGAAATGCCTTTCTTAGCGCATCGAAATAAGGTTTATCAATTTCCGAAGGATCTAAACACGGTGTTACCGATAGATCACGATAATTAGTAATAAGTTCTTTTAACCTATCTATTCCTATTTTTTTACGTGTACTTATTAATGCAATTTTAGTTTGAAGTTGTTTTTCTAAATAATCAATATCCAACGAAATACCTTTATATTTCATCCTGTCGGACATGTTTATCACTAGAATTGTCGGAATTTCTAAATCCTTAATTTGAGTAAAAATTAAAAGATTTCGTTTTAAATTCTCTACATCACTAACAACAACGGCAACATCTGGATAATCTTTATCATTTTTATTTAAAAGCAATTCGATAACCACACTTTCATCTAGCGACGACGCATTTAAACTATAAGTTCCGGGTAAATCAATAATATGCGCCTTTACACCACGTGGCAACTTACAAACACCCTTCTTTCTTCTCCACCGTAATACCCGGGTAGTTTCCAACTTTTTGGTTTAATCCTGTTAAAGCATTAAAAACCGAAGTTTTACCCGTATTTGGATTCCCTATTAAGGCGACGTTTATTTGCTTACTCATGCGTTATTTTTTCAATTAAAATATGCGAAGCCGTTTCTTTTCTAATCGCAACATGCGACCCATTTATATTTAAATACATAGGATCCTGAAAAGGAGCAAACTGAATTAACTCGACAAAATTCCCTGGCAAACATCCCATTTCTAATAATTTTAGTGGAATATTTTTAGATGAAACATCGGTAATAACACCGCGTTCGCCTCGTTTTAGATGTGCTATAGTGTATTGCAAGCTTATTTAGATTGATTTTAAAGAAGCAAAAGTAATGTAAATGTTTAGAAGTTAAAAAGTTTATCGAAAATAGTTTGAGGATTTTAAGTCGTAATTACAATGCCCAGCTTTCAGTTTAGCAACCATTTAGTTTGCCAGTAACCCTTATTTTTCTTCTTTTAAAATTGAAATATCTTTTAACAACCTATCAATCTCTTCCTCATTGGTACCATCATAAAAACCTCTAATTTGTCGCTTTTTATCAATAAGCATAAAATTCTCAGTATGCACCATATCATAAGGCCCGCCATATTCAGCATCTTTTACAGCGAGATAACTTTTTCTGGCCAACGTGTAGATTTCTTTTTTATCGCCTGTTACTAAATTCCACTTTTTATCGTTTACACCTTTTTTTTCAGCATAACGTTTTAATTGCGCTACGGTATCAATTTCTGGCGTTACGGAGTGAGATAGTAACATCACCTCATCATCATTTATAATTTCCTTTTGAATTTTCACCATATGATCCGTCATAATCGGGCAGATGGTTTGGCAAGTAGTAAAAAAAAAATCGGCAACGTATATTTTATTTTTGTAATCGTTTTGCGTGATGGTTTTACCATTTTGATTCAACAAAGCAAAATCGCCTATTTTATGATATTTTTTTTGATATTGAAGTGTGCTATCCACCAATTCGGCACTTACCGATGCGGGCTGATAAATTGGTAATGGCTGATATACATTTAAAGTATTGTAAATTAACGATACAATAACCACGGAAATAACACCAAAAACAATGAAGAAAATCTTGTATTCTTTAAAAATAGAACCCATTATCTATAAATTTTAGACAAAAATACGAGATAATTTAGATAAGCCCCTTGTGATTGAACCCTAAATTCCTGTTAAAACCAATGCCTTTGTTTGATTGTCTTTTTTAAAGTTGGTTTAAAAGCTTACTTTTGTGCGATTATAAAAATTTGACTGAAAAATATATGGAGTTTGTTATTAAAATATCGCAGTTTTTGCTAAGTCTTTCGTTGTTAATTGTTTTACACGAATTAGGGCATTTTATCCCTGCAAAACTTTTTAAAACGCGAGTAGAAAAATTTTACTTATTTTTTGATGTAAAGTTTTCTTTATTCAAGAAAAAAATTGGCGATACTGTTTACGGAATTGGCTGGTTACCACTTGGTGGCTATGTTAAAATTTCGGGTATGATAGACGAAAGTATGGATACCGAACAAATGGCTAAAGAACCGCAACCATGGGAATTTCGCTCTAAACCGGCTTGGCAACGTTTAATTATTATGCTAGGTGGTGTTACAGTAAACTTTGTTTTAGCTGTAGTAATCTACATTGGTATGAGTTATTTTTATGGTGATAAAATTTTACCAGTTCAAAATATTCAAGATGGTTTATTAGTACAAAGTAGTGTTGCTAACAATGCTGGACTTTTAACAGGAGATAATGTTATTGCCGTAGATGGCACCAAGATCGACGATTATTCTCAAATTTCTGAAAAAGTACTTTTTGGAAAAGAAATTACTATTGAGCGCAACGGACAAGAAAAAACGATAACTTTTCCAGAAGATTTTTTAGCACAACTTATAGATTCTAAAGAAAAAGGATTCATTAATTTAAGAATGCCTTTTGTTGTTGTTGAAGTGCCAGACACATCGGCTAATAAAAGTAGCGGACTTAAAAAAGGAGATATTGTTGTTGGTTTAAATGATTACAAAACCAAATATGTTGATCAAGTTACTACTGGTTTAGATAAATTTAAAGGACAACAAGTTTCGGCAACTATACTTAGAGATAATAAAGAAACAACCTTACCATTAAATATTAGTAGCGATGGTAAACTAGGCTTAGTTTACGCGCCACAATCTACCTATGCAACATTAGAGGCATTAGATTATTATAAATTTCAAACTAAAGAATATAGCTTTTTAGAAGCGATTCCTGTTGGTTTAGAAAAAACTGGAGATAAAATATCCTCTTACATTACACAGTTTAAAGCTATTTTTACACCAAGCACAGGCGCATACAAAGGCGTAGGTGGTTTTAAAGCTATTTACGATATATTTCCTAGCTTTTGGAGCTGGCAAGTATTCTGGGGCATTACAGCGTTTTTATCTATTATGTTAGGTGTTTTAAACTTATTACCTATTCCTGCACTAGATGGTGGACACGTTATGTTTTTACTATACGAAATGATCTCTGGAAGAAAGCCTGGAGACAAATTTATGGAGTACGCACAAATGGTTGGATTCTTCCTTTTAATAGCATTAGTGCTGTTTGCAAATGGTAATGATATCTACAAAGCGATATTTGATTAAATTTTTAAAAAAAAATTTAAAAAATGTTTGCGGCATTTAAATAAAGTTCTATCTTTGCAACCGCTAAGCAAAATAGCACAGTCCTTCTTAGCTCAGTTGGTTAGAGCATCTGACTGTTAATCAGAGGGTCCTTGGTTCGAGCCCAAGAGAAGGAGCAAAATTAAGTCTAACAGAAATGTTAGACTTTTTTGTTTTTAATAGTTTCCTGTAAACATCTACACTTACTGCATTTCTGTATTTTATTCTACAAATCAAATAGCCTTGTTTATTAAACGAAAAGGCATACAATTAGGTGTACCATTATTTCTTCGAGGTGTACCATTTAAACATTCATATAAAACATGAAATTAAACATACTTTATTTATTATATAAATCTAAAACAAACTCTAAAGGATTGTGCCCTATCCGATGCAGAATTACCTATTCTAAAAAAAGAAAAGAGTTCTCTACAGGGCAATTTGTAAATCCTAAAAATTGGAACAGCAAACAACAACTAGTGAAACCACTAGAGCCCGAAGCGGACCACATAAATTCACAACTAAGCCTTATTAAGACAAAAATTAATAAGGCTTTTTTATTGCTTCAAATTAAAGAAGAAAATTTCACTGTTAATGATGTTTACAGCTTTTACAAGGGTGAAAAAACATCCAAGCCATTATCAATTCCATTGCTGCCTAATGCGTTAGAAATTTTAGAGCAATATAAAGAGGGAGGTGACTATGTGTTTACTAGAATAAGTAATCAACGGTATAATTCCTATTTAAAAGAGATTGCGAATATTGTTGGTATAAACAAGAATCTAACGACACATATTGCTAGAAAAACATTTGCCAGTACGGTATTACTATATAATGACGTGCCAATGGAAATTGTTAGTGAACTGTTAGGGCATTCTAGTATGAAAATTACGCAAGATAGCTACGGTAAAGTAGTACAGAAGAAAGTGAGTTTGGCAATGGAAAGATTAAAAGGAAGTTAACGGCTTCCCTTTTAATTACATCGTAAATATTAATATTTAAAAATATAATCAAAACCCACATTTTTTATAAATTTTCTCTACATTTGCCCCATAGCAAATACGGTATTCCGTTAAAATCTCTTCCTACAGATTAATAGTATTATATGTTTATGTATAAGGTGTTTTAGTATAAAACATTTTTAATACATCTGCATTTTTTTTAATCCATACTAATTAATTATGAAGAAAAATTACATTACCCTCAGCTTATTATTTTCATTTATCTTTTCGGCTACATTAGCACAAACAGTAAGTATTCCAGACCCTAATTTTGAACAAGCTCTTATCGATTTAGGTATTGATTCAGATGGAATTATTAATCAAAGTATTTTACACTCAGATGCACAGTCTGTTCGCTCCTTAGATGTTTCTAATAAAAACATCAGCGATTTAACGGGGCTCGGAGATTTTTTCAACTTAACATATTTAGATTGTTCTAATAACTCCATTTCAAATTTCCCTTTTACTAGCTTAACGCAACCAGATCTCAGGACCTTAATTATTCACTCTAATTTGATTGAATCTTTAACCTTACACGAGTACAGTAAACTTAACATTATTGATGTTAGCCAAAATCCAAATTTAACTTACTTAAACGCTAATAGCAGCAACCGCCCTTCATCCTTAAATGCAAGCTACAATCCTGCACTTAAAACTATAATATGTAACAATAGTGGATTAGGAGATATTAATATAAATGGATGCTTTGCTTTAGAAGAATTGAACTTAGCGAGTAACCATTTAACTACTATTGATTTATCAAATCAAACAAAATTAAAAACATTAAATATTAGTGATAATAAATTTGAGTCTTTTGAAACTCATAACGAACAACTTAATAATATAAATATTTCAGGAAATCCACTCAAAAACTTAACCCTTAGTAATACTAACTTATCAAGCCTGACTTTCGAAGTATTCCTAGAACTAACAAATTTAGATATAAACCATAATAATAATCTAACTTGGATCGGAATATCAGACAATATTAATCTAGCAAGTTTAGAAATAAGTGAAAATAGTAATTTAAAAACTGTAAACATTGTCAACGCCGAAAAACTATCCACAATAGACCTGAGCTCCAATGTCAGTCTAACAAATTTATACATTTTTCAAACCCCAATTACAAGCATAGACGTGAGTAATAATCTACTTTTAACCTTGCTAGAATGTAGTGAATGTGAACTAACTAGTTTAGATCTCAGCAAAAATATTAACTTGAAAGACATTAGATTAAATCAAAATAATATTACAAACCTAAATTTAACTCAAAACCCAAATGTTGAGCTTTTAGACGTTAGAGACAATCAACTTACCTCTCTAGATTTAAGAAATGGTAACAACGCAATATTTACAAGTTTCACTGCCCTTAATAACCCCTTACTAAACTGCATTTTTGTAGATGATTACACTGCTGCAAATGCTGGGCAAACGACATATACTAATTGGAATAAAGATGATATCGCCAAGTACAGAAATCAGTCTTGTAATTTTGATATAGAGCTTTCAACAAATCAAACATCTCTTTTAGAAAATGGCGAACAAGCAATAATTACCGCTACTCTTAATGAAGTAAACCCAAATGAAGATGTTATTGCACATCTTACGGTTTCAGGCTCTGCTGCAGCTACCAACTTTACTTTAAGTTCAAATACCATAATTATACCCTCAGGTCAACTTACGGCTTCAACAACCTTAACTGCAAATGAAGACGACATGGATTCTAATAAAACTGTAATTATTGATGTAGAATCTGTCGAAAATGCAGATGAATTAACAACCCAACAATTAACATTCACTATAAACCATATAAATAGCTCTCCTACGGATATTAGTTTATCTAACCCAACAATAGATGAAAATTCTATAATTGGTACTGAAATAGGCTTATTTACGACTATAGATGTAGATGACGAAGATTTATTTACATACACTTTAGTTGCAGGAGATGGAGATCATGATAATGGCAGCTTTACAATAACCGATAATCAACTTTTAGCTGGTGAAGTGTTTGATTATGAAACAGAAAACAGTTATTCAATTAGAGTTCAAACTGATGATGGTAACGGAGAAGTGTTTAGCAAATCATTTATTATCTCTATTAACGACTTAAACTTCCTAAAAATTAAAGATTCTAACGCTTCTTTAAGATATAAAAATGATATTATTTTAAATTTAGAAAGTACAGAAATTATCAAAGGCTTTCAGTTTGATGTAACATTCCCAAATGGGTTTGTTTTTAACCCATCAGATTTAACGAATAGTGGTCTACCTGAAAATTTTCAGATATCAAGTTCTAATGTTGGTGGCAACACATATAGAGTTATTGCTTTTTCATTAAGTAATGAAACAATTGCACCAGGATTAACACCAATAATTACACTACCTACATTCATTAATATAAGCACCCCTCCTGGCGAATACTCAATACCTGTATTTAATGTCAACATGTCAGACGTTAATAATCAAGATATTGCTTCACTTTCTCCAATAGATGGGGTTGTAACAGTATATGAGTACCCTAGAGGTGATGCTAATGGAGATAATAAGGTGAATGTTTTGGATATTTTAGATACTATTGACTATATTTTCGGCAACCCTCCTTCTATTTTTAATTTTGAATTAGTGGACATTAATTCTGATGACACTATAAATGTATTGGATGTTCTTGGAATTCAAGATATAATATTAAACCCAATAGCAACTACTTCTGACAACGCAGGAAAAACAACAGCTTCTAAAAAAACAGCAGCCGGAGAAAATTATTTAAATATTACTAACGATAACTTTGCTCCAGGCGCTAATGAGACCATAGAGATAAATTTGATAAATCAAGATGTTGTAAAAGGTTTGGAATTTGATTTTGTACTACCTGAAGGATTCACATTTAACCCAGCAGATATTACCGGAACCTCAAGGCTTGATGGACTAATTATTAATGCTAGAGAAATTAGTCAAAACACTTATAAAATTCTAATCTTTTCATTTTCATCTTCAACGGTAGCAGCTGGAACAGAAGCTATTTTAAGTTTACCCGTATTTATAGAAAATAACATAAAAGCTGATATATATCCAATAGAATTAACGAGTGTTATAATTTCAGACACAAATAATACGAACATATCAACACAAGCCCCAGATACTGGTAAAATATCCATAATTACGCTCGGTGTGGATAATGAAGAGGTTATAGAAAATAAAATTAACATTTACCCTAATCCTGTCAATAGCATTTTGAATATCGATTCGGGTATAACTGGTGATTATCAATTGTACGACATCAACGGTAGAAACGTTGGAAAAGGTAATCTTACGCTAGGTCATAATGAAATAAACATCTCTTTCCTACAAAACGGATTGTACATTGTGTCTATTAGTAATAATGAAGGCAATTTGATCAAAAAAATAATAAAAAACTAATTTTTTATTCTAACACAAGCAAAGAACTGCACTCTTATCAGTCTAAATAAATTAATATTCAAACCATTAATTTATCATAAGCAACCATATTAGAGTGCAGGTCTTTACTAATTTCTAAAAATCCTTTTGAAGCTAAAAAGCATACTTAAAACCATTGATATTCTCTAGTTCAACATCCTCTCAAATAAATAATATTAACGCATTATAAAAAATTTACAAAAAAAACTTGGCAACTTGGCAAGTGTCATAACACCAACTTATCTTCAAAAATTTTTTTAATTTTTTTAATAAAAACATTTTTATAAACACATGTGATTGTTAATTAACCAATACACCCCACCCCAAAATGGAGCTGGGAAGGTTCCCCGCCATTGTTTAATTAAACTTCATAATCATGGTAACAATTAAAGATTTTAAAAAACGAGAAACCAAAACAGGTGAAGAGTTTTTTGTGCTAGTACTTCAAAGCGGCATTACACCTGTAAAAAGTAAAGAAACAGGTCGCATGTATTTCACTTCTAAAACCTGTACAGTACCAAGCACTTTCGACGAAGAAACGTGCCAGCAAATAGTTGGACAGGAATTTCCTGGAGAAATTGTAAAGATTAAGGTTGAACCTTACGAATATGCACTTCCAGAAACAGGCGAAATCATTACTCTCGATACACGTTGGGAATACCAAGATACTACTTTAGAAACCGCTTCTTTAAATATAGTCGAGGAAGAGGAAGTAATGTAGCTCTTGGTTACAAAATCTATAAAAGAGGCATTATTGCCTCTTTTTTTATATAGTTATATATATAACCAATATTTAGTATAACCAATAACTTAAATAATTATGGAATTAAAACAAGCTCAACGTGAGCAAGTAAAGTTGCGCATAGGATTAAGTGGCGCATCTGGATTTGGTAAAACATTTTCAGCACTTTTATTAGCGTATGGTATTACTGGAGACTATTCCAGAATAGCTATTATAGACACGGAAAATCAATCAGCTAGTTTATACTCTCATTTAGGGGCTTACAACACGCTAAGTATTGAAGCGCCTTATTCACCAGAAAAATATATTAAAGCCATTGAAGTGTGTGAAAAAGCACAAATGGAGGTTGTTATTATTGATTCAATAACTCACGAATGGTCAGGTGCAGGTGGTTGTTTGGATATTCAAGAGAAGTTAGGAGGTCGGTGGCAAGACTGGGCTTCTGTTACACCAAGACACCAAGCATTTGTTGATAAGATACTGCAAGCCAAATGCCATGTAATAACAACTACCAGAAGAAAAACAGATTACTCTATGGATAAGGATGGTAGCGGAAAAACTAAAGTTATTAAGCATGGCACTAAAGAAATAACTAGAGACGGGTTTGAATATGAATTAACTGTAAATTTCGAGCTGATAAATGACCACCACCTAGTAAACGCATCAAAAGACAGAACAGGCTTATTTGTGAACAAACCAGAGTTTGTAATAAATGCATCTACAGGTAAAAAGCTAATGAATTGGTGCAACAATGGTAAAGATTTAGATCAGGCAAGAGCTGAAATTAGTAGCTGTGAAACTATTGAAGGGTTAAAGCATATTTACTCTAAATACCCAAACTATCAAAGTACAATTAAGGCAGATATCATGAACAGAAAAGCGCTTATCGAATCAGCAGATTATAATATCGTACCTAATTCAGAAATTATTGAAGAACAAAAAACAATCGAAAATGGAACTACAGCAAGCACAAAATAATCTGGTTATACCAGAAGAACAAATAATTACAAAATCATCTCCATTTATAGAGGCTAACACTAAAGAAGTTAGCCTTTTTCATTTGCAGAATGATTGCACAATACCAGTGTTTTCAAAAGATAACGAATGCACTATAGCACATCACGAATTTATAGATACTGTTGATAATTGTGTTAAAACTGTATTCTCAGGACAGAACATTTTAAAGCCAGAATTAAGAATAAGTCATGTTATTAAAGGCAGAATACCAGAAGCTATTGGTAAACCCGTAAAAGAACTAACGGAGCGAGACAAAACCATCTATTACGAAAGAATGATGTTTAAAATAGATGTACCAACTATTACAAAAACAATTAGCTCTAATAAATTAAGTTTAACCATTGGAGGTGTTAGAGCCTATAATCAAGAAAATCTATACAGCAAAAAGAACTACGAAAAATTTAAAGTGTTCGTAGGGTTTAAAAATTTGGTATGCACCAATTTATGCGTGTCGAGTGATGGTATTGTAACCGAATTAAGAGCGTCTAGTATTGAGGAATTAAAATCCAAAGTATTAGAATTACTAGGCACTTATGAAATGCAAAACCACTTAAACACATTAAAACAACTGCCAGAACAATACATAACAGAAAAGCAATTTGCTAAATTTTTAGGAAAGTGCCGAATGTATAATTATTTGCCTAAGCTAGAAAAAATTGAAAAACCAACATTACTACTAAATGATGGACAAATTAACGCAATTGTAAAAGGTTATTATGAAGATGAAAATTTCTCAAGGCAACAAGATGGCACTATCACTCTATGGAACCTATTTAATCTACTAACAGGAGCTAATAAAAGCAGTTATATAGATACTTTTTTAGGTCGGAGCGTAAACTCTCATGAGCTTATCCAAAAACTATCTTTTTCAATGCAAAATGATAAACCTATTTGGTATCTTAATTAATATTAATAGCTAAAATATGCTCAAGTAAAATTCTTAGGCATTTTATTTAATCCATATGAATAATGAAGAACTCGCAGAACTGTTTAATTATTGCTCTCCAAAATCTATACTTGTAATTACGTGGTATGGAAAACTCAAAACCTTGTATTGCCCCATTAAAGTTAAGGTTATACAGGATATTGGAGAATTAATTAAAGGTAATTATGCTAAAGTAAATGAAGTTAAACTATCCAATTCTGGCAAAACAGTTTTTATCATTAACAAAAAGGCTTACTATTATTACTACTTCGAAATTTTAACGCATTTGTGATAATACTATAGCTAAAATTAAAATCTATAGATTGGACTTTACGCTGTATTTTGTTTGAAACTCAAATATTAAATATAAGGTTAGCATTCTTTTGAGATGGTTTAGTCCTTAAAGAAAACCCCTGAAAATGAATTGAAATAGTCAATGTGAATGTGTATTTTTAATATATTACGCATTCACAACTATTAATAAATTACAATGCTAGACAACAAGAGCCCATTTTTTGATATTGATTTAGAAGACTTACTTGATTTTAAAAAAGTGAATGATTTCTACAATAATTTCATTAATTGCGATTGTCGTAACAGGAAAGAACTTGAATCCACTAAGGATGAGTTGTTTGACATTGAATATAAATATATCTATTTGGTGTCCATTCCAGAATCGGTAGAGGACGGTTTGGTAATTAATCAAGAACTTAAAGTTAAAACTAAAAAAATGAATTTTTTTGACGATTGCTTAATTCCTGCAATATTAAAGATAAAAGCCAAAGAAATAGGTAATATTGAAATTCGTAGAAAAGCAGAAAAGAAATATAGTAATGATGAAAAATTAGGTTTTTATAATGAAGTCGTAGATGAATATATTGAAAAAGCTAATAAAATTGAAAAAATTAACTATTCAAATGAAAGAATAAATGATGTAATTTTAAACGATGTTATCTGGGAAATAAGAGATTATATTGCAGATAGAACTTTAGAATTAGAATCTTTTGAAAAAATCCCATTTGGGAATATGACAACAGAAAATTTAGCGTTTCTTTTTTCTCGATTGATAGAAAATAAATATATCAACTTAGCACCAGCAAACTTAGCAAAATTGATTTCAAATTATTTCTTAATAAAATCAAAACCAATTGATAAAAGCTTTAGAAACAAGTTGAATTATTATGCAAAAAAATCAAATTGGACTGATAAAAATATTGATAATTTAGATTCGATACTAAATAAATTAAAAGCCATTAAAAAATAAAAATATTTTAGGTGCAAATCTCTGCACCTTTTTTTTAATATATAAATTACATTAAATTTAAATATTTGCCATGTGTTTAAGTAGGTAGTACACACATTCACTTTCACTATCTATTTAAGAAAGTATTTTTTAATTTAAAAAATATTTAAAAATGATAAATAAAACATTTTGGGATGTGGACAAAAAAGGAAGCGTTAAAATCATCCAAAGTAAATTAATAGAATTTATTTCCAATTCTGGTTTTGCTAAAGCTGAAACTTCTAATACAACCTATGTATTAGTTAAAGAGTCGACTAATACAGTAAAGGAAGTTGCAGATCATGCTATAACAGATTATGTAAAAACCTATTTAAAAAAAAGAAATGAACCTGATGTGTACGAAGCTTTCATAAAAGGGTCATCTGGCTATATATCTAAGCAAAAACTTCGATTTTTAAATTCTGTTCAGATATTAAACGATAGAGATAATAATAAAACTAGTTGGTTTCATTTTTCAAATTTAAGTTGGCAAGTCGACGAGAAATCATTTTCTAGTCGCTTAAGGGATGATATTGAAGGAAAAATTTGGGAGTCAAAAATTATACCTCATGATTGCTTTTTAGCAACTAACGATGATGAAGGTCAATTTCACAAGTTTTGCTTCAACCTTTCTGGTCAAGATGAAAAACGGTTTTTATCCTTGAAAACGATAATAGGCTACTTATTGCACAGAAATCAAGATCCTGCTAATGCTAAAGCTATAATATTTGTAGATGAAAACATTTCTTTTGATGGCACTGCAAATGGAGGAACTGGCAAAAGTTTATTAGTAAGTGCAATTGGTAAATGTAGGGAGCTTGTTGTTATGGACGGTAAAAACATGAAGAACAAAAGTTGGTTTAAAAATCAACGAATTAATAGAACAAGTGATGTTGTATTTTACGATGATGTAGGTAACGACTTTTCGTTAGAAACACTTTATTCAATGATAACTACTGGAATACCCATAGAAAAAAAATATAAAGACGAAGAGTATATTAAACCCGAAAATGCTCCAAAAATATGTATTAGTAGTAATTATATTGTTAACGGTACAGGAGGCAGTACAGATATTAGAAGGCGATGCGAATTTGAAGTAGCAAATCATTATAATGAAAATTACACTCCTCAAGACGAGTTTGATTGTTATTTCTTTATTGATTGGGATATGTACGAATGGAACAGGTTTTTCCATTTTATGATGCATTGTGTTCAGATGTACCTAAACCATGGATTAATTCAAGCTAAACCTATAAATCTTAAAACGAATAAATTAATAAATGTAACATCGGAAGAATTTGTAGCCTTTATGGACTTAGGTTTAGTTGAATTTAATACCTGGATTAGCAAGAAAGATGTTTTAACACTTTTTACCAAAGAATATGTGCAGTATAATAATTTATCTTCACATCAAATGACTAAATGGATGAAGGAGTATGCTAAACATAGTGGATTGATATATGAAGACCGTAAATCGGGTGAAAAGTTTGATTTTTATTTAAAAAGTATAGGAAAGGAGGCTAAAGATGAAGAAGAATAAAAAACCAGCAGGCTTCATTTACACAGTTAAATGCGAAATCACAGGAGAATTCTATGTAGGCGCAACTACAGGTTCTATAGAACAACGTAAACTAGATCATCAAGAACGAGCAAATAGAGGTGAAACACATCCTTTCGCAAAAGCTATAGCTACACATGGTTCAGATGCATTTACTTGGGAGCAGACAGATACTACTAATACTACAGATGAGTTAGCCAAAAAAGAAAAAGAATATATTGTAAAGTTAAATTCTAAAAATCAAGGCTATAACTCAGATGCAGGTGGAGGTATAAAAAAAACAGTTTACCAATACAATATTAAAGATGGAAGCCTTGTAAATAGCTACGATTCTTTAGTAAGTGCATCTAGTGCAGTAAGTGCACGTAAAACATGTATTAGCAATGCCTGTCTAGGTCAAAACAAAACCTGCAAAGGTTACTATTGGAGTTATAATTTTAGTGTTCCCTTCAACCCAGAAAAAGATTTACGTAAAAAGAAAGTAATTCAATACTCCCTTTCTGGCAAACAGGTAGCAGTTTACGATTCAGTAGCTGAAGCTAGTAGAATATCAGGTATTTCTAAAACCTGTATTTCTAGAGTTTGCAGAAATGAACGAAAACAAAGTGGTGGTTTTATTTGGAAGTATAATTAAAAATATAAGGATAGCAGAAATGTTATCTTTATACATAAAAACTTAAAAAGATTTCTAATTTAAAACATACTACAATAAAAGGCATATAAAAAGGAAGTCCCAAAAAGCATTAAAATTTTAACCATTTAATAAACAACACATTACAGTCCTTGGTTCGAGCCCAAGAGAAGGAGCAAAATTAAGTCTAACAGAAATGTTAGACTTTTTTGTTTTTAATAGGTTTTGGTTTTTCTGAGATTTTAATATTTACTAACGATATCACAACTCTACAAATAGAAAACACGAACCAACACCCCATACTTTTAAACGGAGCACGAATATAAATTCTTGACGTATAATTAGAATACATAGAGCGCTTTTAAGCCCATTTAAAAGAATACCGAAACTCATTCAGCAAACAAAGCAAATAAAACCAGAGAAAGCCTATAAAAACGCTTAGCTAAAACTATACTCTACTTCAAATCGAAACTGTTAATTCATTTTTTCAAAAAGAACAAATTAAGATCTTCCAAGAAAACCTCTTTTATTTCTAAAAAGTAATCAGAATAACAACACGCTTACTCTCTCAATAAAGCGTCAAAACATCTCTTTATTTAACTTTAAAGCACAAAAAAAAGCCTCACATTACTGTGAAGCTTTACAATCTCTATGTGGTCCCACTTGGCATGTGTGAGATTTAAATAAAGCGCTGATTATTAGCGCTTTATTTGTTTTAGCTGAAATTTGGTATCAAAATAGTATCAAAAACATGCTTAGGTAAGATTTTGTAATTTGTTTTACCTAAGCAAAAAATTAGGTTGTGATGACTTTAATTGTCTGAATTTAAAATATTTTGCACTTCTTCTTCTATATCTAATTTTATAAGTTCCCAAGCTTTGTTACGATAACAATTAGGTAATAAATCGTCTTCTGCACCTGAAAAATATAAACAAGCTTCTAGCACCTCTTCTCTTGTTGAACCATAAGGGTTGCGTTGTAAATAGAAACTTATCATTTCTTCTAAAGTGAATACATCTAGCAACTCATGTATATCCCAAAAGTCTTTTTTACGACCACCATTTGCAATTACTTCAAATTTCATTGCTGCTATTTCTTCATTTGGTGCTAGACGCACATTGCCATTAACTAATATTGGAAATATAAAAGATTCACTACTATAATAAATATCTAATTTAAGAGCATTGTCAGCATTTTCACCAATAAAGTAAGACCTACCAAATACAACATCACCTACAGAAGATGTAGATGTATATGGAAATGTCTCATTTAAAATTTCCTCTAAACGATTAAAATCTATACTACCATATTCTGCATCAGTAAATAAATCAATATCTGTAGATTCTCTGTGACCTTGTTGTAAACTTAAAGATGTACCACCAACTAAACGAAAATCATTAAACTCTTCAATAGACATTAGTGTATTTAAAGATTCCCAAAGAAGGTCGGAAACTGTATTTAGATGCAAAGCCATTAAATTTTAAACAAGCTCATGCATTTCTGCATTTGTTTTAAATGTAGATAAGCGAGAGTTCTTAATAGACTTTACTATTGTAGATACTGTAGATTTACCATAAAACTCTATAATTTCATTAATTTCCTTATCATTACCTCTTTCTAAAACTCTCTTAATAATAGCACGTTTGTTTTTGTCCCAATCGATTTTATCAAAGGTGGTATCCCAAAATAGTACTTTTCTAATATTGTTTAGATTGGGTTTTCTTTCACTATTTTTAGTTAATGCAATTTTAACCTCATAACCTGCTTGCAGCATCATAAAGTAATCTTCTTCTTCATGAAAGTAATCTGCTAGTTTAATAGATAACTCGGGATTAATACCTCTTTTTTGATTTATGATAGCACTAATAGTTTGTTTATGCTCACCTATAGCTATAGCTAATTGCGAGCTTTTAATATTACAACGCTTTATTTCGCGTTGTAATATAAGCCCTGGATGTACTCCTTTTATTTTAGAAATTTTAGGTAACATAGATTTTTAGTGTATAACAAATGTATATAAAAAAATATTTGTAAACAATCTTGTTTACTTTTTATTAACATTAGTTAACTTTAAAGCACAAAAAAAAGCCTCACATTGCTGTGAAGCTTTACAATCTCTATGTGGTCCCACTTGGGCTCGAACCAAGGACCACCTGATTATGAGTCAGGTGCTCTAACCAACTGAGCTATGGGACCGAAATTGGAGTGCAATATTACTATTTATTTTAGATGTAACCAAAAAAAATATCACTTTATCTCTTGGCAAAGTTCAATTAGTACACCATTTGTAGATTTCGGATGCAAAAAAGCCACTAATTTATTGTCGGCTCCACGCTTCGGGACCTCGTTTATAATTCTAAAACCTTCATTTTTTAAACGGATAATTTCAGCTTCAATATCTTCCACATCAAAGGCAATGTGATGGATACCTTCTCCATTTTTATCAATAAAACGGGCTATTACGCTATCTTTCGAGGTTGCTTCTAATAATTCAATTTTATTATCACCAACCTTAAAAAACGATGTATTTACATGTTCATCTTCTACAGCTTCGGTTTTATAAGGTAGCTCTCCAAAAAGTTTTGAATATAAATTATTAGAAACTTCTAAATTTTTTACTGCAATGCCAATATGTTCTATTTTTTTCATCTAAAAACCTGTTTTTTTTCATTTCTGTGAATGCGAAAATCTTAATTTTATTCTAACAATACATGCAAAAGAAAATATCAAATCTGTTTCGACGCACTTCTTTTACATCCTCTTGGCAAGAATATCATTAAATAATCTGCACAAGACGAAAAGAATAAACGAGCCTGTATTCCTTCCGCGAAAGCGTTAATTTGTTAATTATTATCTAAATTAATCTGAAAATATTAAAATACACCTCGAAAAACAAGATAATCTTTAAATATGCTTTATTTTTGCAATCTAAAAGCATTTTATAAAGTGGAAGAAGCAGAAAGTCAAAGACAAAAAAAAATAGGTGGGGTTTTACAGCAAGATTTAGTAGAAGTTCTACAAGGAGCTGCCACACAGGGCGGAATGCGTGGTGTTTTAATATCGGTATCTAAAGTAAAGGTTACTGTAGATTTATCGGTTGCGAAGGTCTATTTAAGCATTTTTCCTAACGATAAAGCGCCTGCACTGATGGAGGGCATAAAATCGAATACACCATTAATTCGTCATGAATTAGCACAACGTACCAAACACCAATTGCGCCGTATGCCTAATTTAGAGTTTTTTATAGACGATTCTTTAGAGTACATCGACCAGATTGAAAAATCTTTAAAAGGCGAAGAAAACCCTATCAAAGATCCTAATATTTTAGACAAAAGAAAAAAATCGTAGATTGAGTTTCCCACTATATATAGCAAAACGTTATTTGCGTTCCAAAAGCAGCAATAACGCTATTAATTTTATAACCAACATTGCTATTATTGGTGTTATTCTCGGGGCTGCATCTTTATTTATTGTGCTCTCTGGTTTTGCCGGATTAAAAGATTTTACACTACAGTTTTCTACAGAAATAGATCCAGATTTAAAGGCCGAAACCACCATTGGTAAAACCTTTATGCTTACTAAAGATATCGCAGAAAAACTCGATAATTTAGAAGCCGTTGCCGAGTATTCTAAAATTATTGAAGAGCGCATTTTTATAACTAGCAATAACAAAACTACTATTGCTAAAATAAAAGGTGTAGACGGCAATTTTCAAAACATTGTAAATATAGATTCTGCCATGGATACAGGCAGTTGGTTAGACCAAAACACAAACGAAATTGTTGTGGGTTGGGGCATTTCTAAAAACTTATCTTTAGGTATTCTAGATTTTACAAAATCTATAAACATTTATGTTCCCAAGCCTGGAAAAGGGCAATTAAATTCTACAAAAGATGCCTTTAATACCGTTCGCGCAGTAAATGTTGGTATATTTTACATAAACGAAACCCTAAACGATGGCTACATTTATGCTCCCATAGATTTAGCAAAACGATTACTTAATTACCAAGACAACCAAATATCGTCTATAGAGTTTAAGCTTAACCCAAACGCAGACGAAACCCAAGCTAAACAAAGCATACAAGCCATTTTAGGTGATAATGTTACCGTAAAAAATCGCGCACAATTAAACGATGCGCTTTACAAAATGTTAAACACAGAAAATTTGGCCGTTTACCTCATTTTTACCCTAGTACTCATCATTGCATTTTTCAACGTTATCGGCTCATTAATTATGATGATGCTAGACAAAAAGAAAAGTTTAAGTACCCTATTTAATATAGGTGCCACGGTAAAAGATATTCGTAAAATATTTTTCTACCAAGGTAGTTTAATGAGTATTATTGGGGGGCTTATCGGGCTCGCTATCGCACTTATTATTACCTTTTTACAACAGCAATTCAGCCTCGTCATGATTACGCCATCGCTGCCATACCCTGTTACCATACGTATCGAAAACATATTTATCGTTTTTATTACCATCTCGGTTTTAGGCATTATTGCATCCAAAATTGCATCGGCACGTATTACAAAAAATATGGTGAAAACCGTGTAAATAATTTTGGCGAGTTGCCAAGAAAAATAGCAAACAGGCTTTCCGCTATATCTTTTTTGTAAGCACTTTTCGTTAACGTTCTACAACCGTTATTTTAACACAAACTCGGGGTAACCTAAAATATGAGCTATTTTAAGCTTTCAAAAAAGGATGCCGCATCAATCCTTCTCGCAGGTTTATCTACCAACAAATAGCGTAACCCACAAATAATTTTTATCCGCACAGCATACAATTTAACAGAAAAAGTTAAAAAACATACCTACTAGTATTTTTTATATACCTTTGTAATATGTTACAGGAGCAAAAATCGGAATTCACAAAACAAACCATTCTTAACGAGTCGTTTAAACTGTTTTATAAAAACGGATTTAAAACCACAAGTGTAGATACTATAATGAAAACCACTAAACTAACAAAAGGTGCGTTCTATCATCATTATAAAAACAAAAAAGAATTGGGTCTTGCCGTAATAAGCTTAAAACTACAAGAGCGCGTTTTTAAAGGTATGATAGAACCTTTACAACAACCCGGACATGTTGTAGATATACTAGAAAATACATTTTCGGAAAGGTTAAAATCTTTCTCACTACACGATAAAAAACACGGTTGCCCAACAAACAATTTTATAAACGAAATTGGCGATTTTGAAACTGCATACCAAATGGCATTAAAACAAATAATAGACAATTGGCGTGATGCCTTAATCCTGTTATTAGAGCGTGGTAAAACAGAAGGCAGCATTAAACAAAACATCTCGAGCGCATCGGTTGCTGTATATTTAATAAGTGCTTTTGAAGGCGTGCGTGGTATTCGAAAACTCTACGACACCGATGTTATTTTAGATGAGTACATGAGCGGCTTATCTATTTATTTACAGCAAATTAAAAATTAACATTTTTTTACACTAAAAACATACCTATTAGTATGTTTTATAAAACAACAATAGCAATGAAAAACGAAACAAACAAAAGAAGAGACTTTCTGAAAAAATCGGCCATGGTTGGTTTGGCAGCACCGCATTTAGCATTTGCCTCAACAAATACAGAAACTGCAAACACAACATCTAGCAAGCGACCAAAAGTTTTATTTTTTGATGTAAACGAAACACTACTCGATTTAACAGCCATGAAGGAAAGCGTTGGTAAAGTATTAGGCAATCGCCCAGATTTATTACCACTTTGGTTTACAACCATGTTACAATATTCTTTAGTTACAACCGTAGGAAGACAATATAACGACTTCGGAATTATTGGAGCTGCTGCATTACAAATGGTAGCGGCCAATCATGGTATTTCAATTACAGAAACTCAAGCCAAAGAAGCTATTTTAGGACCGTTGCGTTCTATTCCTGCACACCCAGAAGTAAAACAAGCATTACAAAGTTTAAAAGATGCCGGCTACAAATTAGTATCTTTCACAAACTCATCTAATAAAGGTGTGGAAACGCAATTTAAAAATGCAGGATTAACCGAGTATTTTGAACAACGCTTAAGTATTGAAGATATGGGCAAATTTAAACCACATGCAGATGCTTACGATTGGGCCGCGAGAAAAATGGGCGTACAACCAAACGAATGTATGCTAGTAGCCGCACATGGCTGGGATATTGCCGGAGCACTTTGGGCCAATTGGAGAGGCGCTTTTATTAGTCGTCCGGGAGCTCAATTATATCCGTTAGCAGCATTACCAGAACTATCGGAATCTAATTTAAAAAACATAGCAGATAAACTCATTGCACTAAAATAATATACATTATGAATCTAGAAAACAAAGTTATACTAGTAACCGGATCGTCTAAAGGTATAGGAAAAGAAATTGCTATACAGTTAGCTAAAAATGGCGCAAAAGTAATTGTTAACCATTCTAATAGTGCAGCAGAAGCTCAAGAAACTGTAGACACCATTGTTAAAAATGGTGGCGCAGCTATTTCTGTAAAAGCGGATGTTAGCCAAAAATCGGATGTTGTGAATCTCTTTGATAAAGCTATTGAGGCTTATGGTAAAATTGATGTTTTAGTAAACAATGCAGGTATTATGACTTCTAAATTACTAAAAGATTGCACCGAGGATGACTTTGATAGTCAATTTAATGTTAATGTAAAAGGCGTTTTTAATACACTACAAGAGGCAGATAGCAAACTGGCTGATAACGGAAATATTATTAACATTTCTTCGAGTACGGCGAAATTAATGTTCCCTACTTACGGTATATACTCTTCTACCAAAGCGGCTGTTGAACAAATGACGCGTGTATTTTCTAAGGAAATTGGGCGTGGCATTTCAGTTAATGCTCTTGCTCCTGGCGCCACAGAAACAGAGTTGTTTTTAAAAGGAAAATCGCAGGAGTTTATTGATAAACTTAGCGGTATGAATGCCTTTAATAGATTAGCAAAACCAATTGATATTGCTAACGTTGTTGTGTTTTTAGCGAGCGATGAATCTAAATGGATTTCCGGACAAGTTATTGGTGCTAACGGTGCATTAGTTTAGTAGCACCAAATTTTTAATTATCGGCAGCAGGAGATGTCGCAGCTATAGTCGGGTATAGCTTTTATTCTCTTTTGCGATTTCTCCTAACGTCGTTAAGCAGTAAAAACGGAATTTATTCTGTGAACTGGTATCCTGCAAATTTTTGCAACACCTCATCGAAAGCAGCAAAAACATCTTCGGAATGATCGGATGTTACCATTTTCATACGGTGCTCTTTAAAATGCGGAATGCCTTTAAAATAGTTGGTGTAATGACGGCGAGTTTCGAAAACGCCAAGCGTTTCACCTTTCCAATCTATAGCCATTTGTAAATGACGACGAGCCGCCTCTACGCGCTCTTCTAAACTTATTGGCGCTAGATGTTCTCCGGTGTTAAAAAAGTGCTTTACTTGCTTAAAAAACCAAGGATTCCCGATGGTAGCACGACCAATCATGCAGCCATCTAATCCGTAATCGTCACGCATTTTCATGGCGCGTTCTGGTGTGGTAACATCGCCGTTTCCGAACACAGGAATATGCATACGTGGGTTATTTTTTACTTGTGCAATAGGTTTCCAATCGGCATCGCCTTTATACATTTGAGCTCGTGTTCGCCCATGAATAGCAATGGCTTTACAGCCTACATCTTGCAGACGCTCGGCTACCTCAACGATACGAATAGAGTCGTGATCCCAACCTAAACGGGTTTTTACGGTTATTGGAATATTGGTGCGTTTTACCATTTCGGCGGTAAGTTGCTCCATTAAACATACATCTTTTAGAATGCCTGCTCCTGCGCCTTTACTTACCACTTTTTTTACGGGGCAACCAAAATTAATATCAATAATATCGGGCTTAGACTCAGCTACAATATCTATGGTTTGTAGCATGCTATCTAAGTTCGCTCCAAAAATTTGAATACCAACTGGGCGTTCTTTTTCATAAATATCAAGTTTCATAACGCTTTTTGCGGCATTACGAATTAAACCTTCGCTGGATACAAACTCAGTATAAACCACATCGGCGCCTTGTTCTTTGCAAAGTGCGCGAAATGGCGGGTCGCTAACATCTTCCATTGGCGCTAAAAGCAATGGGAAATCGGGCAATTCTATGTGATCTATTTTTACCAATGGGTTATATTTTTGGGCAAAATTAAGGTTTTTTACTTAAATGTATTGGGTTTTATAAAACCGGATAACTTTTAAACTTTTTATACCTAAATTAATTCTCGCCTAGTTCGGTTATTTTCTTTTCGTACAGTTTTTTACTTTCTACTACGGCAACGTTTAGTTCTTGCATAATACCATCTACACGGTCTTCAATACTTTTCATTTGTCCGTTAATAGAATCGAAAGAATTTAATGCCGCAGCAACTTCCAAAGCTTTAACAACCTCAACGGCATCGTTGTGTAAAAGTTTTAATTTATCTATGGCTTTAGAGGTATTCGCTAGTGTGCCATTATATTTTGTTTTGGCTTTATTAATAGCCGATAACAATGTGTTTTTACTTTTTTGATCGCTTAAACTATTGGTTTGAGTTTCCATGGCCGTGAATAAATTAGCCGCTTTAGTTTTTAAATCTTCGTATTCTTTATTCAGGTTTTTTACGCGTTTATCAACCTTTTCCCAGTCGCCATAAACTTTAGCAAATTCTTTATCTTCATTTTTAGCATCTTCTAAAGCTAATTTTAAAGCGCCCAAAGACTCTAATCCTTTGTTTACGTTTTTGTTTGCAACTTCTTTTTTGTTTTCGAACGTAGCAACTTGAGATTTGAATTTATCTTTTAATCGAATTAAATCTTCTGGGCTTTTATCCTTCCAACAAGAAGTTAAAATAAAGAACAAAGAAAGAACAGCAATAGATTTTTTAAACATTGATTTATGTATTGATAATTTGGGCAAAATTAATGTTTATTTCTTAATTATCTTTTTGATGCTAGATGTGTTGTTGTTTTCTATGATTTTCACAAAATAAATACCCGAATTAAAAGCTTGCATATTTATTGTTTTACTATTACCCGAGTGAAGTAAAGCACCTTTAGTATTGAATATTTCTACCTTTTGAAAGTTGTTTGCTTTAATAGACAACGTCGTATTTACTGGGTTTGGGAATAATTGAAATTCCGCAACACCATCATTATTTATTGATAGTGTATTTTCTTCTGAAAAAGAAATAAGCTTGCCGTAATCGGAAATTCCGGAATTATTAAAAGTCTCTGATGATATAAAATACTTACCGCCACCATTATCCGTAATACCTTCTATTTGCTCGAAACCAAAATTAGCAGATAATGATGTTTGCGTGTTAGTTCCCGAAAAAACATCGATGCCTGTAAAGTTTTCGCTTTCCCAAACAAAGGGTTGCAAAAACTGAGTGTAGCCAATTAAAAACAACTTTTTGCTTTCACTATTGTATGTAGCACCTGAGGTTAATCCGCCACTATTAAGTGTTGAAGGCAACGGATTAAGCCCATAATTACCAGCCGTTTTTGGAATTAAATAGGCTTTGGTATTGCCATTAATCCAGTTTCTGCTAAAGAGCATTAAATTTTCTGTATTAAAAGAAATTAAAGACTCAGCATCCCACTCGGTATTATTTTCATTGTTAGTAAAACTCGTTTGAGCAGCATAATTAAAAGAGATAATTTCTGCTGTAACATTTGTGGAGTTTAAATAATCCGTTTTACTAATTTTATAAATTTTTAAATCTGTTCTATCGCCTGCATAATTTCCAAAATCTCCTATATAAATATAAGAGTCGTCTTGAGTAAGATCTTCCCAATCTACATTTGTAGTATTTAAAACAGTAACTGTTCTTGTAACCAAACCAGAATTAACATCTAATTCGTAAAGCTTGTTTTCGCCACCAGAATCGTTATGCGTGAGTAATTTATTATTGAAAAAAATTATCCCTGAAGATTCGTTTAACTGATCTGGCAGTGCAAACTCTTCTATAGCATCACTAATTTGTGCAAAAACAGTGCTTACACTAAAAACAAAAACGATTACGAGAGCAATAAACTTCATGTTATCAAGGTAGTAAGAAAACGAATGGTATAATTAAAAAATCGACCATCTCCATAAAACAACCTATTTTCCAATAGAATATGTAGTTTTTACCACAACAGGAATACCACTTGCCGTAATACCTTCTAAACTTAATTTTACTTCGGTTTCAACCCGAGTATTGTAATAATGAAGTTCTAAAACACCAGTTTTATCAGGATGAACATACGGATTCCAATACAAGGTGTTACGGATAGACGCGTTCTTATCTTTACTATCGGCTATAATCTCCAAATTTGGCGAATAAAAAAGACGACCTTTATCATAACCCTCTATCTGTTTATTTATGGTTTGTAAGGCTTCTTTAGGGTTACCGTTACCAAAATTAGAATTCGAATTGTTTGTTGTATAAATCTTAATAGAACCATTTGCTCCTTGGTTTCCATAAATCATTGTAGAAACGGAGCTATTATCATATTCTATTTTTAAAACATCTTCCGGTTGAATATCCGTTAACATTGCAATAATCATATCCGACCCCTCTTGTTGTGGATCCAGTAAGCGGTTTTGATCTATTAGTATTAATGCGGCTCCTGGGTTTCTAGTAAACTTTATGCTTTCGCGATTACCAACTTCGAGCGTTGGAATGGCGTATTCTAACAATTCAAAAACACTTGCAAATTTTGGAGTACTGTCGTCTACAACATATCCATTAGCCATTTTGCTGTGTATATTAATGTCTTCTCCCGCTACTTGTTTTTTTCCGGTGACTTCAATTTCATTTAAAACATTCTCTGGCATCACGTTAAACTCAATATATTTTTTATAAATATTTTGTTTTACACTCTTTATTTCTGGAGAAAATTTAACGCTAGGAACTTTAGGCATAGCACCAACATACATTGGCGATTTAAAAATAGAGTCTAAAACAAACATGCCGTTTTTCTTTCCTCTTTTATTTTTAGTAGTTAATATAATTCGCGCTTTCCCTGTAATATCTAAATTATCAAAATTAAACATACCTAATGAATCTGTAATCTCATTTAAGGTCCCTATACTTTTATTAAACAACGTTAAAGAAATGGTGTTCCCAACAATTGGTTTTGGTAAGAAAAGATGTTTAACGTGCCCTGAAATATTAATACCTTTTTCTACTTTAAAACCTGGGTTCTCAACAACTTTTCGTTCTTGTTTCCATAAAAAATCGCGCCAACCTTGGGTTAGCAATAAAACATCTAAGTGCTGAAATCTAGCAGGATTATTAGCATCGAAATAATGGCCAGCGTTATGCACTTTACCTTTAATATCAGATTCCATTAAAAAATAAGAACTGATATTACTTTCGTTATTATTTAAATCTTTTGAGCCATTTAAATCGGTTACCGCTAGTGAGTAACTTGCAGGAACTGCCACGCCAGAATTATCTGTAGATGTTATATTAAGCACAACTTTCTCCTGTGTTTTATATGATGTTTTATCCGTGGTTAAACCAACTTTTAAATTTTTACTTTTTTCTACATAAACCAAACGTTCACTTTGTGGTTTTAAATCGCCATCGAATAATGTAATTTGACTTATGCCTTCCGGAAGTTCTGCACGAGGTAACTCTAACAATAATTTAGTGCTCGATAACTCTAGTTTTTCCTCAAAATATAAAAGTCCTCTAGATTTATAACGCAACATAATTGGCTTCTCGGCATGCGCTAAACGCGTAGCTTCGTTTGTTTTTATGGTGATAATACTTCTGCCTTTGATGTCACTATAACTTAACAAAATCCCTTTTGAATCTGCTGCAGGAAGCGGCACTTCTATATCAGGATGGTTGGTAGCTGTAATTTTAGCACAATAGGTTTTACCCGCCTCTGGTTGTAATTGAAACACACCCATACCATCGTGAATACTCATAAAAAAAGTAACAAGTTCGTTGTTAGAATCATACACTTTACCTTGCACATTTATAGGGTTTCCGTAAACATCTACTGCTTTAAAAGCGACAACACTTGGTACATCTTGAATAAGCGATCCACCTTCCGGAAAAAACTGAACTTTTAAAGTTTCTTTTTCGCTTGCTGTAGAATCGATATTATTTGTTTCTGAATTTGCAGCTGTTGCCTCACTACTAGTTTCTGTAACCTCATTAAATACATCTAGAACTTCTATATCTTTTTTGAATACAAAATCTTTTCCAAAATTACGAGTCCAATTGGTATACGCTCGTATTTGATATTTACCAGGTTTTACTCCTGCAGCATCAGTTAACTTAAAATCGCCATGCCCTAAACCGCCTATCAATTTGGTGGTGTTTCGAAGCATTATTTTAGAATCGGACGAAATTAATTCTACATACAAAATATTGCTATGGTTGTATAAAACATTATTGTAAGCGTAAACCATATATGCCTTATACCAAAGAGATTCTCCAGCTACATATGTATTTCGATCAGTATGAACATAAATTTTTTCAATATCTGGAATAGTTTTTTCTTCTTGAGAAAATAAAGATGAAATTGTTAGGATTACTGTGAAAAAACAGATTAATATTTTTTTCATGTTAGTTGGTGTAGCTTAGTTTAGTTTTAAAAAATTAATATAAGGCTTTTCCCTCGAATTAACTCTTTAACCTTTAAAGAAATAAGACTAAAAAAGGCCCTAAAGGTTTAATTACTGAACCAACATAAACAGTTAGAAACTGAATTATGAAAACCTAGAATGAAAAAATCGGCTATATTTATAAAAAAATCACTCTTTGCAAATCCCTTTTACACCCGAAATTTTCGGCTATACTATTAATGTTCATTTAGTATTAGAATATTTAGCATTCTTTATTGGTTTTCGGTATTACTTATTTTTACGGCGTAATAGTAAAGATGTAATTTCTACCACCAACCGCTTATCAATAATACTTGGTGCTGCTTTGGGTGCACTTATTGGCTCCCGATTGGTTGGTTTTTTAGAAAATCCCTTGGTGGAATTCTCAAGAGAAAACCTAGTAGAATTGCTAAACGCCAAAACCATAATGGGCGGTTTATTTGGTGGATTACTTGGTGTAGAACTCGCTAAAAAAATAGTTGGAGAAACGCAACGTTCTGGCGATTTGTTTGTGTTTCCGATAATTTTAGGAATTTTTATTGGCAGAGTAGGCTGTTTTTTATCAGGAATTAATGAGTTTACTTACGGTTATGAAACCACTTCTATATTTGGAATGGATTTGGGCGATGGCGTTTTAAGGCATCCAACATCACTTTATGAATTAGTGTTTTTAATATTTCTTTTTATAGGCCTACAGAAGCTTAAAACATCTGCAACTCTAGAAAACGGCACACTTTTTAAATGGTTCATGATTCTGTATTTCGCCTTTAGGTTTTTTATTGAATTCTTAAAACCTAATGTGTTTTATGTTTTTGGTTTAAGCTCAATTCAAATATTATGTTTAATTTGTTTGCTGTATTACAGAACCACTATTTTTAGCCTAAAAGTGAACAAAAAGGTGCGTTAGGGATTGCAACGGAAAGCCCACAGCCTGACGAAGGAAGTGCGAGGACTTGCAGTGTAAAGCCCGACCCTTTTCGGGTAACGCCCAAATATTTATTATAAAACAAAGAAAATGCCTGTTAGAAAATATACGTATTACGATTTTACTTTAAGTTTATGTCCCGAGTGTTTAAAACGTGTGGATGCTAAAATTGTATTCGAAAATGGTAATGTTTATATGCTTAAGCGTTGCAAGGAACACGGGAATTCTAAGGTGTTAATTGCCGACGATATTGAGTATTACAAAAATATACGGAATTACAATAAACCTAGTGAAACGCCTTATGTTTTTAACACCAAAACCGATTATGGTTGCCCCTACGATTGTGGGTTGTGCCCAGACCATGAGCAGCATAGTTGCTTAACAGTTGTGGAGGTTACAGATCGCTGTAATTTAACGTGCCCAACTTGTTATGCAGGCTCGTCGCCAACCTATGGAAGACATAGAACTTTAGACGAGGTGAAGGCCATGCTGGACACTATTGTGCGCAATGAAAAGGAGCCTGATGTGGTGCAAATTTCGGGTGGAGAACCCACTATACATCCACAGTTTTGGGAGATTATGGATTATGCAAAATCGTTACCAATTAGGCATTTAATGCTGAATACTAACGGTATAAAAATTGCTAAGGATATCGCTTTCGCGGAACGGTTAAAAACCTATGCACCCGATTTTGAGATTTATTTACAATTCGACTCTTTTGAGAATAGCGTTTTGCAGGAATTACGTGGCGCAGATTTAAACCATATTAGAGCGCAGGCTATTGCTAATTTAAACGCTGTAAACCTATCGACCACATTGGTTGTTACGTTACAAAAAGGATTGAACGACCATGAAATTGGAAAAATTATAGAGTATGCTTTAAAGCAAAAATGTATTCGTGGTGTAACGTTGCAACCTACGCAAATTGCTGGCCGATTGGAGAATTTTAATCCGGAAACGGATAGAATGACTTTAACGGAAGTGAGAAGAAAAATAATGGAACAAACTGATATTTTTAATCCGGACGATTTATTGCCTGTGCCTTGCAATCCAGATGCTTTAGTGATGGGTTATGCTTTGAAATTGGGTGAAGAAGTTTTTCCGTTAACCCGATATATAAATCCGAACGATTTGCTAGACAATAGTAAAAACACCATTATTTATGAGCAAGATGCACAACTACAAGGTAAAATGGTTGAACTCTTTAGCACCGGAAACTCTGTTGAAGTTGCCGAAGAAAACTTAAAATCTATTATGTGCTGTTTACCTAATATTGATGCGCCAAATTTGGGTTATGATAATTTGTTTCGGGTAATCATTATGCAGTTTATTGATGCTTATAATTTTGATGTACGTGCCATAAAAAAATCGTGTGTGCATATTGTGGATAAAGACAATAAAATTATACCTTTTGAAACCATGAATTTGTTTTATCGTGATGATAAAAAAGCCAGATTAGAAGAACTTAGAAAAGAAATATTATGATGTTTTTAGAAGTAGGAAATTTAGATGGTTTAATATATCTTATTCTAGCCATTATGTTTGGCCCAGCAATTTTCCTGGCTATTATTGGCTTTATCGTGTTTAAAAAACATAAAAAAGCAGCTAAAATTCTTTTCATTTTAGCCGCCGTTTATTGTATTGTTAGTTTAGGAATTTGCGGGAGTATGATGGCTTAGTTAAACATAAACTAACATTAAAAAACCACTCATTTACGAGTGGCTTTTTTTGACTAACTTAAAATAACTGGTACTAATACAGTTGCTATTGCAACAGGCTATAAACAAACTCAGGGTAACCACGCTCGCCATCAGCGTTGGTTAATGCTAAAAATTGTAATTTATATAGGTTTCCGTCGGTATCGTTTACCACATAAAATACATTGTCTTTTAAAGAAGGTAGAGATCCTGGGCCACCACCATTTCTCCAGCTACTACCAATACCGCGTTGGTCGTTATTAAAATTTGCGCTATTAACGTTTGCTAAAGTAAAATCGGCATAAGTAAGCGCATCTACCTCAGTATCCACCATATAAACTTGCGCATTTGCTTTTACATTATTTACAACAAAATCGGAATACCCGTAAGATCCATAACCTTCTATTTCATTAGTGAAAACGGTGAAATTTAAATCCCAATTTGTTTTTTCTGGTTCTACACTTACTATAGCTTCTGTATTAAAACTAAAGAATGTAAAGTTGTAATTAGAATCTTTAGAAATAGCTACTTCTTCATGAGTGGTAGCGTCTAAATCTGCATATTGCAAAACATAATCGTCTCCACTTTTTAAAACACGTATTTTTTTCCATCCTCTAGAATCTCCGGAAATAGAAACACTACCTGTAGCAGAAGTTTCTGTACCTACGGCGTTTCCTAAGTTTACTAAATACACTTTGTTATCTGTATCGGTAGTAGATATTTCTGAAATGGCAGTATTTGTAATTGCACCTTCTGGAGAATCTACATATATAATGTTTTCAGCTTGGTATGTCCCAACAGCCACTAAAGGTTGTAAATCTTGTACTTCGGTAGACGTTGAACTTACAGCATCAATGTCGGTTTCGTTTAATTCGGCTACAGCCATATAAATTGAACCATTTATAGCAACTCGAAATTCAGATCCGGAATAAAAACCTAAATCCCAAGAATCTCTTTGGATAGCTGTTGTTGCATTAGAACTTAAATCGATATAAACTTGGTTTTGCTCGTTTGGCCCACCAACTTCTGGAGATACCGCAGCACCTTCAATTACTATTTGTATAGGTTCAGTTGGTGTATCGTCACTACTACAACTCGAAAAAACAAGAGCTGAAATACATAAAATTAAAGTTGATAATTTGTTATTCATATTAAAGATATTTATTGGTTAAAAGTTAAGATTGTATAAAAGTTTTAAATAATAAGATCGGCCATAACCCAGTAATAACGAACTGTTAGTACCTGCATGAACAGCGCCACTAGAAGAGCCGCTAACTCTTACATCGGTTACATCGAGCAAGTTTCTACCTCCTAGAGTAGCTTGAATTTTATTGTTGAAAAAAGACTTTTTAATAGATGCATCTAACCACGAGTAAGCATTGGTTGTTGCTTTTTCGAATACGGAGTTTCCATCGTCATCGGTTCCAGAACCCACGTAATCTTTCTGTTCGCCGTTGTGTTTTAAAAGCAGAGTTAAGCCTGTATTCCATTTTTTAATGAAGTAATTCGCGCTTGTATTTATTTGATACGAATACAGAAAATCATTATTGGCATTTACTTCATTATTTGCAATTCGGGAAATACCCTGAAGCGTAGCGCCTAAATTGAAAGACCAATTATTGGTTTTAATTTTATTTTCCGAAGTTATTCCCCATAATTTATAAGCATCAATATTGATATACTGATACTGCAAAGGCGAAGTATTTACAACGGCTAAATCTATTTTATCATTAACATCAAGATAAGTGATTTTAAAAGTATTTATAAGCGAAACATCATCTATCCAGCTTCGTTTTTTAAGATTTATAGCCGCTGAAAATCCATTTTCAGGATTTAAATTTTCATTCCCTTGCACATCGTGATTAGAATCTACAAAATAGTAATACAACTCGCTAAAGCTTGGCGTACGGTACGATGTACCGATATTCCCTCGCAATTCAAAATCATGTTTCATTAAATAGCGCGTGCTAAAAGAACTTATTAATTTGGAATGAAATAGCGAATTGTACTCATATCGAATTCCTGGTCGAATTGAGAATTTTTCACTTAAGTTAAATTCCGAAGAGCCAAAAACAGCTGTATTATTTTGCTTTTGTTCCTTATCTAACTCAGTAACATCTCCAGAAGCTTCGGTATCAAAGCCTTTCATTAAGCGGCTTTCAAACCCTAATTGAAAGTTAAACACATCGCTTTTTACCAAATTACTCACCAAACCTTTTGCAAAAAACACATGACTAGACTGATAAGTTTCATCGGTTTCGTTTGTTCTTTCTTGGGTAAGTATGTAATAATTAAACTCGTTTAAATCGCGTGTTTGCTGTTGGTAAGAAAGCGACAGTCCATAATTTGCTCCGGATGTAAAATGTCCGTTAAGATTTAAATTATTTAAAAATCTATTGGTCGTGAAAATTTTATCAGTTGCCGACGGATTACTCGTTTGTGTTTCGGTATCAATATTGGCACGAACAGCAGCGTCGTAATAATTAATGACCTCATTAAAATATTCCGATTTATAAGATAAACTGAAGGATTTCTTCTTATAATTTAAAAATATATTAGAATTTATTTGTGTTTTTGGGAGCCAATCATACCCGCGTAAACCATCGTTTTGATAATGGTTTTCACCTAGTTGTGCATTATAAAATCCCGCAAACTGATTTCGGTTTATACCAACACGACCAAACCAATTGTCATTAATATTATGCGAAATATTTAAACCTTGAATATGCCTACCTTCATCAAACCAAGCATACTCATCGCTTACCGTTTCCTCTTGTAAAAATGCCTGAACACGCCAATTATTATCTATTGATGTTTTTGTGATAATGTTAATAACACCCGAAACAGCATTGGCTCCATACTCCACACCCATGGCGCCTTCCACAATTTCAATACGAGCAATATCATCTAAATTTATTTGAGTTAAATCGATATTATTACCCAAACCATTATCACTTACTAACGGAATATTATCAATCAAAACATTAAAATACTGAGCATCTAAACCAAAAAACGAAATGGTAGATTTTCCGCTTTTTGCATTAGGTATAACGGTTAAGTTTAGATTATAATTCAGTAAATCGGCTAAATTATTGGCTGCCTGATTTTCAATTTGTTCGCGGTTTATAACGATAACACTGTTAACCGATTTTCTTATGGATTGCGGGTTGTATTGCCCAGTCACCACAACTTCCTCTAAGTTATTCATGTCTTGAGCCGTTTGGTATTCTGTTTGAGAAAATCCGATGAGGCAAAAAAATATTAGAAAAAAGATTACAATATTGTTTTTATTTAGATTCATTCTATATAAATTTGCTGCAAATATATAAGTTATTTTAATTCAGTCTAAATAAGAACAATAAATTTTCAATTATTTTTTAATCCTAGATAACAAACGTTTCAAAATGAAAAAACTAGCACTATTAGCTTTAATTTCCTTAACAACATCCATAAATGGGTTTGCTCAAAACAAAAAAAAACAAGATGCCGCAGCTATTAAAAAGATGTGTGGTTGTTTTGAGGTAACTTTTAATTTTGCAGAAACTTTCAACTATAGTGAAGACTCGCTTTACAAACCATCGGAAACCAAAATTGATAAAGGTTTGGAATGGGCTCAATTGGTTGAAGATGACAAAAACAAAATTTCTATTCAGCACTTATTGCAAGTTGGCCCACCAAACAGCCCTTATATTGTGAAGCACTGGAGACAAGATTGGCTTTATGAAAACACCGATTTTTATATGTTTAATGGTGATAATACTTGGAATTTTGTTACTAAACCAAAGGCCGAAGTTAAAGGGCAATGGACGCAAAAAGTATATCAGGTAGATGATAGCCCACGTTACGAAGGTTCGGGAACTTGGGTACACGTAGACGGTAAAAATTACTGGGAAAATACTACCGATGCACCACTACCAAGACGAGAATACACAAAACGTAGCGATTACAATGTAACCACACGTGGCAACCGTCATGAAATAACAAGCACTGGTTGGGTACACGATCAAGATAACAGTAAAGTAATTCGTGAAGCTGGCAAAGCTGATGTGATTTTAGCTAAAGAAAAAGGATATAACACTTACGTGAAAGTAGCCGATAGCAAATGTAAAGCTGCTGCCGATTGGTGGACAGAAAACCAAGATAAATGGGCACTTGTTCGTAACAAATGGAATGCTGTTTATAACAGAAACACCAACCTTAGTTTGGAAGAAAAAGTAGACAACAAGCCACTTTACAAGTTTTTGTTTGATAACGAAAACTACAATACTTCAGAAAAAATTAATCCGGTAATAGAATCTTTTGTAAAATAATAAATATGAAACAATTAATAACAATTGCATTAATATTAGTATGCACTATCAATGCCTTTGCGCAGGACACAAACTTATTACGCGACAAAAAATTTTGGGCAAATAAACCCAGTTTAGAAAAAATAAAACAAACCATTAAGGAAGGTAATAGCCCGTCGGAATTAACTGCTTTTGGTTTTGATGCTGTAACAAGTTCTATCTTTGCTAAAGCCGATTTTAACATTACTAAATATTTATTAAGTTTTGAAGAAAATGGTGTTAACAAACTAACACACGATGGCAGAACCTACTTATTTTGGGCAGCTTACTCCGGAAATTTAGAGCTCGTAAATTACCTATTAAAAAACGGTGCGAAAACAGATGTTATTGATGATAAAGGAAGTTCTCCATTAATTTTCGCAGCTGCCGCAGGACAAACAAACACCAAAATATATGATGCTTTAATAGCTCACGGAGCTAACGTACTTACTGAAACAAGTAAAGATGGAGCCAATGCGCTTTTACTTCTAGTTCCTAAACTGTCAGATTTTGAACTTGTCAGCTATTTTGAAGCTAAAGGCATCGATTTAAAAAGTAAAGATAATTACGGAAATGGCGTATTTAATTACACGGCAAAATCGGGAAATATAGATATGCTTAAAAAGCTTGTCGCTAAAGGTATTGAATACAATACCATCAATAAAAACGGTGGAAATGCTTTTATTTTTGCTAGCCAAGGTGGTCGTGGCCATTCTAATGGTATTGAGGTTTACAACTATCTAGAAAGCTTAGGTATTGAAGCCAATGTTACTACTAAAAACGGGACAAACCCATTACATAACGTTGCTACAAACACTAAAGACATCAAGATTTTAGATTACTTTATAAAAAAAGGAGTCGATGTTAATAAGCAAGATGAAAACGGAAATACGCCATTTATAAAAGCAGCACAATCTAATAGTTTAGACATTGTAAAATATTTAGAGCCGCTTAATAAAGATATTAATTTATTAAACAAAAAAGGACAATCGGCTTTAACCCTTGCAGTAGAACGTAACAAGCCAGAAGTTGTATCTTTTTTATTAGCAAACAATGCCGATGCTAAAATTGTAGATAAAGAAGGCAACAATTTAGCTTACTATTTAGTAAACACGTACAGTAAAAGACAAAAAGCTGGTTTTAACGAAAAGGCAGAACTATTAAAAGCTAGTAAAGTAGATTTTACAGCTTCGCAAGCCGGTAATAATACCTTATACCAAATCGCGATAGAGAAACTAGATTTAGATTTACTAAAATTTTTAGAACCAATAAAAATCGACATCAATACTACTAATAAAGATGGCCTTTCAGTACTTCATATTGCAGCCATGAAAGCGAAAGATGCTTCAATTTTAAAATACCTAATTGAACAAGGTGCCGATAAAAATTCTGTAACAGAATTTGAGGAATCTGTTTTCGATTTAGCACAAGAAAACGAGATACTAAAAGCAAATGCAATCGATATTAACTTCTTAAAATAATACCCAATGAAAACAAAAACATACGCATACCTTACTATACTTGCCCTAACCTTAATAACATCTTTTGCTTTTACACCAAAACCAAACACTTTTAAATGTATGGTGCAAATGATTAATTATTCTGGAGAAGGCGCTTATGTTGTGATTTCCTTAATAAATCCACAAGGTGACTATGAAAAAACACTTTATGTACAAGGTGATGATGATGAATGGTACCATGATATTTCTGAATGGTGGCGTTTTTACGGAAAAACAAGACCATCCATCGATGCCATCACAGGTGCCACCATTGGCGGAGGAGAACGTGCTATTAGTGTTGTTGAAATTGAAAACGATAAAATAGACGCTGGATACAGCATCCGTTTTGAAACAGCCGTGGAAGATAAAGAATACCACACTAAAGATGTTGAGTTTCCTTTAACTTCAGAAAACGTAAAATTAAAACATGAGGGAAATGGTTACATACGCTATGTCCGTATGATACCGCAATAAATCTCTCGGGGCAACACGCCTTAATATTTAACAAATATTGCATTAAATGACCATTTCTATTTGGAGATATAGCCACCTTATTTTGGCTATATCTTCTTCTCTATTTATTTTACTAGCCTCTATAACCGGCATTATTTTAGCATTCGAACCTATTTCGAATAAGCTAGAGCCTTATGCTGTGCACGAAGCAGAGACCTTGTCTTTAGCTAAAACTATTCAGGTTTTACAAAGTGAATACTCAGAAGTTATAAATATAGATGTTGATAAAAACGATTTTGTAAGCGCTTCTGTAATAACAAAAGAAGGAAACAATGAAACCTTTTATATAAATCCTTTTACAGGAAAAAAAATAGGAGAACTTATTGAAAAAGCGCCCATTTTTAAATTTGCAACCAATCTACACCGGTCCTTATTTTTAAAATCGACAGGCCGTGCTATTATTGGTATAGTCTCGTTTTTACTCCTTTTAATGGCTATAACAGGCGTTATTTTAATAGGAAAGCGTCAGGGTGGTTTGTCAAAATTTTTCTCTAAAGTTGTAAAAGAAGAATTCGATCAATATTATCATATCATCATTGGTCGTTACACGCTTATTCCGATAGTTATTGTAACTATTACTGGTGTTTACCTATCTTTAGAAAAGTTTTCATTATTACCTTCCGATAAAATTTCGCATCAATTTTTAGATGAATCTTTTACTGAAACCTCAAAAATTAATGTTGCAGACTTTCAGCTTTTTAAAAATATTCCATTAGAAGATGTTGAACATCTAGAATTCCCTTTTTCTGATGACATTGAAGACTATTTCACCTTAAAATTAAAAGATGAAGAAATACTTATAAATCAATTCTCAGGAGTTGCCATTAGCAAGCAACAAAAATCGTTAGTAACACAAGCCTCAAACCTAATTTTTGTCTTGCATACTGGGCAAGGTAGCATAATTTGGTCTCTTGTTTTATTATTTACTTCTGTGGCTATTTTATTCTTTATTTATTCTGGTTTCGCTATGTCAATTCGACGTACAAAAAAGAGTACCGTGCCAAAAAATAAGCACAAAAAAGACCAATCGGAATTCATTATTCTAGTCGGCTCAGAAACAGGAAACACATTTGCGCTCTCAAACGCCTTTTACAATGCGCTTTTAGCAGCAGGAAAAACGGTTTTTATTACTGAATTAAACAAATACACAACTTACAAAAAAGCCAAACAGCTTATTATTTTCACATCGACTTATGGAGAAGGCGAAGCACCAACAAACTCCAAAAATTTCGAGAAACTAATTAGCAATATTCAGCAAAAAAACAGTCTACAATATTCTGTGGTTGGCTTTGGGTCAATGGCTTATCCAGATTATTGCAAATACGCCGTAGTGGTAGATGCCACGCTACAGTTTCATAAAAACTTTATTCCTAATACGGCACTTCATAAAATAAACAATCAATCGTTTTCCGATTTTTCACTCTGGGCAAAAAAATGGAGTGAACATAACGGTTTAACCCTAAATCTAGAAGCTCCAAAAAATAGAATAAACACCAAAAATCAAAAAACATTTCAATTAGTTAACCGCACAAATCTCAACCAAGACCAAACCTTCTTACTTCATTTAAAACCAAGTAAAAAAGTAACATTTCAATCAGGAGATTTACTTTCTGTTTACCCAGAGAATGATCCGGTAGAGCGCTTGTATTCTATTGCTAAGCTAGACAACAAGATACTCTTAAGTATTAAAAAACATGAGTTTGGTTTATGCTCCAATTATTTTAACCATCTAAATATCAACGACATGATGACAGCCACGATAAAAACGAATACTGATTTTAATTTCCCTAAAAAAGTAAAAGAAGTAGTCATGATTGCTAACGGAACCGGTATTGCTCCTTTTCTAGGCATGATTAACGATACTACCAAGCAAGCCAAAAAATACTTGTTTTGGGGTGGTCGCTCAAAAGAATCGTTAAAAATGTACTCAGATTTAATAGATCGTGCGTTTTATAGCAAAAGTCTTTCTGGTTTCTTCGTGAGTTTTTCTAGAGAAGAAAGCCAAAAGAAGTATGTGCAAAACTTAATTATGGAAAAAACAGAAATCATAACTCGGGTTTTAAAATCTGGTGGTGTTATCATGATCTGTGGCTCGGTTGCCATGCAAAACGGTGTTTTAACAACCCTTAACGATATTACCTCAGCCGAGTTAAACCTACCGTTAAGTGCCTTTCAAGACAACAATCAAATAAAAACAGACTGCTACTAAAAATTATAAATTATGTGTAGAGATAGTGTAAAAGTTTTATCTAAAGTCCCCAGTGGCGAACTCTCCTTTTGTAGTGAATGCCATGTGTTTCACTTGGAATTCAATAATATATACCTAGAGTTTCAACAAAGCGAGTTTAAACAATTTAAAGACTATGTAATCCATATAGAAATAGATTATTGGGAGCATAAATATGCCTGCGCCAAAGTGCAGCGTAAAATACCAATACCATCTATGCAGCCCAATTTAGTACTTATGTTTAATCGCGAAGAAATAAAAGAATTACAATCACTATTTAATCTCGAAAACAGAAAAGACATCAGCCTTTTATCGCTACAAGACATTAACTACACGCTTATTATAAACTAAAAATGCCACAAGGTGTCCCCCGTGGCATTTCAATATTAATTTGTAGTAAAAAGTTAAGCTTCTTTCTGTGTTTTCAAAACATCAAAAATGTTGCGTAAATCCTTTTTATAAGGTAAGTGATCCGCACGACCTTTCTTAAAAATATCGTTGCTATTACCCTGTCCTTTACGGAGTTCTTTTTGTTCCTCGAAAGGTAAAGCATGTATTTCTTTACAAGCTGTAGAACAACAACTGTCCATTTCTGTTTTACAATTATCGCACTGTATAAATAATAAGTGGCAAGCCTCGTTAGCACAGTTGGTGTGCACATCAAACGGTGCTCCACATTGGTGACAATTAGCAATCACATCATCACTAATACGTTCAGCACGACGCTCATCAAAAACAAAATTTTGTCCTAAAAATTTATTCTCAAGTTGATCCTCTTTCACTTGGCGCGTATATTCAATAATACCACCTTCCAACTGAAACACATTTTTAAAACCTTTATGTTTAAAATAGGCACTCGCTTTTTCGCAACGTATACCACCGGTGCAATACATCACTAAATTTTTATCTTCTTTATGCGCTTTTAAATCGTCTTCAATAATATCTAAAGACTCTCTAAAAGTATCCACATCTGGAGTTACAGCATTTTTAAAATGCCCAATTTCACTCTCATAATGGTTTCGCATATCCACCAAAACGGTGTTTTCATCTTCAATTAATTCATTAAATTTCCCAGCATCTACATGCACACCAATGTTGCGTACGTCAAAAGTATCATCGTTTAAACCATCGGCAACAATTTTGTTACGCACTTTTACTTTCAGCTTCAAAAACGATTTATTATCCTGCTCTACAGCAACATTTAATCGAATATCTTTCAAAAAATCTATGGTATCTAAATGCGTTTTAAACTCGTTAAATCGATCGGCAGGTAAAGATAATTGTCCGTTAATACCCTCGTGGGCCACGTAAATTCTACCCAAAACCTCCATCGGGTCCCAAGTTAAAAACAAATGATCTCTAAAAATTTGTGGATTGCCAATTTTGGCATACTGATAAAAAGAAAGTGTTAATCGACTTTTTCCTGCGTTGTCAATTAATTCAGCTCTTTCTTCGGCGCTTAATTTGTTGTACAGTTGCATGCTATACTAAGTTTTTAAGGTTAAGAAATATTTTAAGCCACAAAGATAATATTTTCAAAAGAACTCACACTTAGAATAAAAACATTTTGAGCGCTACCCGAAAAGGGTCGGGCTTTCACTACTCAATCTTTTTGTTTTTAAAGGAAAAACAAAAAGGATTTCAAACATACCGTTCAATCCCTAGCGCGAGTGTTTGCCGAGGTTTGATAGTTATAAGCAAATTAACTTACAATAAACGTTACCTATCCAAAAAAGAAAAGCCTTTACTGAAAAAAGAATAAAAAACCAGCGATTGTTATTACAAGTCAAGGCTGATTTACGATAATAACTGTTGGAGTAATTTAGTGAGTTTCACCTATTTTTTAGCACAGTACTTTTGTTGTTCATAGTACTTTTAAATAATCATAATTTAATCAAAAATATTTTTTTCGAAAATCCAATGGTGTCATACCTGTTTTTGATTTAAAAAACTTGGAAAAATAGGAATAGTCCGAGAATTCGAGTGTATATGCGATATTGCTCAAATTGTCTTGAGAATGTACAATCAATCTTTTTGCTTCTAAAATTATCCTTTCAGATATTAATTGGCTTGTCGTTTTATTTAATGTTTTGTTTACTACTCTATTCAGGTGCTTGGTGGTTATATTTAATTTGTCAGCATAAAATTTAGGGAATTTTTGACTATAAAAATGGACGTTTATTAAATTCTCTAAAGCTTCAAGTATATTAGAATTGTTTGGAGAATTAAGCTTTTCTAAATTGATATCAACTGTATATGCCCTTGTTAATTCTATATAAATGTTGTTTAGTAAATTTACTATTTTTAACTCTCTTAAAAGATTGGTTTGTAAATATTCAGTATAAGCTTCCTGAAACTTAAGATTTAATTTATGAAGCTTTTTTGGAGCTAATTCTAAAACAGGAGGATTCTGACTGGAATAAAAAAAAGGAAATGAATAGAGTTTATGTTCTAAAAACTTTAATTCATAAAATTCTTGAGAATGAAAAAAGATAAATCCTTGAGGTTGTGTTTCAAATTTCCAAAAATGTGTTTGTCCTGGTTTTAAAAAAAACACCTTGCCAGGGTTTATACTATAAGAATTAAAATCAATTTCGTGTGTACCTTTACCTTCTGTAAATAGTACACATAGATAGAAATTATGACTATGCGGTTTGTTAATTAAATCCTTATTACGCTGTATGTGATTCGAAAAAGAATTTATATACACATCATTGAGAGGTGCAGATTTTTTAAATTGATTAATATTTAGAACTGGTGTTTTCGTATTCATGTCCTAAAAGTACAAAAAATGGAGAGTATTTTATAAGACTAAAAATTAATTACAGTCTTAATTTTGTAGTATAAAATATTTTGTGATGAGTAAAGTTGTTGATGCATTGAATTGTAAGTGTCCGAATTGTAAAAAAGGAAAGATTTTTATGAATGGAGGGAATATATTATTATTGAATATTCCGAAAATGAACGATCGATGTCCAGAGTGCAATTATAAATTTGAAAGAGAAACTGGTTTCTTTTTCGGGTTATGTTTGTGAGTTATGCTCTAGCTGCTGCTCAAATGATAGCAAGTCTAGTGGTGTTTTGGTATTTTATTGATTTGTCGCCTTTAATAGTTTTTGCCATTATTGGTGTGACAGCATTACTATTAAGTACTATCAATTTTAAATTGTCAAGGTCTATTTGGATATATTTGTTTTATTAAAATAAGATTTGAAGTTAGTTGTCAGTATTATGCACAACGGTCTCGGCTATGAGTAGTTGCGTGGTTTAGCGATTAACTGCACAAGTACACACCAAGTTGGAAATTCCGCAGGAATTTCCAAAGTAGGCGAGAACAAGCAATTACTTATAGCCATTGTTAGGTGTAGTTATTTATATCAATCTCGATTTCAGAAAAACATCTTCACCGTCTTGAGTTAATTTATATCTTTTATCTGACGAAGTTTTTGAGCCATCATATATTATAAGACCTAATTGTTTAAATAATTCTTGCGGTTTGTAGTCATTCTTAATATAGATACCCTCTTTAATGTTTACAGCAGTTTTTTTGAACTCTTCTAATTTATCTTCTTCTCTTAATTTGTTTAGCAAAATTGAGGTAACATCGCTTATATTATTTTCATCACTTTCTTTCGAAAAGAGAGAATTTTCAGTAACTGCTTCCTCTAATTTTTTGTGTCTACTTTCAACTTTTGACCTTAATTCCCTTTCGAGTTCTAATCTTTTTTGTAACTCTTCGTTTAAACTCTGAAGTCGATTATATTCCGTTTTCAAAACAATCGAATTGGAATCTGTTATCTTATAAACTAAAGGTTTAATTCTCTTTTCTGAAAAATTTACAATAAAACGTGATAGATTTAAAAGAATGTATGTAATCAATAATAAGCCAAACGTCCATAAAATATTCGAAAATAAGTTTGGTAAGAACTCATTGTTGGAAAAATACGTCTTTATATATTCAATTCTTTTTGCCAAAGTCAAATCGTCTTTGAAATTGAATAAAGAATAGATTAGTACCCAATTCCGAACTATCCATACCAGCACGTAGCTCCCAAGAAAAGGATTCTTAACCTTTTCATTAAAATTTTCCTTAAAGGAAATCAATAAGTCTTTTATCATAATTTTTTTCGAATGCAGATAGTTTGTCTCTAATTACACCTAACGTTTATGTATAAGAATAGTGCGGTTTTGTGTGCGAGGATTTTCCGCAGGAAAATCAGACGTAACAAAAGTGCACTGACTCTTGATTAAGCACTAAACTAAGCATTATTTTTATACGGCTTAAGTTAGCATTTAAATAAAAAAGACTAATTTAAACATATAAAATAGAAAGCACAAAAGAGAGGAATAAGGTTAATTTATACGGAGAGACTTCAGATCTCGTCAACATTGTAAATCCCCTCTCTTTTCTACACAGATTTCGAACAGTTCTGTGAGGCTTTAAGACCTCGATTTTAAGTCGTTGAAACTCGCGTAGTATGTCCTTTCAAAAAAACAATTTGTTATGAATAAAGATATTAAATATTTTGGTATTGACATTAGTTATTTAGTTTTTGATGTCACAGATTCAGATGGTAATTATTATCAGTTTAAAAACAAGTTTTCAGGCTTTAAAGCCTTTAGAAAACTCTTAAATTCTGAGAGTCATTGCGTGATGGAAGCTACAGGTTACTATCATTATCAATTGGCTTATTATTTGTTTGAAGAAGGTCTAAATGTTTCAGTAGAAAATCCGTTGTCTGTAAAACGATTTATCCAGATGCGACTATCCAAGGTTAAGACCGATAAGAGTGATTCAAAACTTATATGTTCTTATGCTGAGCAAGTAGAGTTAAAACTTTGGAAAGGTAGTTCTAAGGAAGTACAGGAGTGTCTTCAAATTACCAGAACCCTTTCTGTATATACAAAACAGCGAACAATGATAAAGAATAAACTTCATGGTGAATCTGTTTTAGGGGAGCCAAGTAAAGCCATTGTGAGATCTTTAAAGCGTAGTTTAAAACATTTAGATAAAGAGATGTCCAGCTTAGAAGAGTTATTGCTAGTTTTAGTAAAAGAGGCTCATAAAGATTTATTTACTCGAATAAAAACCATACCAGGAATCGGAAAAAAAACATCTATTATGTTAATCGTTTTAACAGGTGGTTTTGAACGCTTTTCGAGTGCAGCAGAATTATGTAGTTACGCAGGATTAACTCCAGTGATTAGGCAAAGTGGAAGTAGTATAAAAGGACGACCACGCATTAGTAAAATGGGCAATCAAAAACTCAGGAATTTATTATTTATGTGCAGTTTTACAGCTTGTAAATACAACAAAGCATGCAGGGATATTTATGAACGATTAGTAGCAAAAGGAAAGAGTAAAAAATTAGCATTAATAGCGGTATGTAATAAGCTACTAAAACAAGCTTTTGCTATTGCAAAATCGGGTTTAATATTTGACAAGGAATATAAAAGTACGCTAGTGAAAAATTAATAAGATTTTACTTGTTTTTTAGCACAGTACTTTGTTGTAAACTGTGCTTTAGTAGTTTTCAATTTTGTATTTATAATTTTCTTGGTCGTAAAATTCATAATCAATATTATTCTTTTCCGCCATTTTCTTTAATTCAGTTAGTTGAAAGGTTAAAGTTGTGTCTCTCGAAGTTCCAATAGTTTGCCTTGAATATGTGTCCTTGTTATATTTAAAGATTTCAATCCAAGGTTTTTCTCTTTTTGCATTATAATGTAAGCTTTTTATTTTCCGACCTTTATTGTCAAGATAAGTCGTGTCAATTAATTTAATAGCATTTTCTAAATCAGGTTTTTTGGTTGGAAATATTTCCCAAGAAAAGACATTCGTAATTTTAATATTTTTTAATGTCTTTATTTCTCTAATAAATCTCACAGCAGAGTCAGATTCATAACGTATTTCTTTTTCAGTATTTGTGTTTTTGATAAATTCAAATGTTGAAAAAGATTGAAGGTAACAAGTATCTTTTTCTTTAAAGTAACAACACGTTTTTTCAAAGGTTCTTTTATTGTTTTTAAATTCAGTTGTTGTTATCATATCGCATCTTAAACCTCCAGTTCTGATGTTTTTAATTTGATTTCCATTTTTATCAAATTCTGTGGTTTTCCGTAAAACAAATTCATTCTCTTTTTTATTATATTCAAGAATTGATTTTATTTTCGGGGAACAACTCAATAGAAGTCCAAAAGTTAATAGTATGATTGTCGTTTTTTGCATTGTTTACAACGTTTATGTATAAGAATAGTGCGGTTTTGTGTGCGAGGATTTTCAGAAGGAAAATCAGACGTAACAAAAGAGCACGGACTCTTGATTAAGCACTAAACTACGCATTATTTTTATACGATGTTACCACACGTTTTTTATTACAATTCTATTTTAAAAGTCACTTTAATTAAATATAAAATCAAAGCAACAATGATAGCTTTAATTATAAACCACATTTCTTTCGATATAGTCGATTTAGTGCTTCTTTCAAGTATCATTTTTAACCTTGGCAGATTGTACCAACTATCAAAAAAACCAAAACAATCATAAACAAATTCACGTTTACTTATGTCAGTCAGAGATTTAGCCCATTTTTCAAGTCCGATAACACTAGCTTTACGACCGTCAGTCGTTAATGAGTATTTATTTTGTCCGATTTTTTCCGCTAATCCACACGCAATTAGTTTATCCATAGATTCCTTTTGCTTTTCGTGCCAAGGTCTTTCTTTTGGAAAACTAGGTTTGGTAAAGGAAAAATCAGATTCCTTTAATTGGTTAAATAACTCTGTTGATGTCATTTTTTAAATGTGTGGTAACTTAATTATATGGATTAATAATTCGTCTATAATAAATTAAAAAGGAGGGATAAGCTTACTTTTTCTATATAAATCCCATCCATATACTTATTTAACTTTATAAATATATGCTTTTTTTAAAACCCCTAACTCACTTACAACATCAAATTTTCCTACAACCAATAAACCGCATAAAAAAAGCACCTAAATAATAAATATCTAAGTGCTATTAAAATAGTTTGAGCTAGTCGTTATCAAGTGCTCATTTGTTAAATTTCACAGCAAACAATTTTCCCTTTTTCATTTAATAGATGCGAAACAAACTAAAAGGTTGCGTAAATAGTTTCATTTTCTTCCAAAAACCAATAAATCAACCCTATTACAATCTAAATTATGTTGAAAACTATTATTGTGTTCTCCCAAAAGATGTAGTATTTTAGCAGACAAATCTTCAGAAAAAAAATATATAATGAGCAGCGAAAAAGAAGCGAAATTAAAAGCACTAAAACTTACTTTAGATAAACTAGATAAAGCCTACGGAAAAGGTACGGTAATGAAAATGAGCGATGCCGCTATTCAAGATGTTGAAGCTATTCCTTCAGGTTCTTTAGGTTTAGATATCGCCTTAGGCGTTGGTGGATATCCACGTGGACGTGTTATTGAAATATACGGACCAGAATCGTCGGGTAAAACCACATTAACTTTACACGCTATTGCCGAAGCTCAAAAAGCTGGTGGAATTGCAGCTTTTATTGATGCAGAGCATGCTTTCGATCGTTTTTATGCCGCAAACCTTGGTGTAGATATAGATAACCTAATTATTTCTCAACCAGATAATGGTGAGCAAGCATTAGAAATTGCCGATAATTTAATTCGTTCTGGCGCTATCGATATTGTTGTTATCGATTCAGTTGCTGCATTAACGCCAAAAAGTGAAATTGAAGGCGAAATGGGAGATTCTAAAATGGGCTTACACGCACGTTTAATGTCTCAGGCTTTACGTAAACTTACAGGGTCTATTAGCAAAACAAACTGTACTGTAATATTTATTAACCAATTACGTGAAAAAATTGGTGTAATGTTCGGTAACCCAGAAACAACAACTGGTGGTAACGCATTAAAATTCTACGCATCTGTACGTTTAGATATTCGTCGTTCTACCCAAATTAAGAATAGTAATGGTGATGTTTTAGGTAACAAAACCAGAGTAAAAGTTGTAAAAAACAAAGTAGCTCCACCATTTAAAATGGCCGAATTCGATATTATGTACGGAGAAGGTGTAAGTAAAGTTGGTGAAATTCTTGATGTTGCTGTAGAGTACGAAATTGTAAAGAAAAGTGGTTCTTGGTTTAGTTACGAAGATACTAAACTTGGGCAAGGTCGTGATGCTGTAAAAGCAATCATTAAAGACAACCCAGAGCTTTTTGATGAGTTAGAACAAAAAATAAAAGCAGCTATTAAAGAAAGCCTGAACTAAACATCGTTTTCTTTTAAATATATAAAATCCCGATACATTCGGGATTTTTTTTGCTCCAAATTTCAGGCTTACTAAACTAAAATCAATTATCTACGCAACCATTTAGCAAAAATGGCATCTATAAAACAAAACGCAAATTTTAACTAAAAAAAATATTGAAATGAAAAAATTGCTTGTAATTTGTTTAACTCTAATTTTAGCCTCGTGTAGCGTAGATGATGATGGCTTAGATTATAGTTTTGAGATTTTACCCGTAGAAAGTGTCGATATTCCAGAGGAATTTACATTAGGTGAAACTTACCCAATTACGGTATCGTACCTAAGACCTTCTAATTGCCATTCTTTTAGAGAATTTTACTATAATAAAAACAATAACGAACGTACCGTTGCCCCAATCAATTATGTATTTGAAAATAACGATTGCGAAACATTAGAAAACGAACTGGTTGAAAACACTTTTAACTTTATTGTAACAAGTAACGGATCGTATATTTTTAAATTTTGGCAAGGCGAAGATGCCGACGGCGAAAACCAATATTTAACTATTGAAGTGCCTGTTGTAGAGTAAAAATAACTAATTAACACGTGTATAATTTTGAGTTTAAATCAACTCATAGAAAATTGTAAAACTAACAATACTAAGGCACAGGGCGAACTGTACAAACTCTTTTCGAGTAAACTTTTCGCTGTGTGCTTAAAGTATTCTAGAAACTATGCTGAAGCAGAAGATAATCTGCAAGACGCATTTTTAACCATATTTAAAAAAATTGAACAATTTAAAAATAAAGGCTCTTTTGAAGGTTGGCTAAAACGCATTACCATTAATACCGTAATGCAACGCTACCGAAACGAAAAAGTTTTTGATATTATTAATGAAGATGCCATTGAAGATGTTGAAGTTGATATAGATGACGACCAACTTTCTATAGATTATTTACTTCAAATAATACAAGAATTACCAGATAGATACCGACTCGTTTTTAACCTGTATGTACTTGATGATTATTCGCATAAAGAAATAGCAGATATGCTAAAAATTAAAATAGGAACTTCAAAATCTAATTTAGCGCGTGCTAGACAAATTTTGAAACAAACCATCGAAACACATAAATCCGCAACAAGTTTGCAATCATTATAATGCGTGATAAAAAACACATAGACAGACTTTTCCAGGAAGGCTTAAAAGATTTTGAAGCCACTCCCAGCAATGCTGTATGGAAAAATATAGAAGCCGAGCTTAATCAAGACAAGAAAAAACGACGAGTAATACCAATTTGGTGGCGTTACGCAGGTGTTGCTGCACTTTTATTAGTTTTTCTAACGCTAGGTATTAATACCTTTTACAACGAAACTGAAGGCAATCAAACACATGAAGTTGTTAATACAGAAGCCAAACAAGCCTCCGAAATTGAAAACACATCTATTACTGATGCAATTCATTCAGATACAACTATAAATTCAGCCATTTCAGAGCAAAACAGCCAAGAAAACAGTGTAAATCCAGATTCGGAAAAACATACTATTAGTAATAAAAATAACAATCAAAACACGAATAGCAATAATCAAAACTCTGCAACAGCAACAACAATTGCAAGCGCCGACCATGTAAATCAAACCAATAGTAATTCCGCCCAATCAGCGAAAAACTCGAACAAAAGCAAGCCATCTTCTTTAGTAAAAAACAAAAAAGAAAATGCACTTTATACAAATAGCAAAAATACTGTAGCCCAACAAAATTCAAAAGAAAGTAACGCTTCCGCGGAAAACAAAAACAATAATATTTCAATTTCCGAAGAAAAAATTATTGCTAAAACAAATACAGAGACCACAAATCTAGAAAAAACTAAAGCAGAGAAAATTAAAACAGAAGGAACCGGGGAAACTATTGCCTCTAATGATACAAAAGAGAATAGCTTAAGCATTGAAGACGCTCTAGATAAAACAGAAGATTTGATTGATACAGAGAGCCCAACAGATCGTTGGAGTTTAGCAGCCAATGCTGCTCCTGTTTATTTTAATACCACCGGAAAAGGCTCGTCTATAGACCCTCAATTTAATAGCAACTCTAAAACAGGTGAAGTAAATATGAGTTATGGTATTACGGCTAGTTATGCAGTAAATAAAAGGTTACGTATACGCTCGGGAGTTAATCGTGTTAACCTTGGGTATAACACAAACGATGTTGTAAGCTACCAATCTATTGGTGTAAGATCTACGACTAGCTCTTTACAAAATGTAAGTAATAATAGCATTAGCAACGCACCAACCGAACAATTATCACTAATTAGTGCCGATAATTTCAGTGAGAAAAGTGCTGCCAGTTTATTAAAAACCTCAAACACCTCTATAAATCAAAGTTTGGGCTACATAGAAGTGCCTTTAGAACTACAATACGCTGTTTTAAGCAATAAATTTGGCGTTAATGTTATAGGTGGTTTTAGTTCTTTATTTTTAAACAATAATGAAGTATTTTCGGAAGCTCAAGATGGAAGTCGCACATTCTTAGGTGAAGCAAATAACATCAATAAGGTAAGCTACAGTGCTAACTTCGGTTTAGGTTTAAACTACCAAGTTACTAAAAAGATTGACTTAAATTTAGAGCCTATGCTTAAATATCAAATAAACACATTCAATAATACATCTGGTGATTTTCAGCCATTCTTTGTTGGCGTATACACCGGACTCGCTATTAAATTTTAGGTTTTTGGTTAAATCTAGTTATTGATTTCCTTTAAGCTCGGAAATCAATACTAAATAAAAACGACTCTACTTAGGGTCGTTTTTTTATTTTTTAAATGCTTGTAGTTGGTTAAACATTATTTCTCGAGATGCATCATTCAATTCCCGGGTTTCTTTAATAGTTAAACCTTCAGTTGAAATAAACTTATGCATCTTAACACGCATTCTACCCGGACCACCGCTAAAAAAAGTGTAAGAAAATCGCTTTTTATTATCAGCAAAAGTAATTGGAACAACTGGTATTTGGTGGTTTATAGCTAACCTGAAAGCGCCATCTTTAAAGGTATCTAAATCTATATGCTCTTCCGGCACACCGCCTTCTGGAAAAATACAAATACTCACACCTGTTTTTAATCGGCGTTGCGCTCTTAAAAATACAGCTTGTCTACTTTTAGCAGAACTTCTATCTACCAAAATACAGGTACGTTTATAGAAAAAACCAAATAACGGAATTTTAGATAACTCCGCTTTCCCGACAAAAACAAAGGGGTTTTTAACCGAAACTAGCATTAACATAATATCAACCATAGAAGTGTGGTTGGCAACAAACATGTAACTTTTAGAGCGATCTGGAGTTTCCTCTCTATCTATTTTATAAGCAAAGCCCATACCAACCAAAATTATTTTAGCCCAAACCCGAGCTATCCTAAAAAACAATGGATACCAAGCCTCTTTAGCGATAGAAACTAATAAAATTGGAAATAAGATAATTATGGGCAACCCTACCAGTATATAAAACCAAATTCGGTACAATACCCAAAAAATATATTTAAAAACTTTCATCGTCTCAAAAATACATAATTGTATTGAGCAATTCTATTAAAAAAATTACCTTTGCTAGCATATCAAAAATTGAGTTTAATTTTAACAAGATTCCCACAATTTAGGGAACGCACACATGGCAAGAATACTTACAGGCATACAAAGCACAGGAACACCACATTTAGGTAACATTTTAGGAGCTATTATTCCAGCAATTGAAATGGCTAAAAACCCTGAAAACAATTCGTTTTTATTTATCGCAAACCTACACACTTTAACTCAAATTAAAGATGCAAAAACATTGCGCGAAAACACGTATTCTACTGCTGCAACCTGGCTTGCTTTTGGTTTAGATATTGAGAAAACGGTGTTTTACCGCCAAAGCGATATTCCGCAAACCACAGAGCTATCTTGGTATTTAAGCTGTTTTTTTCCGTACCAACGCTTAACTTTAGCACATAGTTTTAAAGATAAAGCAGACCGTTTAGACGATGTTAACGCTGGGTTATTTACTTACCCAATGCTTATGGCTGCCGATATTTTATTGTACGATGCCAATATTATCCCTGTTGGAAAAGACCAATTACAACATATAGAAATGACACGTGATGTTGCATCGCGTTTTCATGCCAAAATGGGTGAAACTTTTGTATTACCAGAAGGAAAAATACAAGAGAACACTAAACTTATTCCTGGTACCAACGGTGGTAAAATGAGTAAGAGCGCTAATAACACGATCAATCTATTTTTAACCGATAAAAAATTACGCAAGCAAATAATGTCTATCGAAACCGATAGCACAGCGCTTGAAGACCCTAAAGATTGGAGTACTTGTAACTGCTTTGCTATATACAGTTTGCTAGCAACAGAAGCTCAAATTGAAACCATGAAAGCTAATTATGAAAATGGTAATTATGGCTACGGACACGCAAAACAAGCTTTATTTGAATTGATAATTGAAAAATTTGCAACACAACGTGAACGCTACAACTACTACATGAACAACCTAAACGAAATTGATGCTGCTTTGGCTATTGGTGCAAAAAAAGCGCAATTAGTTGCTAACGATGTATTGAGCAGAGTTAGAGAAAAGGTTGGTTACTAAAATACCAGAATCACATAAAGACTTGCTGAATGCTAAACATTTTGGCAAGTCTATAATATTTTGAGTTTGTGACTAAACACACCAAAGACGTACAAAATAGATACGACGGCTTCCTAAAAACACCTAGTTTATGGAAAAAGGATGTGGTTTTCAACATGACTCAATTTGAAACATCCTCTAAATTTGATAAAATAGATTTAGATATTGACGACAAACTTAGAGTCGGAAAATATATAGAACGTTTAGTTTCTTTCGAATTAAGCCAAAATCCAGCCATTAAAATACTCTCAGAAAATCTTCAAATTCAAGAGAACAAAATCACTTTAGGCGAAATTGATTGTTTATTACTGAAGGAAGAGAAACCAATTCATCTTGAAGTTATTTACAAGTTTTATGTTTACGATGCCTCGGAAGGCGCTTCGGAAATTGATCGTTTTATTGGCCCCAACAGAAAAGATGCGTTAATAGAAAAACTAAAGAAACTTAATGAAAAGCAATTACCTTTACTTTATTCTAAAAGTTGCGAACCTTACTTAGAAAACCTAGGTTTAAAAGCTTCAGAAATTGATCAACAAGTTTACTTTAAAGCGCAATTATTTATTCCTTTAGGTGAAAAAATTATTTTAAAAACCTTAAATCAAGACTGTATTTCAGGTTTTTACATCAAAAAAGAACAGCGCGCTCAGTTTTCAGAATGTAAATTTTATATTCCGAAGAAAATAGATTGGATTATAGCGCCACACACCCAAGTCGATTGGCTTAATCATCTAGATTTCACCACCATTTCTAATACTATTTTAGAACGTCAATTTTCACCAATTTTCTGGTTAAAACAACCAAACGGTATATTAAACAAGTGTTTTCTAGTTTGGTGGTAGTTACATTTTTTAGGCCTAGCAAGTTTTAAATCCTGCCAGACCTAAATTTAAAACTTCTTTATTCTTCAATTGCAACAGGCAATTTATTAAAACCCATATTAAAAAGGGTAAACCCATAAATATCGGCATATTGCTCAATAGTTTTACTTATTGGCGTTCCTGCACCATGGCCAGCATCGGTTTCAATACGTATTAAAGTTGGGTTGCTCCCTGTTTGCTTACTTTGTAATTCGGCTGCAAATTTAAAACTATGCGCAGGCACAACGCGATCGTCATGATCTCCGGTAGTTACTAAAGTTGCTGGATATTCTACTCCAGGTTTCACATTATGAACTGGTGAATATCCTTTTAAGTATTCAAACATCGCTTTATTATCTTCAGCTGTTCCATAATCGTAAGCCCAACCAGCTCCTGCAGTAAACGTATGGTAGCGTAACATATCTAAAACACCAACAGCAGGTAAAGCTACCTGTGCTAAATCTGGACGCTGCGTCATGGTTGCACCAACCAATAAACCACCGTTAGATCCGCCTCGAATTGCTAAATACTTTGTGCTCGTGTAATTTTGTGCCTTTAAATATTCCGCTGCAGCGATAAAATCATCAAATACATTTTGTTTCTTTTGCTGTGTTCCGGCATCGTGCCAAGCCTTTCCATACTCACCACCGCCACGAAGGTTAGCTACGGCATAAATACCACCTTGCTCCATCCAAACTGCATTAGGCGTGCTAAACGACGGTGTTAAGCTTACATTAAATCCACCATAACCATATAAAATAGTTGGGTTTTCGCCGTTTAATTCTAGCCCTTTTTTATGTGTTATTATCATTGGTATTTTTGTTCCATCTTTAGATGTGTAAAATACTTGATGACTTTCAAAATCATCACTATTAAAAGTAATAGCAGATTTTCTATACACTTCCACAACGCCAGAATCGGCATTTAAAGCATAAGTTGTAACCGGTGTGTTATAATTTGTAAACGAAAAGTAATTCGTTTTTTCTTCTTTTTTACCACCAAAACCACTTGCTGTTCCTAAACCTGGTAATTCTATATCTCTAATAAATTTACCGCTATAATCGTATTGTTTTACTTTAGAAATCGCATCGACCATATAAGTTGCATAAAAGTAACCACCACCTTTGGAAATAGACAACACATGCTCGGTTTCTGGAATAAAATCTACCCAATGTTCTGGTTTTGGATTTGCAGCATCTACCGTTACTATTTTTTTGTTAGGCGCATTTAAATTGGTTACCAAATAAAGTTTACTTCCCTCGTTTTCTAAAACACCTGTATCGCTATCTGTGTGATCTAAAATGGAAACAAACTCACTATTTGGCACAGATAAATCTTTTATTAAAAGCTTGTTTCCGGAGGTTGAAACACGAGGTGATATAAACAAGTATTTATTATCTTCGGAAACGTTGGCGTAGATATAACGGTGTTTTTCTTCGGGTGTTCCTCCATAGATTAATTCGTCTGTGCTTTGTACTGTTCTTAATTTATGATAGTACACTTTATGCCGATCTGTTTTAGCCGAAAGCTCACTTCCTTTTGGTTTATCGTAACTAGAATAGTAAAAACCTTCGTTTTTGTACCATGATAGCTGCGTGAATTTCACATCAATTAACGCATCTTCCATAATCACTTTAGACTCAACATCCATGATTAGAATTTTTCGCCAATCGCTGCCTCCTTCAGAAATAGTATAAGCCAAAATTTTTCCGTTTTTAGAAAAACTTATTGCACCTAAAGATACCGTTCCGTCTTCCTTAAACGTATTTGGGTCTAAAAATACGGTTGCCGTTTTAGAATCGCCCCCTTTTTTAAAACGATAAAGCACACTTTGGTTTTGTAAACCATCATTTTTATAAAAATACGTGTAATCGCCCTCATTAAACGGAGCGCTTACTTTCTCGTAATTCCATAATTTAGACAAACGATTTTTTAACGCCTCTCTAAAAGGTATTTGATCTAAATAGGTATTTGTAGCTACGTTTTCGGCTTTTACCCACGCTTCGGTTTCTGCACTTCTATCATCTTCTAACCAACGGTATGGATCTTTTACTTCAACACCAAAATAAGTATCAATAGTATCTACAGTTTTTGTTTTTGGGTAACTCACAACAATATCTTTTTTTTCTGTTTTATCATTTCCACAAGCAACGAGCAAGCTTAATGAGAAAAACGTTAACGCTATTTTTTTCATGATTCATTAAATTAATCATTCAAAAATAAACAAAAAACATAAGCTAAAGTTCTAGATTTATTCAATAATAACGGAATTAAAATGCCGTATAATTATATATTTGACAATGTTACTCAAAACCCTAATAATGAAAAAAACAGCACTACTCGTATTATCCATCGCATCATATTTCAGTATGTTTTCTCAAGCTGAAATAACCAAAAATGAAATAAAAGATCATATTGAATTTTTAATATTAGATAAAAACGGAGGAAGGTTTCCAGGAGAAAAAGGCGCTAAACGCGTTGTAAAATATATTAAAAAAGAATTTAAAACTATAGGCTTAAAACTGTTAAGCAAAAATTACGAGCAACATTTTACAGCCATATTACGAGTTGATAAAGGTATAGACGAAAAACCAGAAGTAAGCACTTGTAATGTTATTGGTTTTATTGAAGGAAACGATCCGAAATTAAAAAACGAATACATTGTTTTAGGAGCACACTACGATCATTTAGGACTTGGCGGACCATCTTCCAAATCGGATAAAAGAGGCGTGGTATATCATGGTGCTGATGATAATGCTAGCGGAACAGCCGCTCTATTAGAAATTGCAGAAAAGTTAATTTCAAAACAAGATCAATTAAAAAGAAGTGTGCTATTTATTGCTTTTGGAGCCGAAGAACAAGGTTTATTAGGCAGTAAATACTTTGTAGAAAACCCGTTAATTCCGCTTTCTCAAATAAAATTAATGATTAACATGGATATGGTTGGCCGCTTAAACGATAAAAAACATGTGTATGCAGGTGGTGCAGGCACATTTACTAATGGCGTAGATTTTATGAAGAACCTCGGAAAATCTCTAGGTTTAAACCCTATAGTTCACGCAGGATCTGTTGGTGGCTCCGACCATGTTTCATTCTACAAAAAAAACATATCGGTTTTAGGTGTACATACTGGCGGACATCCGCAATACCACACACCCGAAGACACTTTGGAGCTTATAAATTTAGAAGGCGAAAAGCTAGTTTGCGAATATGTTTTTCAAACTATTTTAAACAAAGCATCAACACCCGATAACATTGAGTTTATAAACCAAGATTAACACACAAAAAAGCTCCTGTAAAATTTACAGGAGCTTAAATATTTAAAAAAGTGTAACTTATACTAAGTTATTTGCTACTAAATATTCAGCAATTTGCACGGTGTTTGTTGCAGCTCCTTTACGTAAGTTATCGGCAACAATCCACATATTTAAAGTGTTAGGTTGTGTTTCATCTCTTCTAAGTCTTCCAACAAAAACCTCATCTTTATCATGTGCAAAAATTGGCATTGGATAACTGTTTGTAGAAGGATCATCTTGAAGTACAATACCCGATGTTTCGCTTAACATTTTGCGAACGTCAGCTAAATCGAAATCATTTTCAAACTCAACGTTAACAGATTCTGAATGCCCACCAGCAGTAGGAATACGAACAGCTGTAGCTGTTACAGAAAATGTACGATCATTAAATATTTTTTGTGGCTCACGAGCCAATTTCATTTCTTCTTTGGTGTATCCGTTTTCTAAAAACACATCACAATGTGGTAATGCGTTTCTACCAATCGGGTAAGGATAGGCCATTTCGCCTTCAATACCAGCAATTTCATTTTCTAGTTGTTTTACAGCTTTTACACCTGTACCAGAAACCGATTGGTAAGTTGAAACAACAACACGTTTCATTTTATATTTTGCATGTAGCGGCGCCAAAGCCATTACCATTTGTATGGTAGAACAGTTAGGGTTTGCTATAATTTTATCTTCTTTTGTTAATTCGCTTGCATTAATTTCTGGAACCACTAATTTTTTAGTTGGATCCATTCTCCATGCAGAAGAATTATCGACTACCGTTGTACCAGCTGCAGCAAATTTTGGAGCCCATTCTACCGATGTATCACCACCTGCAGAAAAAATTGCGATATGTGGTTTTGCGGCAACAGCATCGGCTAAACCAATAACGGTATATTCTTTATTCTTGAAAGTTAATTTTTTTCCAACAGAACGCTCTGAAGCTACTAATAATAATTCAGTAACAGGAAAGTTACGTTCTTCTAAAACCTTTAGCATCACCTCGCCTACCATTCCAGTAGCACCTACAACTGCTATTTTCATAATTTTTTGTTTATTAAATTTCTGTTAGCAAAACTAAGTATTAATTCTATTCTAAAATCTAAAAAAAGCCCTCATTTACGAAAAATGAGGGCTTTTTAACAACAAATAACAGCTTGTTATATAATTAACATTTTGTTATTTTTTAAGTAAATCTCTAATTTCAGCAAGTAAATCTTCTTGAGATGGTCCTGCAGGAGCTTCTTCTTTAACCTCTACTGGCTTTTTAGTTTTATTATATGCTTTTACAATCAAGAACATTACAAGACCTACAATAACTAAATTAACAATAGTGTTAATCCAAGCACCATACATAATTGCATTTTCTGCAGTAGTTACAGCACCTTCAGCATTAACTGCAGCTTCTGTTAATACAATTTTCATGTTAGCAAAATCGGTTCCACCTGTAAAGTGACCAACTACCGGCATAACGATATTGTCAACAAAACCTTTTACAACACCACCAATAGCTCCTGCCATGATAACTGCTACAGCAAACTCTATAACGTTGCCACCTGTAATAAACTCTTTAAATTCTTTAAGCATAATTTTAAATTTTATAATTCTTGGTTAATAATTATTTAGACCACAATATAGTTAAAAAGTCACAAAATAAATTGAAACAAAATATTTAACCTGAGATAATTTCTCGCTTTACGCGCTGTGAGATACTCGTAATCAGCTCATAAGAAATAGTGTTTGCCGTTTGCGCTAAGGTTTCTGCCGTAGAATTAGCATCAAAAACAATAACCTCATCACCCTCACTACAATCTATATCGGTAATATCTACCATAATCATGTCCATACAAACATTACCAATTATGGGTGCTTTTTTATTGTTTATAGTAACAAAACCTTTCCCGTTTCCATAAATTCTACCAATACCATCGGCATGACCAATAGGTAAGGTTGCGGTTTTTAAAACCGATTCGCTTTTAAACGCTCGATTATAACCAACTGTTTCGCCTTTTTTTAATTCATGGGTTTGCGAAATCACTGTTTTTAAGGTTGCAATAGGTTCAAAGTTTACATTTTCTTCTTCGGAATTTCCAAAACCGTATAAGCCTATACCGCTACGTACCATATTAAACTGCGCTTCTGGATAATTTAAAATTCCTGAAGTATTACAAATATGAAGCATAGGCTTGTAGCCAAACATGTCTTCAAAATTAGTGGCAATATCTTTAAAAGCTTCTATTTGATTTAGCGTGAACGCTTTCTCTTCCAAATCTTCACTAGCCGCTAAATGCGAAAAGATAGATTTTACATGAATAACTTTGGTTTCACCTATAGTATTATGAATAGTTTCTACATCGCCTTGCCAAAACCCTAATCTATTTAAACCCGTATTAAACTTGACGTGAATAGGATAGTTTTGTTTTTTTTCCGCGGAAGCGATTTCAATAAATTCTTTAAGTATTTTTAAATTGTAAATACTAGGTTCTAAATTATTTTCTAGTAAAACTTTGAAATTTACCGTTTGCGGATGCAGTACCAAAATAGGCTTTGTTATCCCTGCTTTTCGTAATGCCACACCTTCATCTATATAAGCTACAGCAAAATAATCGGCCCCAATAGTTTCTAAATAATTTGCGATTTTAGAAGCTTCATTACCATAAGCAAACGCTTTAACAACGGCTAAAAATAGCGTATCGTTATTAAGTCTCGATTTTAAATACTCAAAATTATGTTTTAGTTTTTTTAAATCGATTTCAAGCACAGTTTCTCTTGCTTTAAGCATCGGAATCTTTTGTTTTAGATTCAACCTCCTCTTCATCTTTCACTTGCATATTGCGCACTTTATCGCGCTCCATAGCTTTGTAATAAGCTGCTCTGCTTAAAGGTTCGTACTCTTCCACTTCACCTAAAAGCACCAAACTATCGCTTTTCGCTTTACGGTAACTGTATTGAGCTAAATTCCCTGTGCGGGTACAAACAGCGTGAACTTTAGTAACATAATCGGCTGTTGCCATTAAGTTTGGCATAGGCCCAAAGGGATTCCCTTTAAAATCCATATCCAATCCGGCAACAATTACACGAACGCCTTTGTTAGCCAAATCGTTACAAACACGAACAATTTCATCATCGAAAAACTGAGCTTCATCTATACCAACCACATCACAACCATCGGCCAAAATAGGGATGTTTGCTGCTGCTGGAACAGGTGTAGAACGAATTTCGTTAGAGTCGTGAGACACAACCATTTCCTCGTCGTAACGCGTATCTAAGGCTGGTTTAAAAATCTCAACGCGTTGCCTTGCGAACTGTGCACGTTTAAGTCTACGGATGAGTTCTTCGGTTTTTCCCGAAAACATCGAGCCGCATATGACTTCAATCCATCCAAATTGTTCTTTATGATTTACCGTATTTTCAAGAAACATTTCGTAATTTTAACACTAAAATTGGTTTGTATAAAGGTGACGCAAATTTATTAAAAATCAAACGCCTTAATACCTTTAAATTTTAAATTTATAAACAATGAAGAAGAAATTAGAATCTGAACTTGTAAGTATAGCTCATAGAATTCTGAAACTGAAAGGTAAAGAAGATGTAATTAAAATGCATACCGAAGCAAAAGAGTTGTTTGAAAAGCTATCGGTTTTAAAGTTTGCTCAGGAAAATTTTGAAGATAATATCCCGAGTATAGGTAACGACTCGTCGTTTTTTAGCATGCTCGACACGGCCTTTAACAATAAAATTAGTGATAATATTGAGCATGACGACACGATTTACACCAATTTAGAAGATAACCAAAACGAGCCCATTACCGAGCCTTTAATGGAAACTATTAAAGACATGGTAGCGCAAATGCCGCATGAAACACAACAAGTAGACGATTTGTTTGAAAAAGCAGAACCTAAAACACCTATTATAAAACATAACTTAGAAGACCTAACTCTAGGCTTTGAAGAAACGCCTATTTTTGAACCTGTAAAGAAAAATGAAAACGCTGTTTTAAATGATAAAAAATCGCTTAACGATAAACTTAAATCTGGTGGTTTAAAAATAGGTTTAAATGATAAAATAGCCTTCATTAAACATTTATTTGATGGTCAAAATGAAGATTACGATCGCGTTATTTCCCAATTAAACACCTTTCTTTCTTTCAATAATGCCAAGGATTTTATTGAAACTATGGTAAAACCAGACTATAATAACTGGAACGGTAAAGAGGAATTTGAAACCCGCTTTATGGAAATTATTGAAGCTAAATTTGAATAATGAGTAAACTTTATATAGTACCAACACCTATTGGCAACTTAAAAGACATCACCTTTAGAGCTGTTGAGGTTTTAAAAGATGTCGATTTAATTTTAGCAGAAGATACCCGAACCTCAGGAAAACTCTTAAAGCATTTTGAAATTTCGACCCACATGCAAAGCCACCATATGCATAACGAGCATAAAACGGTTGAGAATATTATTCAGAAATTAAAAAGTGGAACAACCGTAGCTTTAATTAGCGATGCCGGAACACCTGCTATTTCCGATCCCGGCTTTCTATTATCTCGCGCTTGTATTGAAAACGGTATTGAAGTAGATTGCCTACCGGGTGCCACAGCATTTGTTCCTGCATTAGTAAATTCTGGACTACCCAATGATAAATTTATATTCGAAGGGTTTTTACCAGTAAAAAAAGGGCGCCAAACACGTTTACTACTTTTAGCTGAAGAAACTCGGACCATGATATTTTACGAAAGTCCGCATAAATTAATTAAGACGTTAGGACATTTTTGTGAGTATTTTGGAAAAGACCGAGAGGTTTCTGTCTCTCGAGAACTTACAAAACTATACGAGGAAACTATTCGTGGTACCGCAAAACAAGTATTAGAACATTATACCAACAAGCCACCAAAAGGTGAAATTGTAATTATTGTTGGAGGAAAAAAGAAATAAAAAAATGACATTAGATTTATTTAAAAGTACATTAAAAAACACACCGGAAACCATTGCTTTTTCAGATACCATAAACACTCTTGAAGCAAAATACAATTTTACACCAACCGCTTTTACAAATGGTGAATTAGCAAATGCTGCAGGTGAAAACTCTGGCTCTTGTAAATTATTTGCCTTTGCCAAAAACGAAGGTTTTACAAAAGAAGAAACTCTTGCTTGTTTTGGTCAATACTATTTTGAAGATGTATTAAAAGATCCTAACGGAGACGGACACCAAAACATTAGAAACTTCATGAAAACCGGTTTTGACGGATTAGCTTTTGAAGGCAACGCATTAACCGAAAAATAATAGGTCTCCACTCTCGATAAAAACTCATAAATGCAAATACAATTAAAGGCTTACAACCTAAAACTTAAACATACATTCACCATTTCTAGAGAGTCTCACGACATTCAACCTAGCTTAATTGCTTGCCTTACCCTAAACGGAAAAACAGGCTATGGTGAAGCAACATCTAACCCATATTACAACATTACTGTTGAAAGCATGATGGCAGAAATTAACGCGATTTCAGCTGAAATCGAAAACTTCAACTTTACAACACCAGAAGCTTTTCATGCATTCTTAGTTGAAAAAGGCTTAACCAATTTCGCTATTTGCGCTTTAGATTTGGCTGCTCACGATTTATACGGCAAACTAAAAGGCAAATCTCTTTACGATATTTGGGGAACAACTTTAGAAACATATCCAACAACCAACTATACTATTGGTATTGCTAGTATTGATAAAATGGTAGCCAAAATGAAAGAAATGCCCTGGCCTATCTATAAAATAAAACTTGGCACCAACGACGATGTTAACATTGTAAAAGCATTAAGAGAAGAAAGTGATGCTATTTTTAGAATTGATGCTAATTGTGCTTGGACGGCAGATGAAACTATTAAAAACGCACCGCTTTTAAAGGAATTAGGTGTTGAGTTTTTAGAGCAACCATTAAAAGCTGATGATTGGGAAGGTATGAAAAAAGTAATGAAACATTGCGTTTTACCTGTTATTGCAGACGAGAGTTGCATTGTTGAAAATGACGTTGAAGCCTGCGGAACACACTTTAGCGGTATAAATATAAAACTAACGAAATGCGGCGGTTTAACACCTGCTTTGCGCATGATTAAAAAAGGTAAAGCCATGGGCGTAAAGGTTATGGTGGGTTGCATGACGGAATCTACTGTTGGTATTTCGGCTATTGCCCAACTTATACCTCAACTCGATTATGTTGATATGGATGGCGCGCTTCTACTTAAAGAAGATATTGCAAATGGCGTTATTATTAAAGAAGACGCCAGTGTTACTTTCCCAACTCTAGGGGGCAGTGGCGTAACTTTAAAATAATGGTTTATAATTTAGATTCCTTTCCCTCTAACCACATTTCCACTGAAGATAAAAACTACCTTTATTTTGGTGGCACCTCTTATTTGGGGTTACAAACCGATGTGGATTTTCAAAATATATTTATTGAAAACATTAGAAAACATGGAACAAATTATGGTGCGTCTCGAAAATCTAATGTACGCCTAAATATATATGACGAAACGGAAGCTTATTTATCTAAATTAGTTGGCAGTGAAGCTTGTGTTAGCATGTCTTCCGGGTATTTAGCCGGACAACTTATTGCTCAAAGTTTAAACACTGAAAAGCACAGTTTTTTTTATGCTCCAAATACACATGCCGCATTAAATTTATCAATTACAGAAAATAAATCAACCCCGTCTTATAGAGAGCTAAAAGCCATTTTAAGTTTTCATTTAGCAAACCAAACAGAAGAAACCCCTGTTGTTTTTTTAGATGCTGTAGATTTTTATGGTACAAATTTTCCTGATTTTGAAGGTTTAAAATCGTTACCACTTTCTAATACTATTTTGGTGGTAGACGATTCTCATGGCATCGGTATTACTGGTGAAAATGGTGGTGGCGTATTTAAAACTATTGAGACATTAAACCCAAAAGAACTTATAGTTTGCTGCTCTTTAGGGAAAGGTTTCGGAATTCAAGCTGGTGCTATTTTTGGATCTAAGTACAGAATTAACAAATTAGAAAGCACGGCATTTTTTGGAGGTTCTAGTCCTGCTGCTCCAGCTAATTTAGCAACTATAGTTAGCGCAGAAAACATCTATAATGCGAAACGAAAAATGCTAAAATATAATATCGATTATTTTATAAACAATATAGAAAATCTTGAAAGGTTTAAGTGGATGAAAACACATCCTGCTTTTAGCTTTTCTAATGAACAATTAAATAAACATCTCGAAAATAATAACATTATAGTAACTAGTTTTAGGTATCCCGATGAAACATCACCTATAATGAGTAGAATTGTAATTAGTGCAGCCCATACAGAAGAAGATATTAGCAGACTTTGTGAGGTTTTGAATGGGTATAAATAAAAAAGGATGACTGTATAGCCACCCCTTTTATAAAACTTAAAATATTGAGTAATAGCCAAAACTATTCATCCCACCAAACAGGTGTAACAGGAGTTTCTTGATTCGCTAATACATTATCTTCATTTCTATTTAATTCAGTTGTTGGATAATTAGCTCTTCGAAACCATTCCCCAAAATAGTCACTATCTTCACTATCTTCTTCAGATCTAATTGTTAAACCAGTAAACACATCTTCTGAGAAATCATACCTTCTAAAATCAACAAATGTTTCTGGGTTTAAAAAATTATTAATGTATTTCTCTTTCATAATATGGTGTAATGCTAAACCCGCTTCTCCAACAGCTATTGCTCCATCGGCTAAATAATCAGCACCATCAACATCAAACATCTCAAAACTAGCAGCAACACCTTCAATATAAGCTGCATAAGCTGTGGCGTCTGCACCAACACTTGTTGTTGTCCCTCCACCAACTAAAAACGCAGCTTCTGCTTTAATAAACATAGCTTCTGCATAACTTATTAAAAGTAAAGGAGAATCTATACTTGTATAATAGCCATCGGTTGCAAAACCAGTATTTGCATCGGTTCCGTCTGGAGAAACTCCTGCGCCTCCACTAACATAACCTTTATACTCGGTTTCGGTATCGTCTATTTCTGCAAAAAGCGGCAATCTTGGGTCTATTTCTAACGTACCAGTAAATGGGTAATAATCTCCATTCATTGAGCTTACAATTTGACTAGCAATATCTTTGCTTAAATTCCCTGTTAATCGAGATAAAATTTCTTCTGAATACCATGGGTTTATGTTTGTATCACTGTAGAACATCTCAAAATTATCATCGTTAGATGTAAATCCATTTGAAATAGTTGTTAGTACATCGTTAGCTGTTATGCCTGCTTTACCGACTAAGTGTAATTGGTAACGCGCTTTAATTGTGTAAGCCGCTCTTAACCAAAAATCGGTATTACCACCATAGATTAAATCAGAAGCCCCTAAGGTAAAACCAGAATTATCAGCTCCTTGCAGCGCTGTTATAGCTCCATCCAATAAATCAAAAATTTCTGTGTATATCTCTTCTTGCGTATCGAAAGCAGGAAAGTTTGAATCTGGACCTTCTGTGGCTTTAGAATAAGGAATATCATCCCAACTATCTGTAGCAATACCTAAATTAATAGCAATTAAAATATCGGAAATAGCACCAATATGAGGTGCATTGTTTTCGACAGATTTTTCTTTAATAACCTTTAAATTAGGTAAAATATAAAGGTAAACCTGAGACCATAACCCACTTACAGAAGTTTCTCCTGCTGCACCACCACCTGTAGATACAAAGTACTGCGTATAATTACCAAAAGACAATTCTGCAGAACGTTGCCCCTCCATGGTGCTATGGATAACGGGCGCCATTAAATCCTTCATACCTAACTCATCTAAAGATGCTGTGTTAGATGGTGTATTTACATCAAAATAATCATCACTACACCCAAACAACGAGGCTACAAAAAGTGATAATATTATAGTTTTTATATTAAATTTTCTCATAATTCCTTTTTTTAAAATTCAACATTAAGTCCAAATGAATAACTCTGACTTAACGGGACACTTAAGCCTGTAAATCCATAAACATTACTTCCGGCGCTGTATTGATTTCCTTCTGGATCGAAACCTTCGAAAGGTGTCCATACAAGAATATTACTTGCGCTAACATTAAAGCTAAGTCTATTTAATTTTAGCTTTTGTGTTACTGAATCTGCAAAATCATAAGAAAAACCAATATTTCTAAGCTTAACCCAAGAAGCATCTTGCACTAAAACTTCTGAAGCTCTATTGTAAACCGTGGAACTTCTATAATAATCTTGATCAATATAAGTTTCAATCGTGTTTGTTGTATAACCACCACTTCCATCGTCCATAACGCCATCTAAAACGGTATCTACATTACGGAAGGCAGTCAAACCTCTAACACCATTTCTAATGGAATTACGTATTCCAGAATCGTAAAGATCTCCTCCTTTTTTATATTCTAACACAAATTTAAATCCGAAACCTTTATAAGTAAAACTATTATTTACAGATGATATAAAGTCTGGAAATGCATTACCAACAATAACACGTTCATCTAAATCGATAACAGGTAAACCGTTTGAGGCTATATAACGTTCACCATCTTCATAACGCCATTTGTAACCATAAAGATTACCCATTTTATCTCCTTCTCTAATTTCTGAAGTGACTCCTGCAAAACCAGAATCGGCAAAAATGATAGATTCAATATCATCAGGAATATCAAGTACATTTCCCTCACTTGTAGACCAGTTTAGAATCATATTCCATCTAAAATCCTCATTTTTAATAATATCTGCACTTAACAAAAACTCATGACCATAAACCTCATAATCTCCTGCATTTCTGGTGATATAAGATAAGCCTGAAGAATAAGCTGTACCAACATTAAATATTTGATCAGAAACCCTTGTTTTAAAATAAGCGTAATCTAAACGAATACGATTATTAAAAAAACGTAAATCTGCTCCTATCTCTGTAGATTGATTTTTTTCGGGAATAATATCCAAATCACCAAGTGCAGTGCTTCTTCTATAACCACCAACACCTCCAAAAGGAAAATCTCCGTCTACCACAAAATATTGGCCAACCTGTCCAAATCCAGGACCTTTTCCTACTTCTGCCCAAGAAGCTCTTAGTTTCCCGAAAGAAAAAACATCACTCTCACCAAAAAGACTAGAGATATCATAAGCTAAACTTGCCGACGGATAAAAGAAAGATCTATTCTCTTTAGGTAAAGTAGACAACCAATCGTTTCTTCCTGTTAAAGTTAAAAACAACTTATCTTTATAAGCCATTTTTAATTCTCCAAATACACCTGTATTACGTAATTGCACGACACTATTACTTATAAAAAAGTTAGTTGTGTTTCCAATTTCATTAATACCTGCAATATTTAAACCTTCTCCTCGAGCTTCATCATAAATTCTTTTGGTATCAGAAACCTGATGACCTAGAGTTAAATCTGTTGTAAAATCATCTGACCAATCTTTATTTAAAGCAACCAAAAGGTTAGACTCTAAACCTGTGAAATTTATGTTTTGATTTAAAACAAATCCTCCCACTTGTGAACCTCCATCTAAATCTGGTCCAACATAACGATTTCGCCTGTCTGAATAATTATCAACCTGAGCAGAATACGTTACATTCATCCATTCTTTAGGAGCCCAATTAAATGTTGCATTTCCAATCCAGCGATTAACATCATCAACAAGACTGCTTGTTTCCATTAAATACCTTGGATTATCAATAACTCCAAAAGAATAATCACGTTCTGAGCCATCTTTGTTTTGATAATCGTTTATAGGAAATGTACCCGAATAATAAGACAAAGCACTCATTACCGATTTATCACCGCCGTTAGCACGACTACCTCCAGAGTTTGAATAAGAAACAGATGTGTTAATTTTAAATTTATCCGAGACATCATAACCTGCTTTAAACCTAAAATTAGTTTTGTCGTAATTTGTATTTGGTAAAATACCTTCGTCACTACTATTTCCCATAGAAAAGAAATAATTCATAACATCTGTTGCTCCACTAACACTAAGGTTTAACTGAGTGTTTACTCCTGTTTTAAATAAATCATATGGACTGTAATAAGCATCACCTGTTAAATCCACCACAGTACCATCGGTTAATGTAGCAGAATCATCACTAAACTTTGGTCCCCAAGAATAAAAAGATGTACCACCTAGCCTTGTAAAACCCGTTTCGGTTTCTGGAGTATATAAAGTTCTTGGAAGATTAGAAAAACCTTCTCTATATTCTGTTTGATCATCTGGAGTTTTCACAATACTTCTAAAAGTTGTAGAAGCTGTAAAATTAACCTTAGCCTTCCCTAATTTCCCTTTCTTCGTTGTAATAATAATAGCACCATTAGAAGCTCTAACACCATAAAGTGCAGTTGCAGCAGCACCCTTCAAAACACTATAACTCTCTATATCTTGAGGGTTTATATCTCCTGCACGATTAGAAAATGCAAACTGTTCAGAACTGCTAGCAGAATTAGACCCTGTACTTGGCCTAACTTCACCAGAAAAGGTTTCATTATTTAAAGCCAAACCATCAACGATTATTAAGGGTTGATTATCTCTAGACGGATTAACGGAAGTTATTCCTCTAATTAAAATATCTACACCACCACCAGCAGAACCAGAAGTTCTACTAATTTGCACACCCGCAACTTGACCTTGTAATGCTTCTAAAGCATTAGTTTGCCCTACTAAGTTCACATCTTCAGCATCAACTTGTGTAACAGAATATCCTAAAGACTTTTGTTTTTTAACCACACCAAAAGCAGTAATTACCACTTCATCCAAGTTACCAGCGTCTTCCGTTAATGTAACATCGAGTTTCTCGCCTGTTACCGCGGCTTCTTTTGTTGTAAAACCTAAAAACGAAAATACTAGAATATCGCCATGAGTTGCTTTTAAATTGTAGAGTCCATCAAAATTTGTTGATGCTCCCGAATTTGTTCCTTTAATTTTTATATTCACACCCGGTAACGACATGCCTGAAGCATCAGTCACTACTCCTTTAACATTATAATTTTGAGAAAATAATAATGAAAAAGTGGTTGCGAAGAAAAAAAGAAAATTTAGAGTAGTTTTTTTTCTCATATTAAAATTGATTTGAATTAGTTATGATAAATTTAACCAAAAAACAAAGTAAAGTGTGATATATCCTTGTTTTTTATTCCTTTTTGATGAAAATTCAATAATCAACATTAATATGCGAAATAGCTTTATTTATACTATTTTTGAGCAAACAAATTAAGAAAAATGAAAAATTTAGTTACTACAACCTGGTTAGGCGAAATGAGATTTGAAAGCACAAACCCATCAGGACACAATCTTTTTATAGATGCAGGTGAAGAAAACGGCGGAAAAAGCGAAGGTTACCGTCCAAAAGCATTAATGTTATCTGGCTTAGCAGGTTGCTCTGGGTTAGATGTAGCATCCTTAATTAAAAAAATGAAATTAGAGGTCGACGATTTTAAAATAGAAACCGAAGCCAACCTAACCGAAGAGCACCCAAAATATTACGATAAAGTTGCTATGCGCTTTCATTTTTACGGCAATAACTTAAACGAAAAAAAGCTTCAAAAAGCAGTCGATTTATCTATTGAAAAGTATTGTGGTGTTATGGAAATGTTCCGTCAATTTTCAGAATTAACCATCGAAACACACTTTCATTCAAAATAATATTTTCAAGTATAATAAACGCAATAAAAATCGCTAGTACTAAGTTAAATTACATAAGCTATACGGTTCTATAATTGTTAGTATTTTATACGAAGCCCTTTAAAGTATAAAGTTTTAATTACATTTGAAACCTCTTAAAGAAACACAAAATGCGTTGGACATTAAAAGAAAAACCACAGGCAGCAGAAACTGAAGCTTTGCAGAAAGCATTAAATGTAGACGCTACCACAGCAACATTACTTTTGCAACGTGGTATTAAAACTTTTGAAGAAGCAAAAACTTTTTTCCGCCCTAGCTTAACAGATTTACACGATCCATTCTTAATGAAAGATATGGACAAAGCTGTGGCACGTATAGAAAAAGCAATTGCGAACAACGAAAACATTTTGGTTTATGGTGATTACGATGTAGATGGCACGAGCTCTGTGGCGCTTATGTCTACCTACCTTAAATCAATACATAATTTGGTTTACACGTATATCCCAAACAGGTATGATGAAGGTTATGGCGTATCCTATAAAGGAATAAACTTTGCACTAGAAAATAATTTCACTTTAATAGTTGCTTTAGATTGCGGCATTAAAGCCATAGATAAAGTGGCACACGCCAAAGAATTGGGTATAGATTTTATTATCTGCGACCACCACCGACCAGGTGCTAAAATTCCAGATGCAGCAGCCGTTTTAGATCCAAAACGAGAAGACTGCAACTATCCATATAAAGAACTTTGTGGCTGTGGTGTAGGCTTTAAACTTATTGAAGCTTTAGCATCAAAAGAAGGAAAAACAGCCGAAGATTTAACCGAATATTTAGATTTAGTAGCCACGGCTATTGGAGCAGATATTGTTCCTATAGATGGTGAAAACCGTGTTCTTGCTTATTTTGGTTTACAAGTTATTAACACCAATCCTCGACCAGGAATTAAAGCCATTTTAGCGCAAGTAGAAAAAACAGAACTAACCATAACCGATGTTGTATTTATTGTAGCACCACGTATCAATGCTGCTGGCCGTATGAAACATGGTAATTATGCGGTAACCTTATTAACCGAGGAAGATGATGAGTTAGCGACTAAATATGCCGCAGAAATTAACGATTACAATCTTGAGCGTCGCGAAACAGATAAAAGAATAACAGAAGAAGCACTTGTCCAAATTGAAAAAAATAAAGAACAAGACCGCCTAACCACAGTTGTTTACGATAAAGATTGGCATAAAGGCGTTATTGGTATTGTAGCTTCTAGATTAACCGAAACCTACCATAGACCAACTTTGGTTTTCACTAAAAGTGGTGAGTTTTTAGCAGCTTCGGCACGTTCGGTAAAAGGTTTTGATGTTTACAATGCCTTGGAAGCTTGCGCCGAACATATTGAACAATTTGGCGGACACAAATACGCGGCAGGATTAACATTAAAAGAAGAAAACTACGAAGCCTTTAAACAAGCTTTTGAAGACAAGGTTTCTAAAACTATAGATAGAAACTTACTTACACCCGAAATAAAAATAGATTTAGAAATAGATTTAGACAACATTACGCCTAAATTTAATAGAATTTTAAAACAATTTGCTCCTTACGGCCCCAGTAATATGACACCTGTTTTTTTAACCGAAAACCTAATTGATACAGGCTACGGAAAACCAGTTGGTGCAGATCAAACTCATTTAAGATTAACAGCTACGCAAGCCGGCACATCTATAAATGTTGTTGGTATTGGTTTTAGTATGGCAGATAAGTTTGAAATTATTTCAAACGGCAAGCCATTTAAAGCTGTTTATTCTATAGACGAAAACGAATGGCAAGGTAATATAAGCTTACAAATGAAAATACGTGATATTAAGGCTTAAAACCTTAATAGTTACTATTATTGCAAGTTAAAACTAAAACTCCTGTCTTCGCAGGAAGGTAATCATGGCAAAAACTGATCCCTACGCAGCACTGCGCATTAAAGAATTCAATATATTTTTATTAGTCCGCTTTCTACTTGTTTTTGGTTGGTCTATGCAATTTATTGTTATTGAGTGGCAAGTTTACAGCCTTACAAAAGATCCTTTATCTCTTGGTATTATTGGTTTAATGGAAATTATACCGGCCTTTACCATGGCGCTTTTTGCAGGACATATTGTAGATCAAAAAGAAAAACGAAATCTCTTAGCCACTTGTATTGCTGCTTTTTCTCTAATTAGTTTTGGATTATTTATGCTCACTTGGGATAAAATTGTTGGAGATTGGGGTTCTAAAAGCATTTTATATTCCATTTACGCCTTAGTCTTCTTTGGGGGCTTTTTACGTTCCTTTTTTGGACCTACGATCTTTTCTCTTGTAGCTTTAATTGTTCCTAAAAAAGTATATCCTAACGCCGCTACATGGAACAGTTCAACTTGGCAAATGGCAGGTGTTTTAGGCCCTGCTCTAGGAGGTTTCACCATCGGTTGGATTGGAGTACATTGGTCGCTATGCATCATATTCGGACTCATTCTTATGTCCTTTTTTATCTTATTACAAATAAAACGCAAACCTATTTTAAACCCTAAAATAGGAGAACCTGTAATAGACAGCTTAAAAGAAGGTGTGCGTTTTGTATTTAAAACTAAAGCTATTTTAGGTGCCATGACTTTAGATATGGTTGCCGTACTTTTTGGTGGAGCCATTGCACTACTTCCTGTTTTTGCACAAGACATTTTAAAAGTAGGAAGCGAAGGTTTTGGCGTATTACGTGCCGCACCAGCCGTTGGCGCTTTCATTACTATGTTGATTACAGCATATATTCCGATAAGTAAAAATGCAGGCATGAAATTATTAGTCGCTATTTTCGGTTTTGGAGTCTGTATTATTGTATTCGGGTTATCTAATATATTTTGGGTTTCAGCAATAGCCTTATTCTTTAGCGGCATGACAGATGGTGTGTCTATGGTGATTAGACAAACCATTTTTCAGATAAAAACACCCGACCATATGCGTGGTCGTGTATCCTCAGTAAACTCTATGTTTGTAGGATCTTCAAACGAGTTAGGCGCTTTTGAAAGTGGCGTTACCGCGAAATTTTTCGGTGCCGTTACTGCTGTGGTTTTTGGAGGTACCATGACATTAATTACTGTGGTTGCCACAGGTTTAGCTTCTCCTTCTTTTAGGAAATTAGATTTAACTGAAGATTTAAAAGCACACGAAAGTGATGATTAATTTTTACTTCATATCAAATTGAAATCAAAACAATGTAAGAAACCTAAAAAGTCTAATCGTAAAACTCAATGAAAACAGCTATCTTTGGCAAATCTTCGATTTTTTGAAGACTGTTGATTATGAAGAACATTAGAAACTTTTGCATTATTGCACATATTGACCACGGAAAAAGCACACTTGCCGACCGTTTGTTAGATTTTACAGGCTCTGTAACAGCTAGAGAGCAACAAGCCCAACTACTTGATAGTATGGATTTGGAGCGCGAACGTGGTATTACCATAAAATCGCACGCCATCCAAATGGATTATGAGTTAGATGGTGAAAAATATATATTAAATTTAATTGATACTCCTGGCCACGTAGATTTCTCTTATGAGGTTTCTAGATCTATTGCTGCCTGCGAGGGTGCGCTTCTAATTGTAGATGCCGCACAAAGTATACAAGCACAAACTATTTCTAACTTATACTTAGCTTTAGAGAATGATTTAGAAATTATTCCGGTGTTAAATAAAGTAGATTTACCAAGTGCAAACCCAGAGGAGGTTACCGATGATATTGTAGATTTATTAGGTTGCGATCCAGAAGAAGTTATTCACGCCAGTGGAAAAACAGGTTTTGGTGTCGAGAATATTTTAAAAGCTATTATCGATCGTGTTCCTGCTCCAAAAGGAGATCCTGATGCACCTTTACAAGCCTTAATTTTCGACTCGGTTTACAATACTTTTAGAGGTATTGAAACGTATTTTAGAGTTTTTAATGGTGAAATAAAAAAGGGACAAAAAATTAAATTTGTTGCTACAGATAAAGAATATTATGCAGACGAAGTTGGAACTTTAAAACTAACTCAAGTTGCTAAAAAAAGCGTAAAAACTGGAGATGTAGGTTACTTAATTACAGGTATTAAAACCGCTAAGGAAGTAAAAGTTGGTGATACTATTACCGATTTTGCTAACCCAACTACAAATATTGTAGAAGGCTTTGAAGATGTAAAACCAATGGTATTTGCTGGTATTTATCCTGTAGATACTGAAGATTACGAAGAGCTTAGAAACTCTATGGAAAAGCTACAACTTAACGATGCCTCGTTAGTGTTTGCTCCAGAAAGTTCTGCGGCTTTAGGTTTTGGTTTCCGTTGTGGATTCTTAGGAATGTTACACATGGAAATTATACAAGAACGTTTAGAACGCGAGTTCGATATGACGGTAATTACTACTGTTCCCAATGTATCTTACCATGCTTATACAAACAAAAACCCGAACGAAGCCTTTATTGTAAATAACCCGTCGGATTTACCGGAACCTACTACAGTAAATCGTGTTGAGGAACCTTATATTAAGGCTACTATTATTACAAAATCTGATTTTGTTGGTAATGTGATGTCTCTTTGTATTGAAAAACGTGGTATCGTTCTTAATCAAACGTATTTAACACCGGAACGTGTTGAGTTAACTTTTGAAATGCCTCTTGCAGAAATTGTATTCGATTTTTACGATCGTTTAAAAACAGTTTCCAAAGGGTATGCTTCTTTCGATTACCATCCTATCGGAATGAAAGAATCAAAATTAGTACGTTTAGATATTTTATTAAATGCACTTACTGTTGATGCGCTTTCTGCCTTAATTCACGCCGATAACGCACAGAATATTGGTAAGAAAATGTGTGAGAAATTAAAAGAATTAATTCCACGTCAACAATTCGATATTCCAATTCAGGCGGCTATTGGTGCAAAAATTATTTCGAGAGAAACAATTAAAGCCCTTAGAAAAGATGTAACAGCAAAATGTTATGGTGGTGATATTTCTCGTAAAAGAAAACTACTTGAAAAGCAGAAAAAAGGTAAAAAACGTATGCGCCAAGTAGGTAATGTAGAAATACCTCAGCAAGCGTTTATGGCTGTTTTAAAGTTGAATGATTAAAACATTTTTATAATTTTTAAAATGAAAAAAATCGTTTTTTTAGCTTTCGCTTTAATTCTTTTTCAAAATAATTATGCTCAAAAACACTTTTCTGCAGAGATTCTAACAGGTGTTGGGTTTAACAAAAACCTAACACTTGTAAATGAAAGTGTTGAGAATTACAATGTATTTACAACTCAAGTAAATGCTAACTATCAATTCAATCTTTATAAAAAACTATTTGCAGAAACAGGAATAGGTGCGCAATGGTATTTTAGCTCAGGAGATGTTGGCGTTTCTAATTTTAAGTCTACTAGTTTACACTTAAATGTACCTTTTATAATTAGCTATCCTCTATTTAATAAAACTAGTATTGGCATAGGTGCAGCCTTATCAAACAATAAAAGTTTTGATGATTTTGATTTTAGGGCAAACCACAACATTAGAACTTCGCTTCTATTAAAAGGAACTTATATATTAAACAGCAACTTTAATCTGCTTCTAATAGCCAAACAAAACCTATCGAATACTCCTGATTTATACTTAATAAATCAACCAAACTTTGATGTCTCAGTAGGTATTTCCTATAAAATATTTTAGTGCATGAAAACATCTTATACTTTCTTTTTTATTTTACCCCTATTATTACTGAATTGTTCAAAATTTAATGAAGATTTAAAAGGAGACTTTATTAAAGCAGATGAAGCATCTATTTCTGATTTCGACACAGATTTCCCTGTTTTAAATATTTCGGTAAATCAAGAAGAATTCAATAACATGTACTTAAATTATAATGATGGTATTGAAATTGAAGCCTTTTTAAACCTATATAGAAATAACGAGCTTTTAATTTCTGACGAGTTAATCGAACTTGAAATAAAAGGCACAGAATCTGCAACTTTTGAACTAAAGTCTTTAGGTCTTAAATTTGACGATACTTTTGAAAACAAAAACAACGTTTTAATAAATCCAGATTATGTGCTTTCTCATCATTCTATCGAAAAGATAAAATCTTTTCGATTACGAAATTCCGGAAATGATTTTAAAGAAACCTTATTAAAAGACATATCATACACTCAACTAGCCATTAATGCAGATTTAGATCTCGATTTAACATACTACGAACCAGCTATTGTTTTTATAAATAATAGTTTTTCAGGAATAATGAATCTAAGAACAGAAGGCAATACCAATGGTATTTCTAGATTAAATGATGTTAAAAAGAAAGCAATAACATTAGCAAAAATTAACTACCCAAGTGAAATCGAAAAAAAAGATGGTGATTTTGACCGTATCGATGATTTCATTGAGGCTATTGAAAACAAAAATATTCAATATCTAAAAGAAAACGTTGATATCAACAATTTCATTGACTACATAATTTTCAACACTTATATATCAAACGTAGATTGGCCTTATAACAATGTTAGATTTTATGCTGTTGACGATAAACCTTTTAGATTCATTACTTATGATCTAGACTGGGCTAATACTCGAAAAACGGACGAACACCCTTTAGAATTCATAAAAAGTCCTACAAAATACTCAGCTAAAGACGCTATAAAAAATCCTATTACAGACCTTTTCAATATCTTATATGAAGATACTGATTTTAAAAATCAATTTAATAAAAGGTATCAATCAATTGTAGACAGTAAGGTGCTTTCATCTGATAATTTTAATAATATTGTAGACAAAAACTATAATACTATTAAGGAGTACATGCCAACCCATATTAGTAAATACCATGATATCAATACTATGATTGAATGGTATAGAAATATTGAGTTATTGAAAGAAAATTTCAAAAAGAGAGAAGAAAACATAGAAGACTTAACTCCTCTATTTTAATAAACATTTACTGCTCTAACCATTTTCTAAAATCGGAAGTTGTTGACGAACTCGTCATCACTTTTTCTTTAATTCCTGTTACTGTAATTAGTAAACGGTTTTTAAAATGACTTTCTATATTTTCGATACCATCGATACTTATAATTTCACTCCTATTTATTTTAAAAAATTTGCTGGGATGTAATTGACTGTGAATAGCTCCTAAATTTTGAGAAATAGTATGGCGTTTCCCTTTTAAATCGGTTGCCATGCAGAAATCGCCAGAGGCTTCTATTTTTACTATTTCTGAAACACTTAATAACTGAATGCCCTTAGATTTCTTAATAACAAATCGTTTTTTATAACTGGTGTGCTCTTCTTTTAAAGCTGACTTTAGTTCGCTTATTGTTTCTTGATTTAATGCCGTGTAATGCCCTTGTTTAAATAAACACTGGTATTTCTCTATAGCTCTTTTAAAATCCAACTGCGTGTATGGTTTTAAGATATAAGCAATACCATTGGTGTTAAAAGCTTGAAATAAATAATCATCGTGAGCAGAACAGAAGATAATAGGCGTATTTATGGAAACATCATTAAACAAATCGAAAGAAAGCCCGTCTAACAGCTGAATATCCGATAGAATAAAATCGTAAGTATTATTCTTCAACATCGATTTTCCTTCACTTATAGAGCGTGCCCAATCGTGAGGGATTTCATCTTCAAAATAATCGTTTACAAAGGATAGCAACTTTTGGTATGCTGGTATTTCGTCTTCTAAAATTAAAATCTTCATACTATTTTCAATTTTCTTCAACTAAATTAATAATCGGGATTGCTATTTTAAATTCTTCTTCTGTATCAACAATAACAACTTCTTTATCTGATAAGAATTTATATCGTGTTTTCAAGTTCTCTAAACCCGTTCCAAACGATTCGTTCTTAGATATAATATTAGACTTCGTATTAACAACCGTTAATTCATTTTCATCAATATAAATTACCGTTTTTATAGCACTACCGTCAACGGGTTTATTATGTTTCACTACATTTTCTAGTAATGTTTGTATTGCTCCTGTTGGTATAAACTTATCTTCAATATCAATTTTCTTTTCTATTTTAAAATCGTAATCTGTTGCAAAACGTGTTTTAATTAAAAACATATAATTTTCGGCTAGTTCAATTTCTTCAGATAACTCCATGACCTCAGCATCTTTGGTTTTTATTAAATACCTGTAAATAAGCGACAACCTATTAATATACTCTTTAGCTTTTACTGTATCACGATCAATAAGTGCATCTAGGGTATTTAAATTATTGAACAAAAAATGCGGATCTATTTGTGAACGGAGCAATTTAAGCTCGTTTTCTTTTTGTTGTTTTTCAATTTTTAAATATTCGGTTTGCCCTTCATAAAACTTTTTAGTTAAAAATAATGCAAATGGAAAGGCCGATTGCTGAGTTCCTAAACTAATCATTTGTAAAACAAAATCGATACCCTTAGGGAACTTTGCCCAATCGTTAGCTCCTGTCCAAAAGCCTATAGTATAATCGATTCCAGAAATAATAAGTAAAATTAAAACGCCGTAAATTATAAACAAAGCGTATTTTTTTTGAACAACTACTTTTGGTATTAACCAAAATGTAAATAAAAAAATAACACTTGTAACACTTATAGTCTCGACAGGAAAATCGATTAAATATTCTCTCAGCAACGCATCACGCTCAATATAATACTTGCCTTGAATAATAAACGACACCAAAAAATAAACGCCTAAAATTAGAAAATCGGTTCTATTTATTTTTTTATTCATAGTTATACAAACATATTAATTATTATCATTAATTCTGTTTTCTTCATCTTCAGAAGCGTTTCTTCTACTTGTCTTTTTTCCAAATTTAGACCCAAAACTATACGATAATCTTAATTGAATATTTTGCCTAGATTGATTACTCTCTACTTCTGCATACAAGCCATTATAATCAATAACCCCAACAAACCCTCTATTTAAAATTTTACTAAGCGCTAAATTTACTTTTAGTTTATCGTCTAAAAACTTTTTACCTAAAGAAAAATTTAAATCGGCAAACCAATCGGTATCAAGACCTCCTTCTAAGGCGCCTGTTCCGTAGTTTCCACTAACCTCTGCATTAATTTTCCATGGCAGCTCGTAACTAGCTTGAGTAAACCAAATTAAGCTCCATTTTTCTAAATTTAAATTATTAGTGGTAGATCCAAATTTATTTTGACTCACAATTATTCCCGTATATCCTTCTACGTTATTTATAAAACTTAAAGGACCAAATAGTCTAAAATTCCAGTTTTTACTATCGCTTAAATTAATAGTTGTACGCTCTATTTGTGCAGTTTCATTATCTTGAGAAACAAACTGAAACATATCATCTTTAGTTTCGCTGTAAGCTATTGCAAAAAATGGTTGCCCATCGAAGGTTAAATTAAATTGATATTTATTAGTGAACGATGGTTTTAAATTTTCGTTACCAACATCTGACGATAATGGATCGTAATACGTAACAAAAGAGTTTAAAGTATTATAACTAGGCCTGCTAATACGGTAGCTATAAGCTAGACTTGCTGCTAAATTTTTATTTATTTTTCTGCTTAATGCCGCACTTGGGAAAAGCTTAGAAATTTTCCGTTCTCGTGTTTCATTATCACTGCTAGATGTCCCTTTTGTATTGCTATCCTCAAAGCGTAAACCACCAGAAAAAGACCATTTACCTTCTGTGATGTTAATTTTAGAATAGAGAGCAAAAATGTTTTCATCTACCAAAAAAATATTGCTTGCTGCGTTATTAAACTCAAAATCACCATCTTCATTTTCACTAAAAGATTGCAAATCGCTATCTGTATTTACCTGAGAATATTTTGCACCAACACTTAGTTTAAAATCTTCGGAAAGCGTACGAACATAATCACTCTTATAGGTTTTAATTTGGTAATTTCCGTCTTGTAAATACCTTTGGTTTATGTAAGCAATAGTACTACCGTCTACAGATGCCAATGTGTTTCTATTATCGTTTTTATAATCTACATAATTAAAATCGGCTGTAAGCTTATGTCCTTCCGTTTTAAACTCATAATACGGATTGATATTAAATACTTTTTGGTCACGATTAAAACTATTTTCAGAATACAAAAAATCTGTAGTGCTCGCTGTTGTTATAATATTTGCACTGTTTGCAACTCTATCAGAATTTGTATTACTGTTTTTAACTCCAAAACCAATAGAATGTTTATCATTAATGTAATAATCAATACTACCACTAATTCTAAACGTTTTAGGATTATAAGGTTCAATAGTTGCTTGGTTGTAGTTTTCGTCTCCAACGCTTCTATTAATAAACAAATCTTCACGCCATGTCGGGCTCGAATAGCCTGTACTAGCTTGCCAATTTAACTTGTTTTTATAACTAGCAATAGATGCACTTGTACCATGCTCAAAGCCTTCATCTTCACCAACCCAAGTAGACACACTACCATGTGTACCTAATTTTACGTTTTTCTTTAAAATAATATTAATAATTGGCCCAGACCCTGTAGCATCAAACTCTGCACCTGGCTGCTCTACCAGCTCTACTTTAGCTATATTATCGGCAGGCATATCACGTAACAGCGTATCCATATCCATATAATCGGTAGTTTTTCCGTTTATCAAAATTCTAATATTACTTTGCCCAGCATAACTAATACCATTATTGGTTACAATAATTCCTGGCACGCCACGCATAACATCTTGTAAGTTAGAATTTACCATTTCTGATTGTTCCAAATCTATAATCAATTTCTCGGCCGTTTGCCTAATTACAGGGCGTTTATGGGTAATTACAATTTCATCTAAAACATCTTCAGTTAAGATAAAATCCATAGTTTCAGAATTATTTTCTAACATAAAAGCATTAGATCGTTTCATTTTAAAACCTAATACCGAAATTTCGAGATAGTAATTGCCGTTTTCAATATTTTCAAATTTATAGAATCCTTCTTCGGAAGAAATAACGCCTGTAACAGTTTCTTTTGAAATTGCATTATGTAGTATAACATTAGCAAACTCTAAGGGCTTTTTACTATCATCTAAAATATGACCAGAAATATCGTTTTGAGCATAAGCCGAAACTATACTTATAAAAAAAATAATGAGCGTTTTAATAATTGTATTCATAACTGTTCGATTTTTTGATATAACAAATTTGAATAAAAATGGATGGAATAAAAAATACAATAATATCAAATGGGATAAAAAAAGGTTGAATTGGTATTATTTAAAGTTGAATTGTTTTTGCCTTCAAAGCATAACTCCCAGTTATTTACAATCACACACGCCACTAATTCCATGAATTTTATCGCCTAATATACGGCTGTCCTTTTTTTCCTTCAATACTAAAGAAAAACAATCACTATTCTTCAAGCTTTTTGGTGTTTAAGTAAAATTAATTATTGAATAATTCGATTAAACTCGATAACACCTATTTTTCTTTAAAAATAAAATTCAGTCAAATTTGTTAACAATTATTTTGTATGTTTATAACATAGGAAGTATTAATAATAATTAAACTTGCAAAAACACTTAACAACACTGTGTTTTTCTGAGAAAATGTTCCAATTGATTAATATTTTTTCACATTAATAATTACTAACAATTTTTCAAAATTCAGGCATTGTTTTGTTTCTTTTACAACAAAACATAGCATATAAAAGTGATGTTTATATTTTTTTAAAATTGTAAGAAAAAAAAGAAACAATTACACAAATTGTTTTTACTTTTATTGTGATACTAAACAAGTTATATTGATATTCCTATTCATGATACATTTAAATATTCAAAATACAACTGCTCCAAACCGTTTTGAAATAAATGTCTCTAACGACCCTATAAAACAAAAACAACTAAATGAAAGCACTTTTTTACACAAGAGAATTTCCACCGTATGTTTACGGAGGAGCCGGCGTACATGTTGAATATTTGGCCGATGAGCTGTCCAAATTAATGAAAATCGATGTTCGATGTTTTGGAGACCAAGACTCGAAATCGGATAGTTTAAGTGTAAAAGGTTACCCGTTTGATAACCCTATTTTTGATGGTGCAGACGATAAATTAAAATCGGTATTTAAAACATTAAGCACCGGTATACAAATGAACACAGAGCCTATTGATGCCGATGTTGTGCATTGCCATACTTGGTATGCTCATTTTGCCGGTATTATAGCAAAACTTTGTTACGGTACACCATTAGTGATCACCACACACTCCTTAGAGCCTTTACGCCCATGGAAACGCGAACAATTAGGTCGCGGTTACGATGCCTCTTCTTGGGTAGAAAAAACGGCTATTGAAATGGCCGATGCTCTTATAGCAGTCTCAAAAGAAACCAAAGAAGATGTTCTTAAACATTTTGATGTAGACGAAAGTAAAGTACACGTTATCTACAATGGTATTAACCTAGAACAATACATAGAAACAAGTGAAACAGCAACCTTAGATGCTTACGGTGTTGATAAAACTAAACCCTATGTACTTTTTGTTGGTAGAATTACACGCCAAAAAGGAATTATACACTTAGTAAACGCCATAAAATATATAGATCCAGATACTCAAATTGTACTATGTGCAGGCGCACCAGATACACCAGAAATTGGTGAAGAAATGAAAAACGCCGTAAACGCAGTTAAAAAAACACGTGAAAACGTAATTTGGATTGATAAAATGGTAACTAAAGAAGAAATTATTCAGCTATATTCTCATGCTGCTGTATTCTGTTGCCCGTCTATTTACGAGCCTTTTGGTATTATAAACATTGAAGCTATGGCTTGTAACACTGCCGTTGTAGCAAGCGCTGTTGGTGGTATTAAAGAAGTGGTTGTACATGGTGAAACCGGACTTTTAATTCCGTTAGAACAACAAACCGAAGCGCCTTTTGAACCTATTGACCCCGATAAATTCTCGAGAGATTTAGCACAAGGTATTAACCAAGTTATCAACGATAAAAACTTAAGAGAAACCATGGCAAAAAATGGCAGAAAACGTGTTGAAGATTATTTTGACTGGGTAGCCATTGCAAAACAAGTAGAAATACTATACGAATCAATAATATAACTAACAACTAAGCACTAAAAAACTAAAAATATGATAAACAACAAAGTTTTAGCCATTGTTTTAGGTGGTGGACAAGGATCCAGACTTTACCCTCTAACAGATAGAAGATCTAAACCAGCCGTGCCTATTGCGGGAAAATATAGATTAGTTGATATCCCAATCTCTAACTGTATAAACGCCGATATAAAACGAATTTTTGTGTTAACACAATTCAATTCGGCATCATTAAATAAGCATATAAAAAACACATATCACTTTAGTTTTTTTAGTAGTGCTTTTGTTGATGTATTAGCAGCAGAGCAAACTCCAGAAAGCAAAACCTGGTTTCAAGGTACTGCCGATGCGGTTAGACAAAGTATGCATCATTTTTTAAGTCACGATTTTGAATATGCATTAATCCTTTCGGGCGATCAATTATACCAAATGGATTACGATAAAATGATTGAAGCTCACGAAGCTGCCAATGCAGAAATTTCTATCGCAACCATTCCCGTTAATGCTAAAGACGCCACTTCTTTTGGTATTTTAAAAGCAAATGATGAACATATTATTACATCTTTTATAGAAAAACCAGATGCGGAATTATTACCAGATTGGACATCGGAAGTAAGTGATGAAATGAAAGGCCAAGGCCGTAATTACCTAGCTTCTATGGGTATCTATGTATTTAATAAAGATTTACTTATTAAACTCATGGAAAATCCCGATACCATCGATTTTGGTAAAGAAATTATTCCACAATCTATTGGTGATCATAAAACTTTAAGTTACCAATATGAAGGGTACTGGACAGATATTGGAAATATAGACTCATTCTTCGAAGCGAACTTAGGCTTAACCGACGATATTCCTCAGTTTGATTTATACGATGAAAAAAAACGTATTTACACGCATGCTAGAATGCTACCAACCACAAAAATAGCAGGTACTGTTTTAGACAGAGCTGTTGTTTCAGAAGGTTGTATTATTGGTGCTGCAAAAATTGAAAAATCCGTAATTGGTATTCGATCTAGAATTGGTAAAGAATCTACAGTAATAAATACCTATATGATGGGTAATGATTATTATGAGACTTTAGAAGAAATTGAAAACCATCACATTAAAGTACTTATAGGTATTGGAGAACGCTGCTTTATAAAAAACTGTATTTTAGATAAAAACTGCCGTATTGGAGATGATGTCCGTATTAACGGTGGTAAACATTTAGAAGATAAAGAAACAGATATGTATTTTATTAAAGATGGTATTGTTGTCGTTAAAAATGGGGCAACCATTCCTTCAGGATACGTGATTTAACCAAAATAAAAATATCAAATTCCTCTAACAGTTAAGCCTTATTTAACTGCTGGAGGAATCTGAATAAAAAAATATTGATTACCATACATAACTAAGCAAACAATGCAAAATCAAAAAAGAGTTGTAATTGATTATGTTTCACCAACTGTAAACGGTGGCGACTTTTATATTAAACGTGTAGTAAATGAAATTGTAAATGTAGATGCACATATTATGGCCGATGGTCATGATGTTTTAGGAGCTTCCATACTTTACAAACACGAAAACGATAAAACATGGCAAGAAACTCGAATGGTGCTTACTTCTAACGATGAGTGGAAAGGATCCTTCAGTGTACAAAAACAAGGGTTTTATAACTATAAAGTAGAAGCTTGGGTAGATTATGCTTTAAACTGGAGATACGGTTTAATTCGCAAAATAAACGATGGCCAACACGTGGTTTCAGAATTATTAGAAGGTGCCGAATATATCGAACCGCTTTTAAATAAAGTAAACGCTGAAGACAAACAATATTTAGAGCATTTACAGCAAATTTTTAAAGATGAAAATAATTATGGCGAAGCCATTTCCGAAGCAGTAAAAGAAAGACTTTACACTATTTTCTTCCAAAACCCAACTAAAATACTTGCAAACACTTCCAAAACATACCAAGCGTATGTAGATAGAAAGAAAGCGAGATTTAGTACATGGTACGAGTTTTTTCCACGTTCGGCCTCCGAACACGAAGGTGTTCACGGAACTTTTAACGATTGTGCTCGACTATTACCGAGAGTGAAAAACATGGGCTTCGATGTGGTATATTTACCACCAATACATCCTATTGGGGAAGTTAACCGTAAAGGAAAAAACAATACTACAGAAGCCAAAGAAGGCGATGTAGGTTCTACATGGGGCGTTGGCTCACAGTATGGCGGACACAAAGATATTCATCCTCAGTTAGGTAATATCGACGACTTTAAAGCACTTATCCAAACGGCAAAAGATAATAATCTTGAAATAGCTATGGATTACGCCTTACAAGCCGCACCAGATCATCCTTGGGTAAAAGATCATCCAAAATGGTTTAAATGGCGACCAGATGGTACCGTTCAATATGCTGAAAATCCACCAAAAAAATATCAAGACATTCTTCCTATTTACTGGGAAAGTGAAGACTATAAAGCCCTTTGGAACGAGTGTTTAGATGTTATGCTATATTGGATAGATTGTGGTATTCACATTTTTAGAGTTGATAACCCACACACTAAACCTTTCTATTTCTGGAATTGGATTATTTCTGAAGTAAAAGCAAAACATCCCGATGTTATCTTTTTAGCCGAAGCTTTTACCGCTCCAAAAGTTATGAAACAGCTTGCTAAACAAGGTTACACACAATCGTACACCTATTTTACATGGCGTGAAAGTAAACACGAAATTACCGAATACGTAGAAGAGCTCACGCAAAGCGAATTAAAAGAATATATGCAACCTAACTTTTGGCCAAACACGCCAGATATTAACCCATATCATTTACAAGGCGCTAACGAATCTAAACATATTCAGCGTTACGCACTTGCTGCTACTTTAAGTTCTAGTATTGGTATTTACGGTCCGGTTTTCGAATACATGCTTTCCGATTCTTTATTAGGAAAAGAAGAATATTTAAATTCTGAAAAATTCCAAATAACACATTACGATTGGGAGCATAAAAACAAGCTAACCACTATAATTTCGAAAATCAACTTTATTAGAAACCATAACGAAGCCTTACAGCAAACTAATAATATTAAATTCTGTAACATACAGAATGATAATTTAATAGCTTTCTATAAATGGAACGATGATAGAACTAATGAGGTTTTAGTAGTTATTAGTTTAGATCCACACAACTCGCAACAAGCTAATATACAAGTGCCGTTGCAAGATTTAGCGGTGCATGCCGGACACAATCTAGAAATGCACGATTTAATTACCGATAGCCGTTATAATTGGCATAATGAATGGAATTACGTAGAGTTACACCCTACTATGCCTTTTCACATTTTCAAGATTAACAAGTAAAACTTAAGGGTTTAAATCCCATATTAAAAAACGACATAATTTTCCTTTAAACAGGAATTAACAACATAATTTTATGGCACAAGTAAAACCGTATAGTTTATTTACAGAATTCGACATAAACCTTTTTAAAGCCGGAAAACATTACAGACTTTACGAAAAAATGGGGTCACATTTAGTAACCGTAGATGGTATTGAAGGTACGTATTTTGCCGTTTGGGCACCCACAGCAAAACAAGTGTCTGTAATAGGCGATTTTAACTTCTGGATGGAAGGCGAGCATCAATTAAATGTACGTTGGGATTCTAGTGGTATTTGGGAAGGTTTTATTCCGCTTGTTACTAAAGGTAACGCCTACAAATATAAAATACAGAGTAATAATAACGATATAAAAACCGAAAAGGCCGATCCATATGCACGCCGTTGTGAGCATCCTCCAAAAACAGCTTCTATTGTTTGGGACGATTCTTATAAATGGAAAGATAAAGATTGGATGAAAAAGCGTAAGAAAAAAAACGCTTTAGATGCACCTTACTCAGTTTACGAAGTTCATTTAGGTTCTTGGAAAAGACAGGTTGAAGAAGACCGTTTTTTATCTTACTATGAGCTAGCAGACGATTTAGTAAACTATGTAAAAGACATGAATTTTACACACGTAGAGCTTATGCCTATTATGGAATACCCTTACGATCCATCGTGGGGTTATCAACTTACTGGGTATTTTGCTCCATCGTCTCGATTTGGTTATCCCGAAGAATTCAAATACTTAGTAGATAAACTTCACCAAAATGATATTGGAATAATTTTAGATTGGGTACCATCGCATTTTCCAGAAGATGCGCACGGTTTAGGCTTTTTTGATGGCTCAAACTTATACGAACATCCAGATCCAAGAAAAGGTTATCACCAAGACTGGAAAAGTTTAATCTTTAATTATGAACGTAACGAAGTAAAATCGTTTTTAATAAGTAACGCTGCCTTTTGGATGGATCAATACCATGCCGACGGCTTACGTGTAGATGCTGTAGCATCGATGTTATTTTTAGATTACTCTCGTGAAGATGGCGAATGGGAACCAAATATTTATGGTGGTCGTGAAAATCTAGCTGCTATAGATTTCTTAAAAGAATTAAATCAAGAAATATACGCATCGTTTCCAGATGTACAGACCATTGCTGAAGAATCTACAGCATTCCCAGGCGTATCAAAACCTGTGTTTTTGGGTGGTTTAGGTTTTGGAATGAAATGGATGATGGGTTGGATGCACGATACTTTAGATTACTTTTCTAAAGATCCTGTATACAGAAAATATCACCAAAATGATATTACCTTTAGTTTAGCTTATGCCTTCTCAGAGAATTTTATGTTACCCCTTTCTCACGATGAGGTGGTATATGGTAAAAACTCTATTCTAGGCCGTATGCCTGGCGACGAGTGGCAACGTTTTGCAAACTTGCGTTTACTTTACGGCTATATGTTTACACACCCTGGCACCAAATTAAACTTTATGGGTGGCGAAATTGCTCAGTATGATGAATGGGATTTTCAAGGCAGTGTAAACTGGAATTTATTAGAATTCGAACCACATAAAAACTTTCAGAATTACTTTAAAGAGTTAAACAAAGTATACAGAACAACACCAGCTTTATATGAAAAAGCCTTTACAGGTGAAGGTTTTGAATGGATTAGTTACGACGACCATGAAAACTGTGTAATGTCTTACATGAGAAAAGGTTATGAGTCTAAAGATGATGTTGTGGTTATTTGTAATTTAACACCAACGGTTCGCGAAAATTATAAAATTGGTATTCCTGTAAATGGTAAACTAAAAGAACTGTTTAACAGTGATGCTAAAGCATTTGGTGGTAGTGGCGTTTCAAACAAAAAACAAATTACCATTAAAAAAGACCCTTGGAATGGTAAAGATTATTCAGCTGAGGTTACACTGTCTCCTTTATCGGTAACTATTTTTCAGTTTAAATAGAAAAATTAGATTCATTGTCTCATATAAAACAAGTTATTGTACTTAAAAAAGTTAACATCAATTAGTATCTCTTTTCAAATTGAAAAACTACTAATTGGTGTTTTCTAATATTCTAACAAATCGAATTCATAAAAAAAATCAACTTATTTAGTCATTTATAATAATCCGAAAATCAAAAAATCGAACTTTTACTATTCTTTAAGCATTTTTCAATAAACCCCTAAAAATTTGAGTTTTACATATTATTTCTATTCAATTTTTAGTAAAAAGAAGCCTATTCACGCCTTAAAAATTAGTAAATTCGACAATTAATTTTAATACTTAGTCCATATGATATTAAATACAGAGCTAGAATACAAAGGGAACCTATTCCCTTCCAACATAACAAAATATAGCAAAGATGTAGATGTTCTACATTTTTCTACTTCCAATAATGTAATACTTAAACTTACTGTTTTACGCGATAGTGTACTTCGATTTACTTACACAACTGTTGGTAAATTTGAAAGAGACTTCTCTTATGCTATAGACGAAGATGCAAGTAGAGGTTACAACCACTTAGTAATTACCGACGATGAAGAGAAATACATTGTTACCACATCAAAACTTATTTGTCATATTCATAAATCGGATTTAAGAGTATCCCTTTATGATGCTCTTGATAATAAAATAATTTGTGAAGATGAACTTGGTTTTCACTGGGAAGAAAGTTACGAGCTTGGTGGCGATATTGTAAAAATGAGTAAAGCGGCTCAAAACGGAGAAAGTTACTATGGTTTAGGAGATAAGCCAGAACACTTAAACTTAAAAGGTCGTCGTTTTGAGAATTGGGCAACCGATTCTTATGCCTTCGGTAAACATACCGACCCAATTTATAAAGCCATTCCTTTTTATACAGGTTTACACAACGGAAAATCTTACGGGATTTTCTTCGATAATACCTTTAGAACTTACTTCGATTTTTGTAGTGAACGTAGAAATGTAACTAGTTTCTGGGCGCAAGGTGGAGAAATGAATTATTACTTCTTTTATGGGCCTAAAATGCAAGATGTGGTAACAAGTTATACCGATTTAACAGGAACGCCAGAATTGCCACCATTATGGGCATTAGGGTATCACCAATGTAAATGGAGTTACTACCCAGAATCTAATGTAAAAGAAATAACAGCAAAATTTAGAGAGCTTCAAATTCCTTGTGATGCTATTTATTTAGATATCGATTACATGGAAGGTTTTCGATGCTTTACTTGGAGTGAGGATTATTTTCCAGACCCAAAACGTATGGTTAAGGAATTAGCAGACGATGGTTTTAAAACCGTTGTAATTATAGATCCGGGAATTAAAATAGATAACGAATACAGCGTATTTAGAGAAGGTCTAGAAAAAGATTATTTCTGTAAACGTGCCGACGGCCCTTACATGAAAGGAAAAGTTTGGCCAGGTGAGTGTTATTTTCCAGATTTCACCAGACCAGAAGTTCGCGAATGGTGGGCTGGTTTATTTAAAGAACTTATTGAAGATATAGGTGTAAAAGGCGTGTGGAACGACATGAATGAGCCAGCAGTAATGGATGTACCAGGAAAAACATTTCCGCCAGATGTACGCCACGATTACGATGGCAACCCATGTAGCCATAATAAAGCTCATAATATTTACGGCATGCAAATGGCTAGAGCCACTTACCATGGTGTGAAAAAATTTAATTACCCTAAACGTCCGTTTGTAATTACCCGTTCGGCCTATTCAGGAACACAACGTTATACCTCAACCTGGATGGGAGACAATGTAGCTACTTGGGAACATTTACAAATAGCAAATATACAAGCACAACGCTTAGCCCTATCTGGATTCTCTTTTGCAGGATCGGATATCGGAGGTTTTGCAGAACAACCAAATGGCGAATTATACGCCCGTTGGATTCAATTAGGAGCTTTCCACCCATTTTGTAGAACACACTCTTCTGGGGATCATGGAGACCAAGAACCATGGGCTTTCGATACAGAAATTACCGATGTTGTTCGAAAATTTATCGAAATTAGATACCAATTATTACCATACCTATACACAGCATTCTACCAATATTCACAAGATAATGTACCAATGCTAAAGTCTCTGGTTTTATTCGATCAAGAGGATGTGCAAACACACTATAGAGTAGATGAGTTTATATTTGGTAACCAAATATTAGTTTGCCCAATAAACGAGCCTAATGCAAAAGGAAGGCGTATGTATATTCCAAGAGGCGAATGGTATAATCATTGGAGTAAAAAACAGGTAGTTGGTGGAAAAGAAATGTGGGTAGATGCCGATTTAGATAGTATGCCAATTTTTGTAAAAGCAGGTGCCGTTATACCTAAATACCCTATACAACAATACGTAGGCGAAAAAGTAATTGAAGAGTTAGGCTTAGATGTTTACTACAAAAATGGTAAAGAAGATTCTGAACTTTATGAAGATGCAGACGACGGTTACGATTACACTAAAGGGCGCTACAGTTTAAAGAAATTTAACTTAGCCGGATCTGAAGATAAATTAATTATCCGTATCCATAAAAGAGGTCAATACGTAACCACTTACAACACTTTTAAAATTAACTTATACGGTTTACCTTTCGAAGTAAAATCTATAAAAGTAGATAACGAATATGTCGATTTAAAAGACGTACAGTTCGAAAACAACAGCCTTGTAATAAGTAAAGAGTTTACAAACCTTCAAATTAAAGGTTAATATCAAAATACCAATAGTACTAAAACCTCTTTGTGAAAACGAAGAGGTTTTCTTTTTTTGGGTAAATAGCAAGCCACCGCGCTATCCGCTACTAGTTTTGGCTCGATGCTCGCCTCGCCAAAAGCTAACCACTACTATCGCTTTTGCATTATCTGCCAAATACAGTCAACACATCAACTACAAGCCAATTTGCTATGTAATTTTAAATAACAAAAAAATTATCTAAATTCGTTAACCAAACGGCAACACAACCTTATTTATGGAAGAGAAATTAAAAGTAACAAAAATGATAAATATCGCTTTATGCTCAGGTTTAGTTATGGCCTATATTTTTATAGGCGATGTAACCTCAATAAGCTTTAATATGCCAGCTTTAAGCCAATCTAACATTATTTATGTGCTTATCCCTATAACTGCTTATATATTCAGTAATTTCATGTTTAAAACGCAGCTAAAAGCAGCCGATAAAACACTAAAACCAGAAGCAAATATGGCCGTATACCAAACCGCATCTATAGTAAGATGGGCCATACTAGAAGGCGCTGCCTTTCTAATACTATTTCTAAATAAAGATTTTATACTCTTCGGTATTTTAATAATTCTATACCTAGCATTAATTCACCCTACGGAAGATCGTGTAAAAACAGATTTAACATAAAAAACATATAATTAAACCTTCTCAACATCAATAGGTTTACCTAAATAAACCAACTGAAAACCTTCTTCTATAGTATCTACATTTAAGTTATTAGAAGAAATAATATGCAATTCTCCTTCATTATCTTTAATAAAAAGCGGGATAATCTCTTTGTCCTTATTAGTGATTTCTATTAAACCTTCGTAGTGTTCTTTACTTTCTAAATCAATTTCTTGTATCGATGGGTGATTTCTAGTTACATCACTTAAGGTATTATAATCATCAGTTTTACTAAACAAACCTTCATTTGGACTACTATTTTCATCTAGCATTTCTTCTTTAGTAACTAACCTAAAAGCACCGTTTTCACCAAATTGCTTGCTAAACTTATTGATAGCATATTTATTAATATCAGAATTTGCAGTTAATGCCATTAAATATCCCATATCGTTTAACTCGATATCATCCATTAAGCTATCCGAGTAAATATTCATATTCATCGCACTTAAACCTAATTCTTTTGCTTTTTGGATATTGCGTTCGTTGCTATCAATTAGCACCACGTTTCTACCGTTAGATTCTAAATAATGCCCTAATAATCTAGATACTTTAGACGCTCCAATAATTAAAATTCCTTCCGATTTCTTCAAGAAAACACCTACCATTTTTGCAAACATACGTGCCGTAGTTGCGTTTAATAGTACAGTTCCTAAAACAATCATAAAAACCAAAGGCGTAATATATTCTGCTCCTGGCACACCCTCCTTAGCTAATTTTAAACCAAATAAAGAAGCGATACCTGCAGCTACAATACCACGTGGGCCAACCCAACTGATAAACACTTTTTCATTTAATTTTAGTAAAGAGCCATAGGTACTTAAAAACACACCTATTGGGCGAATTACAAAAACAATAACAGAAAAAAGGATTACGGTTTTCCAATCGTAAATTAACATTAAGTCAGATACATTTATGTTGGCCGCCAAAAGAATAAATAGAATAGAAATAAGTAATACACTAAGCGATTCTTTAAAGTAAAGTAATTCTTTTAAATAAGGCGATTTTGAGTTTCCTAAAACCATCCCCATAACAACTACAGCTAGTAAGCCCGATTCGTGAGCAAAACTATCAGATAGTACAAAAACACCTAAAACAGCCGCTAATGCAAACACATTTAATAAATAATGAGGCACAAACTTTCTGTTTAATATAAAATTCATGGCATGTGCAAAAGCAAAACCAAAAGTAGAACCAAATAATACAATTTTACCAAATTCTATTAATGCTGTTTTGGTAAACTCGCCACCAGCATCTACACTAATAAACTCAAAAACTAATACGGCTACTAAAGCCCCAATCGGGTCTATTAAAATACCTTCCCACTTTAAAACAGCCGAAATATCTTTTCTTAGTGGTATGTTTCTTAAAATAGGTGTAATTACCGTTGGGCCTGTTACAATTATTAAAGCCGAAAATAAACAGGAAATTTGCCAGCTTAAATCAAAAATATAATGAGCAGCCAATGCTGCACCGAAAAAAGTAACCATAGAACCTATGGTAATAAGCTTAGTTATTACGGGTCCTACATTTTTAATTTCGCTCATTTTTAAGGTTAATCCGCCTTCAAACAGAATAACACTAATTGCTAAAGAAACAAAGTAGAATAGACTTTCTCCAGGAAATAAGCCTTCGCTTCCATTCCAAATCGGTTCTATCCATTTTGTACCATCTCCGCTTAAAAACTCGGCCGCAATAGGGCCAACCAATAAACCAATTAAAATTAGCGGTAATATTGCCGGAATTTTAAATTTCCATGCTACCCATTGTGCTAATATGCCTAAAATTATAATGCCTGCTAGTTCTATCATCTATAAGATTCTCTAAAAAAAGACTAATTTAAGTAAAACAGACGACTTGAAGTTTTTAAAAAATGTTATCTTTCAACTTTGAGCAAAAAATAGCAAAACACGTGAGTTTAAAGCCTTTTAAAAGTATTGGAATTGGTGTGGCCTTTTCGCCAAACCTAAAAGCGAATCTATTCGAGGCTGCAAGGCTATCGGTATTTTTTGATGCCAAATTATTTTTAATACACGTTGGAGAACCTTCCGAAGAAAAAACCAATAGCTTAAACGAGATTCTTAAAAGTTTTGAAAAAGATAATTTGAATTTTGAAGTTGTTTTTAAAACTGGCGATCCTGTAGATGTTATTTTATCGACTTCCGAAGAAAAAAAGATAGATTTACTTATTCTTGGAGCCGTGCAACGCGAGCGTTTTTTAAAATACTATGTAGGTTCGATTGCTCGGAAAATTACACGCCAAGCCAAATGTTCTATTTTATTATTAGTTAAACCATCAGTTGTTAGAGCACCATGCCAACATATTGTAGTTAACGGTTTAAAAGATCCAAAAACCGAGAGCACCATTACAGCAGCCTTTTATGTTGCCAACCAATTAAAATCTAAAAAGGTTACTATTGTTGAAGAAATTAACGAAGACCAAGTAACTGTAAAGGTGGACGATGATAAATCTTTACGTCGTGCAACGATAATAAAAGAGCGTATAAAATTAAGAGAAAACTCGAGAATAAAGGAAATAGTAAGTCATATTCCGGTAGAGTGCACCACCGAAAAAAGCATAAAATTACAACCCATATTTGGTAAAAAAGGCTATTCTATTGGGCATTATGCTCAAATTATGCGTGCCGATTTATTAGTGATGAACGCGCCAACAAAAATGACGTTTTGGGATCGTTTATTTCCGCACGATATTGAACATATTTTAACCGAATTACCAACCGACGTACTAATCCTTCAATGAGTTCAAAAAAAAATAACATAGCCACATTTTTTCAAACCTTACCCAAAAATATATTTTCTGGTTTTGTAGTTAGCCTTATAGCCTTACCCTTAGGTTTAGGTTTAGCCATGGCTAGTGATGCTCCACCAATTGCAGGTATAATTTCAGCCGTTATTGGCGGTATTGTAGTCTCCATTTTAGGTGGAAGTCATGTTACCATAGTAGGCCCAGGAAACGGTTTAGTAGGTGTAATTTTAGTAGCCATAACCACTTTAGGTTTACAAGATGCTTACATCGCTATTGTGTTTTCGGGTGTGCTTTTAATGGGACTTGGTTTTTTACGTATGGGTGCTTTGGCCAATTTTTTCCCATCGTCAGCCATACAAGGGATGTTGGCTGCCATTGGTTTAATTATTTTAGGTAAACAATTTCATATTATGTTCGCGCACAAAATAAAGCGTGAAGACACTATAGATTATTTATTAGAAATACCTTTTACTATTAATGATGCCTTGCATTACGAAAGTAAAGGTCTTGTTTTTGCAGCTTTGGCGGGTGTAATTAGTTTAGCAATTATGCTGTTTTATTCCAAAATTAGAAACAAATATTTGCAACTAATTCCTGCACCTATGTGGATAGTAATTCTATCAATAGCGTTTAGTTATTATTTTGAAATTGGCCTACACGAACCCAACCCCATTGCTAAAGAATACATGATTTCTGGTATACCAAGTTTTCAAGATATTATTGCCGATATACCAACACCAAATTTTAGTGGTATTTGGAGCTTTCCGTTTTGGGCCAGTGTTTTAGCACTTACGCTTATTGCAAGTATAGAATCGCTTTTAAGTATAAAAGCTGTCGATAAATTAGATCCAGAAAAAAGACGTTCCAACGTAAATCGCGACTTAAAAGCCTTAGGCTTAGCAACTATTGGTAGTGGGTTTTTAGGCGGATTAAATGTTGTTACCGTAATTGCACGTAGCTCGGTAAATGTAAATAATGGCGCAACAAATAGATCGGCCAATTTTTTCCATGCCTTTTTCTTGGTGTTATTTATTGTGCTTTTTAGCACGCAACTTACCAGAATTCCGTTGCCTGCTTTAATGGCTATTTTGGTTTATACAGGTTATAAGTTAGCCTCTCCAAATGTAATTACAAAAATATTTTCCATAGGAAAAGAGCAGCTTGTTATCTTTTTTGTAACGCTTATTATCACCTTAAAAATCGGATTAATTTCTGGAATTATATCGGGTGTTATTGCCACATTAATTATTCATATCATCATTAATAAAAGTGCTGGTTTGTTTCTAAGAAATGTTTTAAAACCTAATGTATTAATGTATCAAGAGACAGATGGGCAACACAACTTTTATGTAAGTGTAAAGCACTTTTGTAGCTTTTTAAATTACTACAGACTTAAAGAACAACTCGATGCTGTTCCCGAAGATCAAGATATTATTGTAGACTTTTCGCTTTGCGAATTTGTAGACCATACCGTTATGGAAAACATGAATAATTACCAAGAGTTATTCCAAAAACGTGGTGGCCATTTTGATGTTGTTGGTTTAGATATGCACGATACAGATTCTAAACACCCATTTGCGCTACGCCGTATGTTACCTGTTCCAAAAATTATAAAAAACAGCTTAACAAGACGCCAAACCAGCATGAAAAGTTTAGCTAAAGATTACAACTATAATTACAGTTCTAAAAAAGAAAAAGAAGTTTCGTTTTTAAACAATTTTCAGTTTTTTAACACCAAAAATATCAATCATGTTTACAACAAATTATCTCATGAAGATAAAAAGATGAAACTCTTTGATATTGAATTTTCCGAAGGTGAATTTATCGCTAAAGAAGTGATTAGAAAAACCATGCTTTACATTAACTTAAATCATGATATTCCAGAATTTACTCTAGATAAAGAAGGTTTTTTAGAAAAAGTATCTGCTCTTGCTGGTATTAAAGATATTGATATTGAAAACCATGATGATTTCTCGGATCGTTTCTTTCTTTTAGGTGAAAATGTAAATGAAATCAGCCAATTTTTTAATGATGATATTACCCACTTTTTTGAAAGTAATCCATACTACCACGTAGAATCTAACGGTTCTGCCCTACTCATTTTTGGCAGGCAACGTTTGGCTGGTATGAAAGAGATAAAAGCCCTCTTCGATTTTGGAAAACGCTTAAAAGCCGTTATCTCTTAATATATTCTTAACGTTTTCAACAATTACCAATAGATTTCGTAATTTTACGGTCCTATGAAATTATACCCTATTAATTCCGGTAATTTTAAACTAGACGGTGGTGCTATGTTCGGTGTTGTTCCTAAATCACTTTGGCAACGCACTAATCCAGCAGATGCCAATAACCTAATCGATATTGCAGCACGTTGCTTACTTATTGAAGATGGTGACAGGCTTATTTTGATTGATACTGGTATGGGCAACAAACAATCTGATAAATTCTTTGGTTACTATTCACTTTGGGGTAACGATACTTTAGATGGCTCACTAAAAGCGCATGGTTTTCATCGTGATGATATTACTGATGTATTTTTAACGCATTTACACTTCGATCATTCTGGTGGATGTATAGAATGGAATAAAGGTAAAACAGGTTATCAACCCGTTTTTAAAAATGCTCATTATTGGAGTAACGAAGACCATTGGCAATGGGCAACCCAGCCAAATAATCGTGAAAAAGCATCCTTTTTAAAAGAAAACATTATTCCTATTGAAGAAAGCGGACAGCTTAAGTTTACAGGAATTCCTAATTCGAATACATTAAAAAATTCACCCTTAGGATTCGATATCTTCTTTGCCGATGGGCACACCGATAAACAAATGATTCCTTTAATAAACTATAAGGGCAACACCATTGCGTTCATGGCCGATTTACTACCAACTGTTGGACATCTACCTTTACCATTTGTTATGGGTTACGATACTCGACCGCTGTTAACTTTAAACGAAAAAGAAAACTTCCTAAATTTAGCAGCCGACAACAATTTCTATTTGTTCTTGGAACACGATGCACACAACGAAATTATTACCGTAAAACACACCGAAAAAGGCGTGCGATTAGATCAAACATACACAACTCAAGATATTTTAAAATAAATTAAAGACTAACTCAAATAGTAAAAATGAACACATTCAAATCAATTACAGTATCTGCTTTTGCAGCGCTACTAATTACAGGTTGCGGAGGCTCAGCAGCAATACTTTCTACTCCTGTAGAGAATATAGATAATACACCTTTAAAAGTTTCAGATTTAACTGAAATTGAAAAACACAATTGGGGACATTTAGATTTAATAAAAGATACCATCCCTGGTATGAGTGTTGATAAAGCTTACGCTGAGATTATTAAAAACAAAAAAGGAGAAAAAGTTATTGTAGCAGTTATAGATGCTGGTATTGATATAGATCATGAAGACTTAAAAGATGTTATTTGGACCAACACCAAAGAGATTCCAAACAACGGTATAGACGATGATAAAAATGGCTATATTGATGATATCCATGGATGGAATTTTCTAGGTGATACTTACAATGAGCAATTAGAATTTGTTAGAATTTTAGCAAAAGGAGATACAAGCAGTCCAGATTATGCCAGAGCTAAAACTGAATACGATGAAGAATATCAAAAATACATGGGTTATAAAACTAATTATGACCAAATGTCTATGCAAATTGCAAGTGCAGATGAAACTTTATCTAAACACTTAAACAAAAAAGATTACACTAAAGCTGAGGTGAACGCTATTAAAACAGACGATGAAACTTTATCTCGTGCTGTACAAATTGCAAAATACTTTTACAGCAACGGTATGGAATCTTTAACGGCTGCTAAAAAACAAATTGACAATAGCACAACACAAATTAACGATCGTTTAAACTACAACTTAAACAAAGAGTTTAGCGGACGTATTAATGGTGATAATGCAGATGATATGTCTACTAAATTTTATGGTAACGGTAATGTAAAACCAACCATAAAATCTGAAAGTCATGGTACACACGTTGCCGGAATTATTGCAGCAAAACGTAATAATGGTAAAGGTGCAAATGGTGTTGCTAACAACGTAGAAATTATGAGTGTTCGTGCCGTACCAAACGGTGATGAGTACGATAAAGATATTGCATTAGGTATTCGTTATGCCGTAGATAATGGCGCTTCTATTATTAACGGAAGTTTTGGTAAATACTATTCACCACATAGCGATTGGGTACGCGATGCTATTGCTTACGCTGCTAAAAATGATGTGCTTTTTGTAAATGCTGCAGGTAACGAAGGTATTAACTTAGACGAAAAAGATGTATTCCCAAATGATGCTGTTGGTATTGGTCCTGAAGTTTCAGATACGTTTATAACTGTTGGAGCTTTAGAGCCTAAATATGGTTCTGGTATTGTTGCAGGTTTTTCTAACTACGGAAAAGTAAATGTAGATGTATTTGCACCAGGAGCTAAAGTATATTCTACAGTTCCAGAAAACGAATACGATACTAAAGGAGGTACGTCTATGGCTGCTCCTGCTGTTGCTGGTGTTGCTGCCTTAATACGCTCTTACTATCCAAAATTAAGTGCTGCGCAAGTAAAACAAATTATTATGGATTCTGGTTTAGCTGTAAAAAGTAAAGTTATTGTTGGTGGCGACACTAATGATATTAAACCATTTGCAGATTTATCCAAATCTTCTAAAATGGTTAATGCTTACAACGCATTAATTTTAGCCTCAAAAACACATTAATTATAACTTAAAAAAGAGGCCTTAAACAGCCTCTTTTTTTATTCAATATTTATATGAAGCAAATATATATTTCAATTTTAAGTATCGCTTTACTAGCCTCTTGTACAAGTACCAAAACGGTAACAAATACAACAAGTTCTAGCACATCTATGGTTTTAAATTCTCCTGCAACAGCCACATATTGGCAACAGCATGTAGATTATAAAATGGATATTGATATGGATGTAAACAACTATCAATACCAAGGGAAACAAACATTGGTATATACCAACAATTCTCCCGATGTTTTAGATCGTGTGTATTATCACTTATTTTTCAATGCCTTTCAACCAGGTAGCGAAATGGATGTACGCTCACAAACTATTGCCGATCCAGACGCTCGTGTTGGTAGCAGAATTGGGCAATTAAAACCAAACGAAATTGGTTACATTAAAGTAAACAGTTTAAAACAAAACGGAACAACTTTAACGCACGAAACCGTAGGTACGGTTTTAGAAGTAAAACTAGCAAACCCAATTAAACCAGGAGAAAAAGTAACGTTCACTATGGATTTTGATGCACAAGTTCCTGCACAAATTCGTAGAACCGGTAGAAACAATGCAGAAGGTGTTGCTCTATCTATGGCACAATGGTATCCAAAATTGGCAGAATACGATTTTGAAGGTTGGCATGCCGACCCATATATTGGTCGTGAGTTTCACGGTGTATGGGGAGATTTTGATGTAAAATTAACTATCGATAAAGATTATACAGTTGCAGGTTCTGGTTACTTACAAAACCCAAACCAAATTGGTCATGGTTATGAAACTGGAGCGGTAACTAAATCGAATTCAGATAAATTAACTTGGCATTTTGTTGCACCAAACGTGCACGATTTTACTTGGGCTGCAGATAAAGATTATATCCATGATACTAAGCAAGTACCAAACGGACCGCTTTTACATTTTTTCTATAAAAATAATTTAGATGCTGAGCATAAAGGTTACTGGAAAAAAATGCAACCAAAAACTGTAGAGCTTATGGAATACTACAGCGAAAATATTGGTAAATACCCATACAAGCAATACTCAGTTATTCAAGGTGGCGATGGTGGTATGGAGTATGCCATGAGTACTTTAATTACAGGTAATAGAAGTTACGGTAGTTTAGTTGGTGTAACAGCTCACGAATTAGCACACACTTGGTTTCAGTTTTTATTAGCTTCAAATGAATCTAAGCACGAATGGATGGACGAAGGTTTTACAACCTATATCAGTAATATGGCCATGAACGATATTATGGATGAAGGCAAAGAAAATCCTTTAGCCAACGCTTACAAAGGCTATATTTATTTAGCAAATTCTGGAAAAGAACAACCACTTACCACACATTCCGATCGTTATGCTTACAATCGCTCATACAGCATTGCCGCATACAGTAAAGGTGCTGTATTTTTAAGTCAATTAGGTTATGTTATCGGAGCCGAAAACTTAAAGAAAACTATAAAAAAATATTATACCGATTTCTCATTTAAACATCCAAAACCATTAGATATCGTGCGTACCGCAGAACGCGTATCTGGCTTAGAGTTAGATTGGTATTTAATAGATTTCGGACAAACAACAAACACCATTGATTATAGCGTAAAAGCTATAGAAGGTAATAACATTACTTTAGAGCGTATTGGTTTAATGCCAATGCCTATAGATTTAAAAGTAACTTATGTAGATGGTACTTCGGAAGATTTCTACATTCCTTTACAAATGATGCGTGGTGAAAAACCAACCACAGCTACTATAGTTAGCGATTGGGCTTGGGCCTACCCAACTTACAGCTTCGATGCAAAAAAAGCTGTAAAAACAGTTGAAATTGATCCTTCTGGATTAATGGCCGATGTAGATAGCTCGAACAACAAAAAATAATACATTTTAATACCTTTTTAAAAGCCTTTTTGTGAAAACAGAAAGGCTTTTTTATTTTCTAAACTTTCCAAATAAAAATAAATTTTAACTGATTATCAATCACTTAAAATAATACAAGTTATAAAATATTGATTTCACCAGAAAAAAGATATAAATTAGTAGGGTAAATACTTCATACAGAATTCGTGCTAATTTTAATTTAACACAAGCTATTTACTTAAACCAATAAAGTTCCCTTAAAAAATGATGAAACCTCTTAAAATTTACGGCCTATTATTCATGGCCATGCTTTGTGTTTCTAGCTGCGTAAATTTAAAACATGTGAATACTTATTCTTCGGAATCCTTAACAGGCGTTCAATATTTTGAAAACTTAAACTATAGTTTTCAACAAAGTTGTTTAGATAAATGTTTTGAAGAAAAAATTAATGCTTTAGAATTTCTAGATCAAAATTGCAATTGTAAACAAGAAAAAGTGGCCGATAGCATTACCTTAAAAATTTACGCTTCTGTTTTTGGGTATTTTGATGGTTTAACAAATTTATCGGATAACGATTTAACATCTTACAAAACCGAGGCTTTATCAAACGCTTTATCCGAAGGTGATTTTGGCTCCATTACTATTAAAAAGGAACATGTAGAATCTTATACCAAAGTATCGCAACTTTTAATTCATGCCTTTACCGATTCATACAGAAAAAAGAAAATTAAAACATACGTTAAAGATGCTAATGCTTCTGTAAAATCTTTAATTTCATTTCTAGATTTTAATATTTCATCTAATTTAAACGGAAAATTAGAAGTGAAAAAAAACAGACTGAAAGCCGATTATTTCGATTTAGTAAAAGATACCTCACTCTCTAATTTTGAAAAGCGAAATACTATAAAAGAATACTACAATAGTATTTTAGAAATTGAACAACAACAAGCTAAATTTACGGCATACTCAAAAACCTTATCGGCTATATCTGCTGGACACCAAAAGCTTTATGATGATATTGATCATGTATCCTCAAAGGCTGTAAAACAAGAACTTTTACAGTCGGCTAGTGAAATTAAATCGATTATTTCTGAATTAAAAAAATTATAAAAACCATGGCAAAATTAACTTCAAAACAGGTAAATGAGCTGGCTAATTATTTTTTAGCATTAGCACAATCTATGGGTGATTATAGAATTTTAAACTTCGATAATTTAACTAAACTTGAGAATAAAAAACTAAGAGAAACGCATAGAAAAACATTAGAATATTCCGATGATTTATTCACCATGTCGGCCACCTTTGTTTTAGACGATGTAACGGCTTCTCTCGAAACCTTGGATGCGATTACCAAAAAAATTAATAAATCGTACAAGGGTTTACAAGATGTTCAAAAAGCCATCGACATATCTACACACGTTGTTACGCTAGGTGCTTCTATTTTCACTTTTAATACATTGGCTATTATTAATAGCTTAGATAACTTAAAAGCATCTATAAAGGCTTAATTTTGAATTGAAAAATGAGAGTTATTAATACTTAAGTAATGAAAAATAAAAATATCAATTTTATCAATGATGACCATATCAATGAAAATTCATTTTTATGGAGATACATTGACATCTCAAAATTACTTTCATTCTTAATGAATAAATCTTTTTTCTTTACTCGACTAGATAAATTTGAGGATAAAAAAGAAGGAATAACTTTGAATCATCTATTTTATAAAAAAAAACAAAAACAAATTGAAAACGGCTTTTATTTAGAAAATATAGGAAACCGAATCTCTATTGAAGTTGGAGGAGATAAAATGAATTTAATTGATGATGAAATCAATCAAATACAAAAATCAAATTTTGCAAATTGTTGGTTTATTGCTGATGAACATTCTGAATCAGTAGCAATGTGGAACTTGTATAGTTCACCTAATAGTGTAGCAATAAAAATTAAATATTCAGACTTCAAGAAAAACCTATTAGAAAATGGTTTTATAGGTAACGGAAATTCTTATAATATAACTTGTGGAACAATAAAATATATAAATTTTTTTAATCCAAATTTCAATGAAATTAATTCAATTGAATCAGTCTTTTTGAAAGATATAAGTTTTAAACATGAAAATGAATTTAGACTTGTCTTAAAAAAAGAATTTGAAGAAATACCTATTGAATACCATCCACGAATTCACAAAAAAGAAAGTGAGAGACTTCATCAAATAAATGAACCGTTTGGTTTAGACTTAAAACTGAATGATTGTGAAAATTATAATTTTGAAATCGTATTTCATCCAAAATCACAAGAATGGATAACAAGAGATATTAAAAAAATGCTTGAAATTATGAATACAAAATTAAAATGCAATAATTCATTATTAGAACTTAAATAGCTAGTTGCCGATTTCTTATAAAAAATATGCAACAAAATCATCGCCAAACACATCAACACCCCTAAAATATTTACTCCAAACCACTTCACTCCGATTTTTTTATTTCATTACCTTTGGGCAATAATCCCAATGCATTGAGTTTTACATACCCACAACAAGAAAAATTAAAAAGCAGAAAGCTAATTGATAAGCTGTTTACCGAAGGAAAATCGGTTTCAGCCTATCCGTTGCGTATGGTTTATTTACCAACCTCTCATAATGAAGATGTTTTAGCTAAAACCGGTGTATCAGTAAGTAAACGAAACTTTAAAAAAGCTCCAGATAGAAACCGCATAAAACGCTTGTTACGCGAAGCTTATAGATTGAATAAAGCGGAGTATTTTAACAATTTAACCGCACAACATGCGTTTATGATTTTGTACATTGGCAAAGAAAAACCAACGTTTTTACAAGTTGAAACCAAAATGAAACAGCTTTTCGAAAAGTTTTCAATTAAAATTTCTGAATAAAATTACATCACATGAAACAATTCTTCAAAAAGAAAATAATAATTCCAGTTTTAGCTTGTTCGCTGTTTTTTACAACCACAGCTTTTAAAAACGATTTTTTTGAAATTGCAAAACAGCTAGAAATTTTTACTACATTATTTAAAGAACTCAACATGAATTATGTTGACGAAACCAACCCTGGCGACTTAATGGATATTGCTATAAAAAGCATGTTAGCTAGTTTGGATCCGTACACAAATTTTATGAACGAGCAAGATGTGGAAGCTGCTAGAATTAACAATACTGGCGATTACACAGGTATTGGTGCTAGAATAAAAACTTTTAAAGATAAACTTGTAGTTGTAGAACCATACAAAGATTATCCTGCCGATAAAGCCGGATTAAAAGCTGGAGACGAGATTATAAAAGTAGGTAATGTTTTAATTGAAACGTATAAAGATTACGCAGGTGATTTATTAAAAGGGGCTCCAAATTCTGAAGTTGAGGTTACTTACAATCGCCAAGGGAAAACCCAAATAGCAACCATAAAACGTGCCGAAGTAGAAATAAAAGCCGTGCCTTATTTTTCAATGATAAACGAAAAAACAGGTTACATTGTTTTAAGTAAGTTTAATAAAAAAGCACACAAAGAAACCAATTATGCACTACGTGATTTAAAAGCCCAAGGTGCCGAAAAAATAATTTTAGATTTACGTGGTAATCCCGGTGGTTTATTAAACGAAGCTATTAAAATTGTTAATCTTTTTGTACCAAAAGGCCAACTGGTAGTAACTACAAAATCTAAGGTAAAACAATATAATAAAACCTATTACACACAAAGCGAACCTATTGATACAGAAATTCCGTTAGTCGTTTTAATTAACGGCAGAAGTGCATCGGCAAGTGAAATTGTTTCGGGTGCTTTGCAAGATTTAGATCGTGCCGTTGTGGTTGGATCTCGTAGTTTTGGAAAAGGATTAGTACAACGCCCAAAGTTATTAACATACGGTACACAAGTTAAAATTACCATTTCTAGATATTATACACCTTCTGGGCGCTGTATACAGGCTTTAGATTATTGGCATCGTGATGAAAAAGGAGAAGCTGTACGTGTAAAACAAGAACAATACAATGCCTTTAAAACTAAAAACGGTCGTCAAGTTTTTGATGGTGGTGGTGTTTATCCAGATGTTTTAGTGGGTCAAAATAAAAAATCGCCTGTAGCTACTGCAATTGTTAATAACGATTTAATTTTTAACTACGCGACCAACTATCATTACTCACATAAAATTGAAGATATTAACACCTTTGAATTATCGGATACGGATTTTACAGACTTTAAAAAGTATTTAAAAACAAACAATTTTTCTTTTGAAACCGAAACTGAAAAAGCACTTAGTAAAGCTTTTGAAACTGCAACAAATGAAGAACTTAACGATAATATTGAAAAAGATTATAACACCTTAATGGCGAATTTAAAACAATCGAAATCTGATGTTATAGATGAAAATAAAGCTTTTTTAATGGAATCCTTAACGGAAGATATCGTGAAACAATATGCCTACCGAGAAGGTCTGTTTGATTACTACAAAACTCACGATGCTAGAATTAAAAAAGCAACAGAAATTCTTAGTAATCCTTCAAAATATTCTGAGTATTTAAAGTAAATATCAAGTGAATTTTACGTTAGTTTATTTGGTTTCAAAGTTGGCTAAGTTTACATTCATAGAGGTTAAAATCTCAAAAACAGTATATTTACAGCCCCAATAGCCTTTAAAACTATGTATAAATTTATTTTATCGTTCCTTTTCATTTTAACAACTGGTAGTACTTTTTCACAAAGTGAACTAAGCCACGATGTTTATTTTGATACCGATAAATTTACTGTGCCTTCTACCGAAAAAAACAGGTTACTCCTTTTTATTTCAACCTTACAAGATCTAGAAATTGAATCCATTTCAATCTATGGTTTTTGTGATGATGTTGGTGCAGATACTTATAATTTAAAACTATCTCAAAACCGAGCTGATGCCATAAAATCCATTTTTTCGGATAATGAAATTAGTGAAGATTTAATTACCAATGTTGATGGTAAAGGTGAAATTTTACTCAAAATTATTGAAGACAATAATATTTTAAACATTAGAGGCTTAAATAGAAAAGTAGAAATTAATGTTAAGCCAAAACCACCTGTTGTAGAAGAGGTTGTAATAGAAAAAATTGTAGAAGTTGAAGAACCACCAAAACCTAAATTACCTAAAAATGCACCAGAAAAACTGCAGGGTAAACTAAATATTGGTGATAAAATTATACTAGAAAATATTCTATTTAAAACGGGTTATAGCACCATATTATCTTCATCTAAAAAAACATTAGATACGCTTGCAAAAATATTGGTAGCACGTAAAAATCTATATTTTACTATACAAGGCCACGTGTGCTGCACGCAACTTACCAGAGATGCTGTAGATAGAAAAACAAAGGAACGTAACCTATCGGAAACACGAGCTAAATTTGTTTACGACTATTTTGTAAAAAAAGGTGTGAATAAAAGACGCATGCGTTACATGGGTATGCGTCGCAAATTTCCGCTTGGTGGCGATCCAAAACTAGATAGACGTGTAGAGGTTTTAATAACGCATGTTGGCGATACAAACTAATATATTATGAACAGGAAAACCTATTTTTTATTTGTTTACCTGTGCATAGTTTGTAATTATATTCAATCTCAAAATACTTTTGTTCCAGATGATAATTTCGAACAGTTTTTAATAGATGCTGGTGCAGATTTTGGACCTTTAGATAACTTGGTTCCAACTGCGAATATTAGCGGTATTACCAATTTAGATCTAGAATCTCAAAATATAGCAGACCTTACCGGAATTGAAGATTTTGCAGCATTATCCATACTTAACTGCTCCGATAATAACTTATCGAGTTTATCAGTTATTAACAATGTAAACTTAACCGAGTTGTACTGTAGTAACAATAGTATTACCAGCTTAGATGTAACATCACTTGGTGCTTTAAAAATATTTTGGTGTACTAATAATCAACTTTCTAATCTCGATGTTACTCAAAACCTAAATTTAATTTCTTTGGTTTGCGATGCTAACTTTTTAAATTATTTAGATACTACCGAAAACGGAAAACTCACTGTATTATCTTCTGCAAATAATACATTATTAGATTTAAATGTAACCGAAAACAAGAATTTAAATTCTTTGTTAATAAATGGCAATAGGCTAGCAAACATAGACCTTACGGAGAATTCTATTTTAACTATTTTAGACTGTAGTTTCAACTTATTAACAATGTTAGATCTCTCGTTAAATAGAAATATTAGAACAGTGACTTGCAATGATAATGCGCTCTCTACATTAGAAACTTCGAATAATGGTGATTTGGTGGCTTTAAACTGCAGTAATAACAACTTATGCATACTAGATATTAAAAACGGAAACAATAGCAATTTAAACAGCTTAGATTTTAGTTTAAACACTAACCTAAACTGTGTTGTGGTAGATAATCCGGAAAATAGCTATACAAATTGGGAACCAACGGCGTTTACCAATTACGTAAATTCTACAGAAGCATGCAGTGTTATTATACCTGTTGATAACCTCAATAATTATATTGGCATTAGCTATACATTACCCCAAATTACTAACGGAAAATATTTTACAGAATCTAATGGAAACGGTCTAGAATTAAGGCCTGGCGAAGTTATTAACAATACACAAACCATATTTATTTTTAATGAAACGGTATGCGATAGTAATCAGTCGTTTTTTACAGTTACCATTATAAACGATGCTTTTTATATCCCTAAATATTTTACACCCAATAATGATGGTAATCACGATTTTTGGCAGATTTATGATACTTTAAATTTAGTAGATCGTATTTATGTGTTTAACAGACATGGCAAGCTACTAAAAAGCTTCGATACCAATTATATAGGTTGGAATGGTGTTTATAATGGTCAATTATTGCCTCCTACCGATTATTGGTATTTAGTGACATTAAAAACAAAAGAAACGCTAAAAGGGCATTTTACACTAAAACGGTAGTTATTTTTACTGTTTCATCATGGCAATATGCGGAATTCCATCTTCTAAATAAGATGCTCCAATTTCAGAAAAACCTAAATTGTTATAAAATTTTTTAAGGTATACCTGTGCCGAAATTTTTATAACCGTTTGGCTGAAGTATTTCTGTATCGCTTCCGCGGAAGCGTGCATAATATCGTAACCATATTTATGCTGCCTTTCATTTTTAGCCACTACTACCCTACCAATGCTAGATTCTTCAAAATAATCGCCTGGTTTAAAGATACGCGTATAAGCAACAATTTTATCATTTTTGATTCCTAAAACATGCAATGCTTTTTGATCTTTACCATCAATATCTTGATAAACACAATCTTGTTCTACACCAAAAACCTCGCTGCGTAATTGTAACAAACTATATAATTCTTGCTTTGTTAAAGCTTCGAAGGTTTTTACTTCAATATTAATCATAAATAAGGGTAAATGGAGTTATTAACAATTTGGGGTTTAATCTTGCACTATTATGTCTTTAGAGTCGTTTTTATCAAATTCTGGCTGAATAGTAACATGGTTAATATCATGATTTTCATGTAAATAAGTTTCTATATTACTTAAAATAGCATCGAACTCAGTTATTAACACATTTTCTTCTAAATCTAAATGTGCCTCTAAATGTAGCTCATTATCACTTAAATTCCAGATATGCACATGGTGCAATAATTTCACCTTTTCGAACTTATTAACATCACTAACTAGGCTATTAATATCAATATGTTCGGGTGTAAATAGCATTAACATTTTGGTAGAAGTCTTTAAAAGATCGAAACCCACCCAAATTAAGTACAAAGCTATCAGGAATGTTAATAAACTATCAACCCAAAAAAGCTGGTAATATTTCATTAACATACCACCAATAAATACGGCTACACTAGCCAACATATCGGTTAATAAGTGAATATAAGCCGATTTGATATTAATATTATTACCGGCATCTTTTTTTAATAACAACACGCTAAAACCGTTACCAGCAATAGCTAACAGGGCTAACATGATAACTAAATTAGACTCGATAACCTGTGGATTTTGAAACCGCACTACTGCTTCTTTAATTAAAATAAAAGCAACAATTACTAATGTAGATGCATTGATAAAAGCTGCTAAAATTTCTGCTCGTTTATAACCAAATGTACGGTGTTCTGAAGCTTTCCTTTTAGATAATTTAGAGGCTACATAACTTACTACTAGCGAAATAACATCGCTAAAATTATGCAAAGCATCACTCAATAAAGATAGACTACCAGAAATTAAACCACCAATAACTTGAGCTACCGTAATAACGATATTTAAGAGAATAGAAATCAATAGATTTTTATCCTTCATATCATGATGGTGATGCTGCGAATGATTATGCCCGTGGTTGTGGCTCATTTATTTTATTTCAACTGTAGTTTATTAAAAAGAAAAACTCTTATTAACAAGATAAAGGTATTTTATCGATACGGTTTTGGTGACGTCCGCCTTCAAATTCTGTATTTAAAAATACATCTACCATTTCTATAACTTGTTGTACAGCAGTAAAACGCGCCGGGATACATAAAATATTAGCATTATTATGGCTACGTATTAAATGTACAATTTCTTTATTCCAGCATAATCCTGCTCTAATTTTTTGATGTTTATTAGCCGTCATAGCTACACCGTTAGCACTACCGCAAATTAAAATACCGAAAGTAGATTTCTCGTTTTCAACATCGTCTGCAACTGGATGTACAAAATCTGCATAATCCACACTATCGTTAACATCTGTACCGTGGTTAATAATAGTGATTCCTTTTGCTTCTAAATGCTTAATAATAGCAAATTTATACTCAGTTCCTGCGTGATCGTTTCCTATGGAGATTGTCATTATATATATATTAAAGTAAACTTAAACAAAGGTACTAAATAATGTACTGCTATTATATATTTGCAATGTGCTAACTATAGGTATACGTGCTAAATTTACGTTAAAAGATATTAATACTTTACAAATCAATACCTTGTAAATACTAAGCTTAAAAAATGTTAGGGTTATTAACAATTGTAATACTAATGTGTATTACTGTATTCATTACTTGTTAATAAGTGTTGATTAGTTTGTAAAAGAAAAACATTGAATATCCAATAATTTTCACAATCAATAACATTTAGGTAACATGCAAATAAGTTAACGTAAATTTTTGGTTAAGTTATTAGCATCAAAAAGGGTAGTTTTTAGAATTGTTAATAGCTAGAGTTATTAAAAATTGTTGTTAATATGGGTTATTAACAATTGTTAATAGCATTTTTAAAAACCTTTAAATTAAATGAGTTAGAGTGTTTAAAGCTGTTCATTTGTTATCAACAACATTCAATAAAATACAAATCAAAATAAAGCTTGTAAAAGTTATACCGCTATTCACATGCTATAATAAGCATCATTATTTTTTTTAAATTTAAAAGAAAAACTGATTATATATATATATATGTGGATAACTCTAAAATTTAAGGAAAATTGAGTTTTTATTTAAAATAGAGTAGATGCTATATTTAACTTTATATAAATCTCTTTTGAAATTATTAATTCTATTTACTTTAAAAAAAATAGAGATAATTAAACTATTTGTTGATAAGCTAAAAAACGTTCTAAACCACTTAGTTTTCATTAATTTAACCTTTAGAAAATATCATTTAATATATAAATTGTAGCTTTGTATAAAATAAATAGCGCATCTTCTCCTAAAATTACGCTATTAGATAACAGAATTTCCATTATCTTAGGAAATCAAAATGATTACAAATTAAATGACAAGAAAGAAAAAAGGAAAATCCAAAAGTAAAGGGATTTCCAACCTATCAAATACAATCTTAAGTATATTAAAAAAAGAAAGAAACCAAACTTTTAACTATAAGCAAATTGCAGCAAAAATTGGTGTTAACGATGCTAGTAGTCGAAATCAAATTATAAAAAAACTTCGCGATTTACAAGGTAAAAATGAAATTGAAGAAGTAGAACGCGGTAAGTTTAAAGCCGTTATAAACGCTGAATACCACACCGGAATTTTAGATTTAGGTGCCAAAGGAAACGGCTATATTATTTGCGACGATTTTGAAGACGATGTATTTATTGCCTCAAACAATATTAACAAAGCTTTAAATGGTGACGAAGTAGAATTTTACGCTTACAAACGTAGAGTCCGTGGTAAAATGGAAGGTGAAATTACTAACATTATTAAACGTGCTAAAAGCGAATATGTTGGTGTAATTCAAATTCACGAAAAAAAGAATTTTGCTTTTGTAGTTTGCGATAGTAATAAAATGAGCAAAGATATTTTTGTACCTATTAACAAAATTAATAAAGCCGAAGATGGCGATAAAGTACTTGTTTCATTAGAAGATTGGCCAGAAAAATCCGATTCTCCTAACGGAAGAGTTTTAAAAGTACTTGGTAAACCAGGCGAACATAACACCGAAATTCATGCGATTTTAGCAGAATATGGGTTACCAATGGAATTTCCTCACGAAGTAGAAGAGTATGCTAATAATTTAGATACTACAATTACAGAAGAAGAAATTGGAAAACGTCGTGATATGCGTAAAGATTTAACCTTTACCATAGATCCAAAAGATGCTAAAGATTTTGATGATGCCTTATCTTTTGAGGTGTTAGACAACGGTTTATACGAAATTGGAATTCATATTGCCGATGTTTCACATTATTTACAAGAAGGTACCGTTTTAGATGATGAGGCTTATGAGCGTGCTACATCGGTTTATTTAGTAGATCGAGTAGTTCCTATGCTTCCAGAGGTTTTATCGAATAACGCTTGCTCGCTGCGTCCACACGAAGAGAAATTAACCTTCTCTGCAGTGTTTCAAATGAATGATAAATGCGAAATTAAAAAGGAATGGTATGGCCGTACGGTAACGTATAGTGATGCACGATTTGCTTACGAAGAGGCGCAAGCCATTATCGAAAGCAACACAAATAACATTCCTAAAGAAGTTTCGTTAACAGGAGAAGCTTACAAAGCTGATCAAAAAGTAGCCGATGCCATTTTAAAAATGGACGATTTAGCAAAATTAATGCGTGGTAAACGTATGACGTCTGGAGCTATTTCTTTCGATAAAGTAGAAGTAAAATTTGACTTAGACGAAAATGCAAACCCAGTAGGAGTATTCTTTAAAACCAGTAAAGACGCTAATAAATTAATTGAAGAATTTATGTTATTAGCAAACCGAAAAGTATCGGAATTTGTTGGTAAAAAAGATCCTAAAAAGACATTTGTTTACCGTGTTCACGACGAGCCAGACGATAGTAAATTAAATAATTTACAAAACGTTGTCTCTAAATTTGGTTACAAATTAGATTTTAAAGATCGTAAATCTGTATCAGCATCGCTTAATAATTTACTTAAAGATGTTAACGGTAAAAAAGAACAAAACCTGGTCGATACTTTAACGATTAGAACCATGAGTAAAGCCGAATATACTACTAAAAATATTGGGCATTACGGTTTAGCTTTCGATTATTACAGTCACTTTACCTCGCCAATTCGTCGATATCCAGATGTTATGGCACATCGATTATTGCAGTTGTATTTAGACGGAGGAAAATCGGCAAACCAAGATGTTTACGAAGAAAAATGTCAGCATTCCAGCAATATGGAAGGTTTGGCAACTAGAGCCGAGCGCGATTCTATAAAATACATGCAAATTAAATTCATGCAAGATCATCAAGATGAAGAATTTGTTGGTGTTATTTCTGGAGTAACCGATTGGGGAATTTACGTTGAAATTATTTCGAATAAATGTGAAGGTATGGTAAGTGTTCGCGACATGAAAGACGATCATTATGCCTTCGATCAAGATACTTACAGTATGGTTGGTAGCAAAAATAAAATTTCTTATCAGCTTGGAGAAGAGATTATTGTGAGCGTTAAAAATGCCGATTTAGTTAAAAAACACTTAGATTTTCATTTAATAGGCAAGCCAGAAAATCAAGAATAAAATAAGTTGGGCGTTACTCTAACCGCGCTTTTAAGGCGCAGTTAGAGTCGGGCTTTCACTACTCAATCTTTTTGTTTTTGAAAGAAAAAACAAAAAGGATTTCAAACAAACCGTTCAATCCCTAACGCACATATTTGCTGTGTTTTTGGTTAATTGAATGGTTTTTTTATGTCCTTTTTTATCATTACTGGAAAAAAAATGATAATGCGATGTCTCCATACGTCGACATGACTATTAACATTTTATGAGTATTTGGATAGAATTTTAAAGAGGTATAACTAAATATTTCACCACTTTTTTTTGGTCATTTCGACGCTAGGAGAAATCCCATAATCAAGCTCATTTCCTGTAAAAGAAAACTTTTCGTTATGTGATGTTTCCATACGTCGACATGGTTATCAAAATTTTATGAGTATTTGAATATATTTTTAAAGGTCTCGCGAAGTTATTAACAAGGATTACAAATGGTACAATCGGGCTCACCAATTAAGTTTCCTTTTTTATCCAAGTCGTATTTACAACAGGCTTTAAAATTTGTTTTCAAAATTTCTTTAGATCTTTTTATTCTAGCTTTTACATTTTCTAGGCTTATATCTAGAGTACTCGCAGCTTCTTTTTGTTTTAAGCCTTTAATGTAAATCAGTTCAATAACATCCTGATAAATTTTTGGTAAATCGGTTATAAAACGATCAAAACAACATACGTCTTCATTAATATTTTGAGAAATTTCTTTATTAGTATTTACTTCTTCACCTGCATAAAGAGCCTCTTTATTAAAGTGATTTGTAATTTCATTTCTAGCAATCTGAAAAATCCAAGCTTTTACTTTTTCTTCATTTTTAAGTTTATCTAGATTTTTATGAATTTTTAAAAAGGTATTTTGGAAAATATCATTGGTATCGTTCTTATTTTTTACACGTTTAAGTATAAAAAAATAAAGTTCGTCGTTGAAAGTATTCCATATGTTTTGGGTTTCCATATTCAAAAATAAAGAAAGGTTAGTTTTAAAACTAACCTTATATTAGGTTTAACAACAGTTACATGTATCGCATTCGCATTTTTCACAAAGGCATTTACTTTCTAAACAATTTGTACAGTTACAATTAGTACAATTACAGTTAGTGCATTTACAATTATTCATAGCTTTTAAATTTTATTATTCACTAAGTAGACTGGCGAAGGGTAAAAAAGATACATTTTTTATTCGGTTTAATTCTTTTTTAACATTTTATCTCAATTAAAAATAGAAATACTAAAGCTTGTTTTTAACACATATTTTCAAAAAATAGTAAATAACTGTAACTTTATTGCGGTTTTTTATACTTATAAACAAAACGATAAAGACATGATTTTAACAACAACAAATACTATTGAAGGACACAGCATTAAAAACTATTTAGGTGTTGTAAGTGGCGTAGATGTTAATATGCCAAAAACTACAATTTCGTTTAATATGGAAAAATATTACGAAAATTACGAGAATAAAATCAATGAAGTAAAGGAAGCAGCTTTTCAAAAACTGCATGCAAATGCTAACAAATTAGGCGCAAATGCCGTTGTTGGTATTGCGTTAGATATAGAAACGATACCAACTTCGGGTATAATTATAGTCTCTATTACAGGCACAGCAGTTATGGTGGTTTAGTTATTACTTAACTTGCCTAATGATAATGTTTTGCTAAAGTTTTACACTTCGGAATAATTATTGATAATTTTACATTTCATTATATCATTGAAATTAAAAAAATAAAATATACAGATGAAAACATTAGTTAAAATTTTAGTACTATGTATCACGACAACCTTATTCGCAAATAACGAAATAGATAAGGAAATTGGAGAATTTAAAACCTTGAAAGTTTACGATTTAATAGAGGTAGAGCTTGTAAAAGATAATGTTAACAAAGTTGAAATTACCGGTAGAAATGCTGAAGATGTTGTAATTGTTAATAAAAATGGTTTACTTAAAATAAAAATGAGTTTAAACGAAATTTTTGATGGCAACAACATTAAAATTAAACTGCATTATACAGCTTTAGATGTTATTGATGTTAACGAAGGATCTAAAGTGTTTTCTAACGATACCATCGAGCAATTCGAGATCGATTTAAGAGCACAAGAGGGTGCATCTATTAATATACCTTTAAAAGTGAGTTACGCTAATATTAAAGCTAATTCTGGTGGTATAGTAGAAACGACTGGTACATCTACAAGTCAAAAAATATCATTGTATACAGGTGGTATTTACAATGGTGAAAATTTAAAAACAACCAAAACCGATGTGGCTATTAAAGCTGCAGGAGAAGCTCACGTAACAGCTACCGACGAGGTTGATGTAAATATTAGAGCCGGTGGTGATGTGTATATACACGGAAAACCAAAGAATGTTACCGAAAATAAAGCATTTGGCGGACGTGTAAAATATGTAGATTAAGATAATTTCTTTTTTTAAAATAGTATAAAATTCATGTGGTTAAAATTCTAACTGCATGAATTTTATTTTTTTATGGTAGTTGCTTAGTTGTATATTATCATTTATTTTTAGAGTTAACACAACATGTATTTTTATGAAATATGCTAGACGCGCTATTACTTTTAAAGTTATAATTGGCTATATAATACTTGCTAGTTTAGCTACCGTTTCGGGGTTTTTAATTTTTCATGAAATAAAAACGTTTACAAGTTTACAGAAAGAAGATATTACCGATAGAAGTAAAATTATTAGAGCAGGAAGTTTAATTGCTGATATTTACGAAAATGAAAGTTTAGCCAGAGCTGCAATTCAATTAAAATCTTCAGAAAAATTTGATGAGTATGTTTTTGAAAACGAACAACTTCTTTTAAAAATAGATTCGCTTAGATCACTTATTAACAGTGATAGTCAACAACATATTTTGGATAGTATTAAAGTTTATGTAAACCAAAAGTTTGAAAATATCAAGGAGTTAAAAGAATTGAAAACCCGCGATAATGCAGATGAATCTATAAACAAAGCTATTAATAAACTTACCTCTATAGATTCTCATTTAGGCAAGGTTTCCATAAACGATTTAGTTAAAAATCCTGATGCTTTAGATAAAAAAACGCGTTCAAATTTTGAAGAGTATGTTAAAATACTTAATAAATATAATCCTAGAGATTCTATAAAACAAACCGACCAAGTAGAGATTGATTCGTTGCTGTCCATTTCTAAAAGTATGCTGAAAGAGGTGCAGGTTAAATCGAATAATCAGCGGGTATTTTTACAGAAAAAAGAAAGTGAACTTATTCAAAACGATTTAATAATTTTTAGAAAATTACAACAATTATTAAGTGCCTTAGAGCGTGATATTGTAGACTATAGCAGTGTTATTAATCAACAAAGAGAGTTAACAATTAATCGTAGTAAAGATATAATTTTAGCATCTGCAGCTATAAGTTTTATTGTAATTATTATTTTTTCGATTATCATTTTAAACGAGTTTAGAAAAACACAGCGTTACCGAAAACAACTAGAAGAAGCTAATGAAACCACATCGTCACTTTTAAAAAGTAGAGAGCAATTAATTTCTATGGTAAGTCACGATTTACGAACCCCTTTAAGCACAATTACTGGGTTTAGCGAATTACTACAGCAATCGGTTCTAGAAAAAAAGGATAAAAATTATATAGAACATATTTCTAGTGCTTCTAATTATATGGGAAAACTAGTGGACGATCTTTTAGAATTTTCAAAATTAGAAAACGGAAATATCACCATAGAATCTATACCATTCCATTTAGAAAATCATATAGAAGAAATTGTTCAACATGTAAAAAATAGCATTAAAAATAAGCCTATTGAATTTATTTTGGAGCATGATCAATCTATAGAAAATCTTATAATTACCGATCCATTTCGATTAAAACAAGTGTTGTTTAATTTGGTTATCAATGCGTATAAATTTACAAATGAAGGTAGTATTACCATATCGAGTTTATTAAAACAAGATGTATTAGAAATTAAAGTGAGTGATACTGGAGTTGGAATTAATGATAATCAAAAAGAGCATATTTTTAAAGAATTTGCTCAGGCAGATAACAATCAAAATAGTAACGATAAAGGGTTTGGATTAGGTTTAACCATCTCTAAAAAATTAGTTGAAATTTTAGGCGGAGATTTAACTTTAGAGAGCGAATTAAACAAAGGCAGTATATTTACTTTAAAAATACCTGTAAAGTGTTCTAATAAGCCTTTAAATACGAATAGCACATCTACAGAGGTATTAGTAAAACCTATTTTTAATTTAAAAGCCATAGTTGTGGAAGATGATGCCTCTATGCAGCAATTTATTCACGATGTTTTAAAACAATACGGTATACAAGCTTATGTGTTTGGAAATGCAAAAAATGCTTTAGATGAAATAAAACAGATTGATTTTGATTTTGTTTTAACCGATATCCAGCTGCCAAAAATGAATGGTATTCAATTTATGGAAATTATTAAAACTGATACTTCTTATAAAAATCAACCTATAATTGCGATGACGGGTCGTGCAAAAATGTCTACCAAAGATTATTTAAATAATGGTTTTTCCGAAGTGATCATAAAACCATTTAATTCTAGTAAAATTCAACATGTTTTAGAATCGTTTTTTAGTAGTGAAGGTACTTATATTAAAGAAAAAAAAAATAATGAAGAAGCTATAGAACCAGAAGGATTTAGTATTGTGTCGTTAAGTACTTTCTTTAATAATGATACCGATGCAGTTAAAGGAATATTAAAGACTTTTTTAGAAGATACTAAGAAGAATGATGAGTTATTAACTGTAGCTAAAATCACTAATGATATTAATACCATTAATAGCTTAAGCCATAAAATGCTTACTATGTTTAAACAGTTAAATGTTGAAGCAGTAATTCCTTTTTTAGAAACCTTCGAATTGAGTAAAACTATAGAAAATAACGATTTTATAGCTTTTAAAAAAGAGCTAGAAAAGTTTATTAAATCCTTAGAAGATTACATTAATTAATATCGTATTCCTTTATTTTATTATAAAGTGTTTTTCTAGTAATATTCAATAATTTTGCAGCGTTAGTTTTATTATTATTTGCTTCTTTTAAAGCATTTATAATAAGTGTTTTTTCGTTTTCTTTTGTCGAAAAACTAGCGTTATTCTGCACCGTTTCTTTAGGTTGCGTTAACTCGCTTGGTAAAACATTGGTATCAATAAGCTCTGTTTGTGTTAGCAAGGTGGCACGTTTAATAACATTAGATAATTCTCTTAAATTACCAGGCCAAGCATAATCTAAAAATATATTAAGTACACTTTTAGAAAAACCAATTACCGATTTATTTAATTGCTTATTAGCTTTTTCTAAAAAGAAATCGGCATAAAGAATTAAGTCGTTGTTTCTCTCTTTTAGGTTAGGTATTTTAATAGAGAATTCATTCAATCTATGGTATAAATCTTCACGAAAAGTCCCTTTTTCAACAGCAAGAAGTAGATCTTCATTTGTTGCAGTTATCAACCTAATATCAACATTAATTTCAGTATTACTACCCACAGGTTTTACTTTTCGTTCTTGTAAAGCACGAAGTAATTGTATTTGATTTTCGTAAGTTAGATTTCCAACTTCATCTAAAAATAAAGTACCACCATTTGCGGCTTCAAAATGACCTATTTTATCCTCTGTTGCACCGGTAAAAGAACCTTTTTTATGTCCAAAAAATTCACTCGAAGCGATCTCCTTTGGAATGGCACCACAATCTACAGGTATAAACGGTTTATCTTTTCTTAAACTTTCTAAATGAATTGTTTTTGCAACAACCTCTTTACCTGTACCACTTTCACCAGTAATTAAAACCGATAAATCTGTTGGAGCAACTAATTTAATATACTCATTTAAGATTTTAGAAGCGGCACTAATACCTTTAACAAACTCTGTATTTGTGCTATTTTTTTGTTCTTTATTTATTTTTTCTGGTGTACTACTCGTAGTTGCTTTTTGTTCTAAAGCATTATTAATAACTTCTAAAACTTCATCTGGATTAAAAGGTTTAGAAATGTAGTCAAAAGCACCTTGTTTCATGGCTTGTACAGCGGTAGAAACTTCAGCATAACCCGTCATTAAAACAACAGGAACAGTGTTTTTATCCTTTTTTATTTGCTTTAATAAATCAATACCACTACCATCTGGTAGTCTTAAATCGGTAAAAACTAAATCGTATTTTTGATTTTTTAAAAGGGTAGAAGCGCTATTAATATTATAGCTTAAAGTTACTGCATATTGATGGCGTTCTAAAAAATGTTTTAGCATTTTAGAAAAAGAGACATCATCTTCAATTAATAAGATTTGCTTCATAAAAAAGTATTGTTCTACAAATGTATTAAGTTTAATGGATAGGTAAATTTTATAAACACAAAAAAAGACGTTTTATTTCAAAACGTCTTTTTTTAAGAATGGTGTTATATAACACTATTCCATAGTTTCTTGAGTTGCCTCAACATCTTTTGCTTGTAACCAGTTACCATCTTTATCAGCATACACAACATTGTCTGTATCGTCCATAGTAATTTCAAGTTTGTATTGCTCGCTGCTGTTTACATAAGCTTTGTTTAAAGTTGCTGTAGATAAATCTTTAGCTACGGCATCAGTTACTGCAGTTGGTACATTTTCTAAAGCTACTTCTTTAAAATCTTCAGAGATAGAAACCGTTGCGATTTCAGATTGAATAGGGTTTACTGTTAAAGCGAAAGTTGATAATCCACTTGCTACGATTGCTACTGCTAAAATTAATTTTTTCATGATTTTTATGTTTACTTAATTATTTATATAATATTACTCTTCAATAGTTTCTTCAGTATCTTGAGCTGGAGCTTCAACATCTTTTGCTTGTAACCAGTTACCATCTTTATCGGCATATACAACATTGTCTGTACCGTCCATAGTAATTTCAAGTTTGTATTGCTCGCTGCTGTTTACATAAGCTTTGTTTAAAGTTGCTGTAGATAAATCTTTAGCTACGGCATCAGTTACTGCAGTTGGTACATTTTCTAAAGCAACTTCTTTAAAATCTTCAGTGATAGAAACCGTTGAGATTTCAGTTTGAATAGGGTTTACTGTTAAAGCGAAAGTTGATAATCCACTTGCTACGATTGCTACTGCTAAAATTAATTTTTTCATGATTTTTTATGTTTTAAATGTTTACTTAATTATTTATAAAATATTACTCTTCAATAGTTTCTTCAGTATCTTGAGCTGGAGCTTCAACATCTGATGCTTTTAACCAGTTACCATCTTTATCAGCATATACAACATTGTCTGTACCGTCCATAGTAATTTCAAGTTTGTATTGCTCACTACTATTTACGTAAGCTTTGTTTATGGTCGCTGTAGAAAAATCTTTTGCTACTGCTGCAGTAACTTCCGCTGGTACATTTTCTAAAGCAACTTCTTTAAATTCTTCAGAAATAGAAACCGTTGTGATTTCAGATTGAATAGGGTTTACTGTTAAAGCGAAAGTTGATAATCCACTTGCTACGATTGCTACTGCTAAAATTAATTTTTTCATGATTTTTATGTTTTAATGTTTACTAATTATTGATAAATATTATTGTTCAGTTGATGGCGCTACTTCAATATCTGTTAATTTTAACCAGTTACCATCTTTATCAACATAAACCACGTTGTCTGTACCGTCGATAGTAAGTTCAATTTTGTATTGCTCACTGCTGTTTACATAAGCCTTGTTTATGGTAGCTGTAGAGAAATTTTTAGTTACAGCTTCAGTAACTGCAGTTGGTATATTTTCTAAAGCAACTTCTTTAAATTCTTCTGTGATAGAAATAGTTGTTATTTCAGATTGAATAGGGTTTATTGTTAATGCGTAAGTTGATAATCCACTTGCTACAACTGCTACTGCTAAAATTAATTTTTTCATGATTTTTTCGTTTTATGATTATTGTAAATTGTTTTACGATGAGTTAATTGAAATAAATATGCCGTAACTGAAATTAAATGAATTAAAAAACTTAATAACTTGATATATAGGTGATTAATATTTTTGTAAAAAAAATAGAATAATTTTTGTTGTGTAATAAGTGTATAAAAAAGAAGATTGATGGGTAAATATTACCCAACTGATGTGTTTATTTTCTTTGGAAGAAGGAATGCATGAAAAATAAATATATAGATGAAAAATTTTAGAGCTTCAGTTTATAGCTTAGAACCTATTTTTAAAAGTGGATACCGTTAAAACCTTAGATTTGTAACATATCTGATATATAGATCATTAAGTTTAACCAACTAAAAACCAATCAAATGAATTTTAAATTATATGCATTCAGTATTATTCTGTGTATAGGAAGTTTTCAAATATATGCTCAAGAAGATTCCATTGCAGTACAGAAAGAAACATACATAAAAGGTAACGCTGCTACCATTTTATTAGGCGTTCCACATATTGGTATTGAAACTACGGTTGGTAAAAAGTTTAGTTATCAATTTGATGTTATGGCTTCGTTTTGGAATTCTATAGACGGTTTACCTTATAAATTTGGTATTGCCACTTCAGAATTAAGATATCATTTCAAAAAACGTTTTCACGGAATTTATGCTGGTGCGCATGTAGCAGGCACAACCTTTAAAATAGCTAAAAACTTTAGAGTTCGCGATTTCGAATATCAGCAAGGTTTGGGCTATATGGTTGGATCTACTATTGGTTTTCAAAAGAAATTAAAAGGCAAATGGATGCTCGATGTTTTTATAGGTGGTGGTTGGCATCAAGGGTATTACAAAGGCTATCATGTAGATACTGGCGAACGTCTAGAACCTGCAACTAAGTACAATAAGAGCGGGGAGTGGTTACCTTACCGAGGTGGTATTATGCTAGCGTATAAAATTAACTAGGTAAAACAATCTCTAAATTTGATGCGTAAATAAAAAATGGTTTATAAAATATTTCATTACTTTGTGTAAACCTCTATTAAATTTATGTTCGACGATATTTTAAGAGCTATTCCTTTCGGAATTATTTTAGCATTCACCATTGGTCCAGTATTTTTTGTACTGCTAGAAACTAGCGCTACAAAAGGATTTAGGAGTGCTTTAATATTTGATAGTGGCGTTATGTTGGCCGATATACTTTTTATATTGGTAGCCTTTTTTAGTACCAATAAACTTCTTGAAAAAATAAAAGACGATCCTAATTTTCTAATCTTTGGTGGTGTACTTTTATTGGTTTACGGTTTAATTTCATTTATAAAAACATCAAAATCTTTTAGAGAAATTGTTCGCGAATACCATAAAGTTGAAATAAAAAAGGGCTACGGAAAGCTATTTTTAAAAGGTTTTTTACTTAATTTTATTAATATTGGTGTGCTACTAGGTTGGGTTGCTTTTATTGTTTTGGCAAACTCGCTTACCACATCTAAAAATGGTGTAATTGTATTTTTAAGCACTATTTTAATTGTTTATTTTATAACCGATTTAGCAAAAATAGTAGTTGCTAAAAAGCTTAAAAATAAATTAACACCGCGCTTAATCTATAAAACTAAAAAAGTAATTGCATTGGTTATTTTAGGTTTTGGAGTGTTGCTTTTGGCACAGGCCTTCTTTCCAAAAGAGAAGGAATTACTTAAAGAAAAGTTTGAGCAAATTAGCCCGATAAATTAATATTTAAGAATACTAATAGCCTTAAGAGTTATAAATATTGGCATATAAAAAAAGCTTCCTAAAATTTAGGAAGCTTTTTTGTTGAGGTGTCGAGCGGATTCGAACCGCTGTAGCAGCTTTTGCAGAGCTGAGCCTAGCCACTCGGCCACGACACCTTATTGGAGGTGCAAATTTAAAAAATTTTTACAATTTCCAACACTTTAAATTACTTTTTATGCTTTTCGGTCATTTTTATAGTTACTCGAGCCACGTCGCCACCAATGGGAGGGTTTAATTTACTTACCCAAACTGTTGCTTTGCTCACCATGGTATCTTCTTCAAAAATACGATTTAAAATACGCTTGGCTACCGTTTCTAAAAGATAAGACGGAATGTCCATTTCTTCTTTTATAACGCGATTTAAAAACACGTAATCTACGGTATCACTAAGTTTATCTGTTTTAGCAGATTCTTGTAAATTAGCTTTAACCTTTAAATCTACTCGGTAATCGCTACCAATTTTTGTTTCTTCTTTTAGACAACCGTGGTATGCAAATACCCGAATGTTTTCAACTTTTATTATTCCCATTAGTTTGTAAATAAATCAAAAATGTTACTCAAGGCGCTCGTTTTGGCTTTGTAAAATTCGGTATATGTACAACGTTTGCACGTTACCGAAGTAAATTTTTTGTTCTGTATATCAAATATTTTAGACCATCGGCCACCAGTGGCGCGCATTTCACCGGTTTCAAATTCTCTATTTCCGCATTTAGGACAACTGTAATTATTATTTTTCATGGCATAGCTTTTAAAATATTAGTTACAAATAATCCAAATTTGTTACGCTTCTTAATTAGAATTAGGTCAAAAATAACTTGAATTTACGTAATTTTGAAGCTTATTGATTTAAATATGTCTGAAGAAAGAAAATCACTCAATTTTTTAGAGCAAATTATAGAAGAAGATTTGGCAAATGGAATGTCAAAAGAAAATCTTCGTTTTAGATTTCCACCAGAACCTAATGGGTATTTGCACATTGGCCACACTAAAGCTATAGGTATTAGTTTTGGTTTAGGTGAAAAATATAATGCACCCGTAAACTTACGTTTTGATGATACAAATCCGGCTAAAGAAGAGCAGGAATATGTAGATGCCATTAAGGAAGATGTATCGTGGTTGGGGTATAAATGGGATAAGGAATTATTCTCGTCCGATTATTTTCAGCAACTTTACGATTGGGCCGTATATTTTATAAAAGAAGGAAAAGCTTATATCGATTCGCAGTCTAGCGAAGCTATGGCCGAACAAAAAGGAACGCCAACACAACCAGGTGTTGATGGTCCTTTTAGAAATAGAAGCGTTGAAGAAAACCTCGATTTATTCGAACGTATGAAAGCGGGAGAATTTAATGAAGGTGAACATATTTTACGTGCTAAAATCGATATGCAACATGTAAATATGTTAATGCGTGACCCGATTATGTATCGTATTTTAAAGAAGCATCATCATAGAACGGCAAACGATTGGTGTATTTACCCAATGTACGATTGGACGCATGGTGAAAGTGATTATTTAGAGCAAGTATCACACTCGTTGTGTTCATTAGAATTTAAACCTCACAGAGAGCTTTACGATTGGTTTTTAGACCAAGTGGTTACAGAAGATAAATTACGCCCTAAACAACGTGAATTTGCACGTTTAAACCTAAGTTACACCATAATGAGTAAGCGTAAGTTGCTTAAATTGGTTGAGGATGGTGTGGTTAATGGTTGGGACGACCCTAGAATGCCAACTATTTCCGGTTTGCGTCGTAGAGGTTATACGCCAAATTCCATTCGAAAATTTGTGGAAGCAGTTGGTGTTGCCAAACGTGAAAACATGATTGATGTATCACTTTTAGAATTTTGTATTCGCGAAGATTTAAACAAAACGGCACCACGTGTTATGGCGGTTTTAGACCCGATTAAAGTGGTAATTAAAAACTATCCAGAAGATAAAGAGGAATGGTTTGAAGCTGAAAATAATCAAGAAGATGATGCCGCTGGTTTTAGAAAAGTGCCATTTTCTCGTGAAATTTATATTGAAAAAGAAGATTTTAAAGAAGAAGCAAGTAATAAGTTTTTCCGTTTAAAATTAGGTGGAGAAGTACGATTGAAAAACGCATATATTATTAAAGCAGAATCGGTTGTAAAAGATGCTAACGGTAGTATTACAGAAGTACATTGTACTTATTCTGATGATACGGAACGTCGTGTAAAAGGGACCTTGCATTGGGTTTCTATAAAACATGCCGTTAAGGCAGAAGTTAGAGAATACGATCGTTTATTTTTAGATGAAGCTCCAGATAGCCATCAAGACAAAGACTTTATGGAATTTGTAAATCCAGATTCTTTAAAACTTGTTGAAGCTTTTGTTGAGCCAAGTTTACAAGATGCTGAGGTAGGGCAAAGGTTTCAATTTCAACGTTTAGGATATTTTAATGTCGATAACGATTCGTCTTCAGATAAATTAGTATTCAATAAAACGGTTGGTTTGCGTGATTCTTGGGCTAAGGTTAAACCACAACCAGCAGCTAATACAAACACGAATAATAATCAGCAAAAAACACAACAACAATCGCAAAGAAAAGCAATTGATGTGATTCAAAAATTAGGAAAAAAGTATACAAATTTACCTGATGAGAAACGACTAAAAGTTAGATCTGAAATTATAGAATTAGCTAAAGATGTTACTTACGATGAGGTAGAACCACTTTTTAACACTGCTGTTAAAAAAGTAGGAACGCGTATTGCTGTAGCCCTTATTTTGAAAGTTTTGTTAGAAAGCGGACAAGCCAAAAATGATGATGTCAATAGCTTTATTGAAAAAGCGTTGGAAGATAAAAATGAGTTATTAGTAGAAGAAGCTAAAACGTTCAATTAAATACAAGCTTACTTATAACATTTGAGTAAAATAAAATTAATAATCCTCTTGTTTTTTGTTTGGTTTCAACATACCAACGGGCAAGAGGATTTTCCTATTCTAACCGAAATAGTAACTGATAATGCGGCTCTTTTTAGCGAAAGCGAAACCTTAGAACTTCGAGAAAAACTAAAAGCTTACGAAACTGAAACTACGCACCAAATAGTAGTTTTAACTATTAATTCCTTAGGTAATAATACAGTTGAAAACTATGCCTTACAGGTTTTTGAAAAGAATAAACTCGGACAAGAAGAAGCCGATAATGGACTCTTAATTTTAATAGCAAAAAACGATAGAAAGTTTAGAATTGAAGTAGGTTATGGTCTAGAACCCATAATTACCGATGCTTTCGCGTCTAGAATTATTCGAGAAACCATGACACCTGAGTTTAAAAAAGGCGATTTTTATAAGGGTGTAGATTTAGCAACTTCAGAAATTATTAAACTTATTGACGATCCCAAATATCGAGATGAGTTTAACAATTTAGTAGAAAAAGAAGGTAAAATGCCTTTATGGGGAAAAATAATTATAGGGTTTATTCTACTTATTTTTTTGAGTCTTTTTATTGGGGTTGGATCTACTGTATTTTATAAAGGTTTTAAGCAATTAATAAACGTTTTTCGCGGTTTAATTACTGGTAAAGTAAGTGTTGTATTATTTCCGTTTTTATTAGTGTCTTCATTATTAACAATTGGTTTTAGTTTACCGTTTATTATTATGCCGCTCCTTTTTGGTATTTTTATTATTGGTATCGCATCAGAAAATAATATAGATATTGATCCTTTTGAATATTTAGAAAGCTTACCATTAACAGCAATACCAATTACTATGGTTTCGTTAGTTGTAATATTTATTATTCTACCCTTAATTATTGCTATTTATACGAGATCTAATAAAGACTATGAGTCTGTTAAATTCTCATTTTTAAAAAGTGATAAAAGTTTTATGAGTAAGAATTTCTCTTCTAGTGGTTCTAGCTCTAGTTATAGCCGGTCAGGTTCAGGTTATAGTAGTTCATCTTCAAGCAGTAGTTTTTCTGGAGGTGGAGGAAGTTCTGGTGGTGGTGGTGCTAGCGGAAGTTGGTAATAGCAATTAATTGTTAATAAACAGGTTATAATCTAAAATTAACTACCTTTAAAAACTAACTAAACTTTAAATATTATGGATTTTTTTAACCCTATTGCGCTTTTATTAGCGGCTATTTCTGCTTTGGTTGTTGGTTTTGTTTGGTATAACCCAAAAGTATTTGGAACTATTTGGATGAAAGAAACTGGTTTAACCGAAGAAAGTATGAAAGGTGCAAACATGGCTAAAATTTTTGTTTTGGCTTTTATTTTTGCCTTTTTATTAGCGATGACTATGATGCAAATGAGTATCCATCAAACCGGAGCTTTGAGTTTGGTTGGTGGTGATCCTTCAAAAGCTTTACCATCTTACGCTGCTTTTATGGTCGATTATGGTAATCATTTTAGAACTTATAAACACGGGGCTTTACACGGTGTTTTAGCGGGTGTATTTGTCGCTTTACCTATTTTAGGTACCAATGCGTTGTTTGAACGTAAAAGTGCTAAATACATCTTTATAAATGCCGGATATTGGATTGTAACTTTAGGTGTTATGGGTGCTATTATTTGTGGTTGGAAATAGTATTTTTGTAAACTATTAACTTATTTAGAGACTGAGAATTAAAATTTTCGGTCTTTTATTTTTCTATTGATACACTATAAAATTTATAACGCATGTAACGAACTTCCAGAAAACTGGGACGTTCTTGTAAAACACGATATTTTCTTGCAAACAGCCTATTTGCAGGCTTTAGAAAATGCAGCGCCAAATAATTTGGAGTTGTTTTATATTGGTGTGTTTAAAAACGATGTTTTGGTTGGTGCGGCTGTTACACAACGTGTACAATTGTATCTGCATGATATGTTTAGAAAAACCGATACGTCGTGTTTTAAAAACTATGTGCGCGATTTAATTTCTAAAATTTTAAAAGGAAATATTCTTGTTATCGGGAATTTAACGCACACAGGGCAACATGGTTTGTTTTTTAAAAGAAACGAGATCTCTCAGGAAGCTTTTTTTAAAATGACACAAACAGCCTTATATGATATAAAGTCTATAATAAAAACCAAACAGAATAAAACCATTAGAATGTTTGTGTTGAAGGATTATTTTGAAAATGATCCAATTCATAAAGAGAAAGACAGTTTAGATACTGCTAAACTACATCAGGTGGTTATGCAGCCTAATATGATGTTTTCTATAAAAAAAGATTGGCTTACTATTGAAGATTATACAGCAGCGTTACAGAAAAAATATAGAGACCGGTACAAGCGGGCTAGAAAGAAATTAAAAGGCATAAAGGCGATAGAATTATCTACAGAGGATGTTAAGAATAATAATGAAACCTTACATCAATTATATTTAAATGTTTCTAATAATGCCAAGTTTAATACCTTCATTTTACCCGAAAATCATTTTTATAGTTTGAAACTTCAACTAAAAGAGAATTTTAAAGTCTTTGGTTATTATTTAGAAGATAAATTGGTCGGTTTTTACACTTTAATTCAGAATAAAAAAACGTTAGAAACTTATTTTCTTGGGTATGATAGTGAACATCAATACTCCAATCAATTGTATTTAAACATGCTTTACGATATGCTTAAATTTGGTATAGAAAACCAATTTAAAACCATTGTTTATGCACGTACTGCAATGGAAATTAAAAGTTCGGTAGGGGCAGAGGCTAAACCAATGTTGGTATATTTAAAGCATACTAATGCCATAATGAATGCCTTATTAAAGCAAATATTTAAATTGATGAATCCGTCGCAAGATTGGGAAGAACGCCATCCTTTTAAAACCTCTTAATAGAACAAAAAAAATCCTTAAAGTTTATACCTTAAGGATTTCATTTGAACTAAAAAATAGAGTAATATTATTTTTTAATTTCTTTTGGCTTATTGTTTTTCATGGCTTCACCAATTTGGTTACTCGCTGCAAAACTAGCTACCATATCGTTTAGCATATTACTTCCTGCTTGTGGCGAATTTGGTAGTAAAATTAGGTTACTATTGGTTTCGCTACCAATGGCTTGTAAAGTATCGTAATGCTGTGTTACCACTATTAATGCCGATGCTTCTTGGCTATTAATACCAACTTTGTTTAAAACTTCAACCGATTCCTCTAAACCACGAGCAATTTCACGACGTTGATCTGCAATACCTTGTCCTTGTAAACGTTTACTTTCAGCTTCAGCTTTAGCACGTTCTACAATTAAAATACGTGCAGCATCACCTTCATATTGAGCAGCTGTTTTTTCTCTATCGGCAGCATTAATACGGTTCATGGCTTCTTTTACTTGCGCATCTGGATCAATATCTGTTACTAAAGTTTTTATAATATCGTAACCATAGTTTTGCATGGCATCGTTTAATTCTGATTTTACAGCAATCGCGATATCATCTTTTCTTAAAAATACATCATCCAAAATCATTTTTGGAACTTCAGCACGTACCACATCAAATACATAACTTGTAATTTGATCGTGCGGATAATCTAGTTTGTAAAAAGCATCTTCCACTTTTTCTTTAATTACTTTATACTGCACAGAAACTTTTAGACGCACAAATACATCATCTTTAGTTTTAGTTTCTACAATAACATCTAATTGCTGAATTTTTAAACTTAAACGGCCTGCAATTCGGTCTACTAATGGAACTTTCCAATTTAAACCAGATTGGCGTATACCTTGGAAGCGTCCAAAGCGTTCTACAATAGCAGCGGTTTGTTGTTTTACCGTAAAGAATGAAGAAATTAAAATAAATAGCCCAAATACAATAAGGGGAATGAAAACGAAATCCATAGAATTTTTATTAAATGATTAGAAAAATTAAGATACTAAAATTAAACTATATTTGGAGATTTATATCCGGAACTAGTATGAAATTTATTCGACCTTTACTGTTAGTAGCCATTACCCTATGTTTTGTTACAAAATCTTTTTCTCAAAAAGGAAATATACGTATTACAAACAGTATAAGTATCGGTGGTGGTATTACACAATTTAATATTGATACCGATAATTTTGAAACCAAAAGTGCTCAAGGTTTTTTAGCCGGAACAGCTGCAATTGTAGATTTACCGCATAAATTTTATAATATGAGTTTTGGTTTACAGCTCTCTGAAAACCATATTGAAATACTAGGTAGGCCAAGTTTAATTAGCTCGGAAGAGGCTTATATTGATTATAAAATATTTGCTGCTCAGTTTTCTTTATTAATGCATATAAAGGTAATACCTAAGCATTTTACTATCGATATTGGGCCAATGTTGCAATATAATAGTAGGTTGGAGTTTGATGATAAAGGGCAAGATGATTATTACATTGCGAATTACACCAATTTATCGGCTAAGGATATTACAAATATCTCTCAATTTAATTTCAACGGAGCTGTAGGCGCATCAGTTGGAATAAACAACTTCAAACTTAAAGCTCAATATATTTACGGATTTACAAACATTCTAAATAAAATTGAAAATCAAAGCTTAGACTTTTCTGGTGGAGATTCTCGTTTTAAAGGCAACCAAAATATGTTAGTTTTGGGTGCGATAGTTATGTTTTAAATTAAAAAAAATAGACATGAAAAGAAGAACATTTATTGAAACCTCTATCAAAGGATCTCTAGCATTATCATCGGTTGGTTTATTATCTTGTATGAACGAGAATAAACCGCCGGAAGCATTTATAGATCGTGTTTTACCTGCACCAATTGGTGGTGGTTTTCGTGATGATAATTATTGGATTTGGGGATCGTCTGTTATAAAAGGAGAAGATGGTAAATACCATATGTTTGCTTCAAGATGGTCTAAAGATGTTGGTTTTGGTAATTGGGTTACAAATTCTGAAGTGGTTCGTGCTGTGGCCGATACGCCAGTTGGGCCTTACGAGTTTCAAGAAGTGGTGCTCCCTGTTCGTGGACCAGAATTTTTCGATGGTATGTGTACGCACAACCCAAGAATTGTAAAGTATAAAGACAAGTATTTATTATATCATTTTGGTACGACTTATGATTTTGATCAACCCACAAAAGACAATCCAAAACCAGATGGTTATGATTGGAATAAAGCTTGGTTAAACAAACGTGTTGGTTTGGCAATTAGTGATTCTATTTTTGGTCCTTGGGAACGTGTTGATAAACCTGTTATCGAACCTAGACCAGGACATTGGGATGCTACAATTACATCAAATCCGTCGCCAGCAGTAGATCCAAAAACTGGTAAAATTTTATTAATGTATAAATCTTCTGTAACTCCAAAGCCACCATTGTTGTTAGGTGTTGCTATGGCAGATAGCCCAAAAGGGGAGTACAAACGCTTAAGTGAAGAACCTGTTTTTAGGTTTGAAACTCCTGGTAATAGTCATGTAGATGTTGAAGATCCATACATTTGGTGGGCAGGTGATAGGTACGAAGGTGTTATGAAAGATCGCTCAGGTGAAATTTGCGGAGAAGAAGGTGGAGGCATCCATATTTGGTCTAAAGATGGTGTAGAATGGAACTTATTCGAAAATGTAAAAGCATACAGTCGTGATGTATTATGGGATGATGGATCTACATCGCATCAAAATCATTTTGAACGTCCTTTTGTTTTAGTTGAAGATGGAAAACCTACGCATTTATTTGCTGCGGTTGGTAATGGACCTGAAGCTTGGAAGTTTGAAAATACTTGGAATATGGTGATTCCTTTAAAGCATTAATAATGTATTTATAAATAAAAAAAAGGTCTGTAAATAGTTTTTAAAACTATTTACAGACCTTTTTTTTATTTTAAGGAAACCTAAATTTATATTGTAGCAATTAGCTTTTCAATACGCTTAACCGTTTCATCTTTTCCAATCATGTAAATAATATCGAAAACATCAGGACCTTGTAAAGCACCAACAAGAGCTAAACGTAATGGCATCATTACTTTTCCAAAACTTATTTCGTTGCTTGTTATCCAGCCTTTTATTTCCGTAGTAAGCGTTTCTACCGAAAAATCGGTATTCGCGTTTAAAATAGCTATAAGTTGCTTCATAATGTCTTCTGTACCTTCTTTTAAAGCTTTTTTAGATGCTTTTTCATCGTAAGTTGCTGGTGTAACAAAAAAGAAGTGGCTTAAATCCCAGAAATCGCTCACAAAAGTTGCACGCTCTTTAATTAAATTTATGGCCATTGCAATGTAGCTTGTGTCGATATCTGCCAATTCTGGTCTTGAATTTTTGAATATATCTGCTAACTCTTCGTTGTTTTGTTCTTGCATATAATGGTGGTTAAACCATTTAATTTTGTCTGGATCAAAACGTGCACCAGATTTGTTTACTTTCTTCAAATCGAAAGCAGCAATCAATTCTTCTAGTGCAAAAATCTCTTGTTCCGTTCCTGGATTCCAACCTAAAAAAGCAAGGAAATTTACCATAGCATCGGCAAAATATCCATCTTCTTTATAACCTCTAGAAACTTCTTTAGTTTTTGGATCTTCCCATAATAATGGAAAAACAGGGAAACCTAATTTATCACCATCACGCTTGCTTAATTTTCCTTTACCTGTTGGTTTTAAAATAAGTGGAAGGTGTGCAAATTCTGGTGCATCCCATCCAAAAGCTTGGTACAATTGGTAGTGTAATGCCAAAGATGGTAACCACTCTTCACCACGAATTACATGCGAGATTTCCATTAAATGGTCGTCTACAATATTCGCTAAATGGTAGGTAGGCATACCGTCACTTTTAAATAAAACCTTATCATCTAAAACGTTGGTATCAATTTTTATATCGCCACGGATAATATCTTTTAGATGAAGTGTTTCATCTTGCGGACTTTTAAAACGGATTACATAATCCTCTCCAGCATCTAATTTAGCCTGAGTTTCTTCCGTGCTAAGCGATAAAGAATTGCTTAATTTTAAGCGATTATGCCAGTTATAAATAAAGGTTTCCTTATTGGCTTCGCATTGTTTTCTTTCGGCATCTAATGTTTCGGCAGTATCAAAAGCGTAGTAAGCATTTCCTGAAGTAATTAATTCTTCAGCGTAAGCTTTATAAAGAGGTTTACGTTCGCTTTGGTGGTATGGTCCAAATTTCTCGTTAGTTCCTGGACCTTCATCAAAAGGCATTCCGCACCAATTTAATGCATCAATAATATACTGTTCTGCACCTTCTACATAACGGTTTTGGTCGGTATCTTCTATTCTTAAAATAAAAGTTCCGTTGTGTTTTTTTGCAAATAAATAATTGAATAAAGCAGTACGAACACCGCCAATATGTAGTGGTCCTGTTGGGCTTGGTGCAAAACGCACGCGAACATTTTTGGTCATTTTGTAATTTATAATAAAGCTTAAATTTTTATATTTAAGTGTTAATAGAAACGGTTTTAATCTTTAAAAACTAAGTTTTGTTTCAAGATTTACGACAAAGATACAATTAACAACTAATTATAAACCTTGTAAAAAATAAAATTGTAGTTTAGTGGGTTAATACGTTAGTACCGAATAGTTTTTAGAAACACATGGATAATTTTAAAAATATACAGCACAAATTAGAGGCATTTATTAAGCGATTTTATACTAATGAATTGCTTAAAGGCGCCATTTTGTTTTTTGCTATAGGTTTGCTGTATTTTCTATTTACAGTTTTTATTGAGTATGTGTTATGGTTAAATACCACGGCGCGTAGTGTATTATTTTGGTTATTTATTGCTGTAGAACTGGCCTTACTTGCTAAGTTTATTGTGATGCCGTTGGCTAAATTATTTAAACTTCAAAAAGGGATTAACTATAAGGAAGCATCAAAATTAATTGGTGAACATTTTCCCGAGGTTAGCGATAAGTTATTGAATGTATTACAGCTTAATGAAAGTGATTCTAAATCGGAATTATTACTAGCTAGTATAAATCAGAAATCTTTAGAGTTAAATCCAATCCCGTTTAAACTAGCTATAAATTTTAAAAAGAATCTTGGGTATTTAAAGTACGCGGCTATTCCAGTTTTAATTTTATTACTTACTTTTTTTACAGGAAATTTTAATTGGTTTAGCGATAGTTATACACGTGTTGTAAATTATAAAACAGCTTACGAGCCACCTGCGCCGTTTCAGTTTTTTGTGGTGAACGAAAATTTAAATGCCATAGAAAATAAAGATTTTAAACTCATTGTAAAAACGGCTGGCGATGTTATGCCAGAAAGTGCTCAAGTTATTTATAATAACGAAACGTATTTTTTACAACAAAAAGGAATAGGGGAGTTTGAGTATATTTTTCCGCAACCAAAAACAGAAATTAATTTTCAGTTATCTGCAAATAAGGTAACATCAAAACCGTATACTATAAATGTTGTTGAGGTGCCTTCTCTTTTAGATTTTGAAATGGTTCTAGATTTTCCGAGCCATACCAGGAAAAAAACTGAAACTTTAAAAAGTACTGGTAATGCCATGGTGCCTGAGGGAACGGAAATTATTTGGAAGTTAAAAACAAAATCAACTACTTCTGTTAATTTATTTTCTAAAGACACTATAAGTTTCCAAAAATCCGCTCCTGGCATATTTGGCGTAAAACGAAAAATTTTTAAAAATTTCTCATATACACTAAGCACGAGCAACGCCGATTTAACAAATTATGAGAACCTAGCCTTTAATATAAATGTTGTTAAAGATGAATTTCCAGAATTAAAACTAAAAGTTGAAACAGATTCTGTCGATTTGCAAAGTTTATATTTTTATGGACAAGTAAGCGACGATTATGGTTTTAGTAAATTACAGTTGGTTTATTATCCATCGGAAGATGAAAAAAATAAACAGATAGAAAATATTCCTATTTCAAATTCTAATATTTCGGAATTTATAAGTGCTTTTCCTAATAATTTAAAGATTGAAGAGGGGATTCCTTATAATTTATATTTTCAAGTATTTGATAATGATTTAGTTAATAAGTTTAAAAGTGTAAAAAGTAAGGTTTTTTCTTATAGAAAACGAACAAAAGCCGAAGAGGAGCAAAAACTATTGCAAGAGCAGAAAGAAAATATTCAGGATTTAAATAAATCTCTAGAAAATTTTGAAAAGCAAGATAAGGAATTGCGTGAGGTTACTAAAACTCAAAAGGAAAAGTCTAACTTAAATTTTAATGATAAGAAGAAATTAGAATCATTTTTTAAACGCCAGAAGGAACAGGACGAAATGATGAAAAATTTCAATAAGAAGTTAAAAGATAATTTAGATGAATTTCAAAAGGATAATCCAAAGGAAGACGAATTTAAAGAAGATTTAAAAAAGCGTTTGGAGGAGAATGAAGAGAAGTTAAAAGAAGATGAAAAGTTGCTTGAGCAATTAAAGCATCTTCAAGAAAAAATTAGAAAAGACGACTTAGTTCAAAAGTTGGATGAGCTTGCTAAGCAGAATAAAAATAAAAAGAAAAGTTTACAGCAGTTACTAGAATTAACGAAGCGATTTTATGTTGAAAAGAAACTAGAAAAACTAAAAGAAGATTTAATGAAGCTGGCTTTAGATCAAGAAAAGTTAGCTAATAAAACAGATGAAGAAAACACGAAAGAAAAGCAGGATGCATTAAATAAAGAATTCGAAAAGTTTAAAGAAGATATTAAAAACTTAGAAGAGGAGAGTAAAGGATTAAAAAAGCCTATTGATATTCCAAGAGATAAATTGGATGAGAAGGAAGTTGAGAATGAGCAACAAAAAGCATCGGAAGCTTTAGATAAAAAAGAACAGGAACAGGCTGGTCAAAAACCAAATAGCGAACCAAAGGAAGATAAAGATCAAAACTCAAAAGACGCTAAGGATAGTCAGAAGAAAGCAGCCAAAAAAATGAAGCAGATGAGTGAGCAAATGGGTGCCGCTATTAGTGGAATGCAAGGCGATCAAATGCAAGAAGATGTAGAAATGCTTCGTCAAGTTTTGGATAACTTGGTTTTGTTTTCTTTCGATCAAGAAGCCTTAATGAATAACTTTAAATCTATAGAGGTTAACAATAACAAGTTTGCTTCATACTTAAAAAAACAAAATAATTTAAAGGAGAATTTTGAGCACGTTGATGATAGTCTGTTTGCTCTATCGTTGCGTCAACCTAAAATATCTGAGACTGTAAATAAGGAAATTACTGAGGTGTATTATAATATAGATCGCGCTTTAGATTTACTAGCTGAAAACAGATTGTATCAAGGAGTATCTAATCAGCAATTTGCTATAACCGCTGCTAATAATTTAGCAAATATTTTAAGTGATGTTTTAGATAATATGCAAGAGAGCATGAGTATGTCTATGGGCAAAGGTCAAGGTGGCGATATGCAATTACCCGATATTATTATGAGCCAAGAGCAGTTGAATAAGATGATGCAGGAAGGTGTGAAAAAAGGCGAAAATGGAAAACCAAAAAGTGGTGAGGGTAAAAAAGAAGGTGAAGGTGAAAAGGATGGAGAAGGGAAGAAGGAAGGTGAGGATGGTAAAGATGGCTCTGGTGGTGATCAAGAAGGAAAAGGTGAAAACGGGAATGAACCGGGAGAAGGTCAAGACGGATTTAGTGAAGATCTAAATGGTGAGCTTTTTAAAATTTACCAGCAGCAACAAGAATTACGTCAAGCTTTAGAAGAGCAACTAAATAAGGAAGGTAAGTTTGGTAAAGGTGGTAATGGAGATAAGTTAGTTAAGCAAATGGAAGATATAGAATTGGAGTTGTTAAATAAAGGTTTTAATAATAGAACGCTTCAAAAAATGATGCAGTTAAAGCATCAGTTACTTAAATTGGAAAAGGCAAGTTTTCAGCAAGGTGAAGATAATAAGCGGGAATCTGAATCGAATACTAATGAGTTTAACAACAGTTCTAATAACCAAATACCTACAGCAAAACAATATTTTAATACTACTGAAATATTGAATAGACAAAGCTTACCTTTGCAGCAAATTTACAAACAGAAGGTTCAAGAATATTTTAAGCAAAGCAATGATTAATTTTAATTACGAAATAGATTTTAATTTAAAGGAAGAAGAGATAGTTTCTAAATGGATAATAGATGCAATTTCTAATGAAGGTTTTAAATTAGAAGAAATAAACTATGTGTTTTGTGACGATGAATATCTGCATAAATTGAATGTGGAATTTTTGGATCACGATACTTTAACAGATGTTATTAGCTTTGATTATTCGGTTGGAAAAATTGTTCAAGGCGATATATTTATTTCTGTAGAACGGGTAATTGATAATGCAAAGGATTTTCAAGTGGAGTTTGATAGCGAGTTAAAACGCGTTATGGTTCACGGTGTTTTGCATTACTGTGGGTATAAAGATAAAACGGAATCGGACGCTAGTTTGATGCGAGAAAAAGAAGAGTATTATTTAAACCGAATTAAGTAGAAACTTCGGTTTAGGTTTATTGATTTTAATATAAAAATATTTATGTTCCACGTGGAACATTGCAAGTTAAAAAAAAGGAAAAGCATGTTTAATGATGTTTATGATGTTATAGTTGTTGGCGCTGGGCACGCAGGAAGCGAAGCCGCTGCTGCTGCTGCTAATATGGGCAGTAAAACACTGTTAGTTACCATGAATTTACAAAACATCGCTCAGATGTCTTGTAATCCAGCGATGGGTGGTATTGCTAAAGGACAAATAGTTCGAGAGATAGATGCGCTTGGTGGGTATAGCGGAATTGTTTCCGATACATCGGCTATTCAATTTAAAATGTTGAATAAATCTAAAGGGCCTGCAATGTGGAGTCCGAGAGTTCAAAGTGATAGAATGCGTTTTGCTGAAGACTGGAGAATGCTTTTAGAAGGAACGCCTAATCTTGATTTTTATCAAGATATGGTTTCTAGTTTAATTGTAGAAAATCATAAAGTGGTTGGTGTAAAAACCTCTTTAGGAATTAGTATAAAAGCTAAATCTGTTGTGCTTACAAATGGTACTTTTTTAAATGGCTTAATTCATATCGGAGATAAAAATTTTGGTGGTGGTAGAGCAGGAGAAAGAGCGGCAACTGGAATTACAGAACAGCTTGTAGAATTAGGTTTTGAATCTGGTAGAATGAAAACTGGAACACCTCCAAGAGTTGATGGTCGTAGTTTAGATTATTCTAAAATGCTTGAACAACCTGGAGATGTAAATCCAGAAAAATTCTCTTATTTGGATATTACAAAACCTTTGGAAAAACAGCGTTCTTGTTACATGACTTACACGAGTCTTGAAGTGCATGATTTGCTTCGCGAAGGCTTTGATAGGTCTCCGATGTTTAATGGTAGAATTAAAAGTTTAGGACCGCGTTATTGCCCTTCTATTGAAGATAAAATTAATCGCTTTGCTGATAAGGATCGTCATCAATTATTTATAGAGCCGGAGGGTTGGAATACCTGTGAGGTTTATGTTAATGGCTTTTCTACATCTCTACCAGAAGATGTTCAGTTTAAAGCTCTGCGTGGTGTGGTTGGTTTTGAGAACGTGAAGTTTTTTAGACCAGGATATGCTATTGAATACGATTATTTCCCGCCTACACAATTAAAGCATACACTAGAAACTAAGTTGGTAGAAGGCTTGTATTTCGCAGGTCAAATAAATGGAACTACAGGTTATGAAGAAGCTGCTTCTCAAGGTTTAATGGCTGGTATAAATGCAAGTTTAAAAACCCAAGAGAAAGATCCTTTTACTCTAAAAAGAGATGAGGCTTATATAGGTGTTTTGGTTGATGATTTAATTACTAAAGGAACAGAGGAGCCTTATCGAATGTTTACATCTCGTGCCGAATATAGAACACTTTTACGTCAGGATAATGCAGATATTAGGTTAACGCCAAAAGGATTTGAGTTGGGTTTAGCTTCTGAAAAACGTTTAAAACGTATGGAGGAAAAGCATGATGCTGCGGCTAAATTTGTAAGCTTTTTTGAAACTCAAAGCGTGAAACCGGAGGAGATTAATCCGATATTAGAGTCTAAAAATTCTGCGCTTGTTAATCAATCTGGAAAGCTTTTTAAAGTGTTCGCTAGGCCTAATGTGGATATGGAAGATGTGCGTAAAGTTGAAAGTGTTGAGGCGTATATTCAAGACAATAATTTGGATAGGGAAGTGATAGAGCAGACCGAAATTCAGGTAAAATACTCTGGGTATATTGCAAAGGAGAAAGTGAATGCAGATAAGTTATCACGTTTAGAGTATGTAAAAATACCTGCTAATTTTGATTACTCGCAGATTAAATCTATGAGTTTAGAAGCTCGTGAAAAACTTAAAAAAGTACAACCCGCAACAGTATCTCAGGCATCAAGAATTAGTGGTGTTTCACCAAATGATATTTCTGTTTTACTGGTTTATATGGGAAGGTAATCCATAATAATGGTTTAAAAGAGAAGTTATTTGAGTGAAATTAAATAGCTTTTTTTAATGTTCCACGTGGAACGTTTTGAGATTTAAATCTGATATTTTTTGTGTTTTTTTAGGTTTTAGAATATAAAATCTAAAAAGAGTATCGATTTTTGAATTGAATTTTCTGAAAAAAAAAGTTATTTACATGAATCTTGATCTTGTTTATGAAGAATTTGAATCTGATTTTTTTTAATTTTTGTAGAAAGAAATAGATATCATTTCTAAATTTAAAATAAGATTAGCTTCAGTGAATTTATCTAAAAAGTGTTTTGGTTTATAAAATAATATTGAAGTTTTGTGTTGAATTAGTTGTTGGGATTTAATTTTAAAACTCTAAAAAAAGATTAAAACAGAAATAAAACATTTAATTTAAAGTGAAAAATAATTAAAATATAGATGTCGTTTTGAGGTTGAAACCTAAATTAAAGATGGTTGTTTTTTAAATTTGTAAGACTGAAAATAATTTTAACTTTAATCTATAATAATAAATAAGAAAAGGGGCTTCAATTATTTATAGAAGTAATCGTTTTTAAAGTGTCAATTAAATAAATTACGTGGTTCGTGGTAAAAAATCAATCAACAAATAAGTACTTAAAAGTAAAAGATTATTCTGTTTCTGGAGAAGAATTTGAGTTAATAGAAAACCAAGAATATGGTTTTTTAGAAACTACACCGCAACCAACTTTAGATAAATTACCTGGGTATTATCAAAGTGAAGATTATATTTCACACACCGATTCTAAGAGAAATGCCTTCGAAAAGGTGTATCATTTGGTGAGAAGTATTTCACTAAAAAAGAAACTTAAGCTTATTAATTCTTTTTCTTCGGAAGCAAAACAGCTTTTAGATGTAGGTTGTGGTACAGGTGATTTTTTACAAACCGCACAACAAAATGGTTGGTTGGTTTCTGGTATTGAACCAAACGAAGAGGCTAGGGGTATAGCGAATAGCAAAACAAATAAGTCTGTTTTTGATACAGAACAACTTCAAAAACTTGAATCGAAACAATTTGATGTTATTACGCTTTGGCATGTTTTGGAACATTTACCGAATTTAGAAGATCATATAAAATCCTTTAAAACACTTTTAAAAGACAACGGAACTTTACTTATTGCTGTTCCTAACTACAAAAGTTTTGATGCAAAACACTATAAAGAATTTTGGGCAGCATTTGATGTGCCTCGACATCTTTGGCATTTTAATCAAGATTCTATTTCAAAGTTAGTTTCTAAACAGAGTATGGGTGTTGTAAAAACAAAACCCATGCTGTTTGATGCATTTTATGTGAGTATGCTTTCTGAAAAATATAAAACGGGCAAGATGAATCCGGTTAAAGGATTTTGGTACGGTTTACGTTCTAACTTGAAATCTTTAAGCTCAAAAGAGGCTTCTTCGCTAATTTATATCATTAAAAACAGATAAAAATTATTTTTAGCTATCTATTTTAGATTATTTAATGCTATAACGTCTAAATATAAGCCGGTTTTTTAAAAATCGCTTAGAGCGCTTTATATGAAGCTGTTTTTAATAGTAATTATTTATTTATTCTTTAAATTGCTATAAGTTTTCGTTATATGTTAAAATCCGAATAATTACGTGTCGTTTTAAAGCTTACTTTATTACATTTGTCCGGATTAAAAAAATTAACCAAAAACTAATCAAAAAAAAATAAAAATGAAGAACATACTTTATGTAGCCATCGCGATGCTTGTTTTAGCATCTTGTGAAAAACCAAATAAAATTGGATTTGTAGATAACGGAGTCGTTATTAATGATTATCAAGAAAAAATTGATTTAGAAGCAAAATATAAAGCAAAAGATGAAGCTTTTAGAAAAAGAGCAGATAGCATTGGATTAGCTTTTCAAACAGAAGCACAAAAAACACAAACAGAAGCACAAAAAATTGCTAGAAGTAACAGGCAAAAAGCAGAGGAGTTAATGGCTGGCTTACAACAAAAGCAACAACAGTTACAACAGCAAATGCAAGTTGAACAACAACAATTAACACAAGCTTTTCAAGCAGATATAGATTCTGTAATTGTAAAAGTTAAAGATTTTGTTGGCGCTTACGGAAAAACAAACGGTTATAACTACATTTTAGGAACTAGTGAAGCTGCTGCTACAGTAATGTACGGCGAAGAGAAAAGCGACCTTACTAAGACTATTGTTGAAGCTATCAATGCTGATTATAAGAAAGCAGAATAAGCTTTAAATTATAAAACTAAAAAAGGCCTATTAAATTATTTAATAGGCCTTTTTTTATGCAGTAAACTTATTAGTTTTAGAGGGTCGTTAATCTGCTTTTTTATGCAGTAAACGCGTTAATTTTATAGATAAATCGGTAAGTATAATTTTAGAATTTCCGTTACGCTCTATATGGTAAATGGCATCTTGAAGCTCATTACTAATATCCATAATATTATTGCCGTGTACGTAAGGGGCGAAGTTTTCTAGCTTAAATTTATCCGATTTAGGTTCAAAAAACACCAAATCATCAGCTTTATAATTAAGTAATAAAGCTTGTCTGAAAAAATCTAAACAGAAGTTTAAAAATTGCTTTTGAGTTTCACGACCGGTTTTAGCAATATCCTCGCTCCAAGAAATTAAATCTATAATGGCAGCTTTGTTTCCTTTGGCTTTAAAAGCGCTTCGAATCCACATAATAAACCAAGTTTCAAACTGGTTATCTTCGGTATCTTGATATACTAAATCGCATGCTTTATTGTAATTTCCATTGCTTTGGTGTGCTATTTTAGTAGCTACATTTCTATCAATATTAAATTGCTTCACTAACGCATCTACAATTACATCTTCGGCTAGTGGCGGAAAGTGTAAAATTTGACAACGCGAACGTATGGTGTTTATAATTTGCTCTTCTTCTTCAGCAATTAATATAAAAACGGTTTTATTTGGTGGTTCTTCTATTAGCTTTAAAAGCTTATTGGCACAGGCGCCGTTCATTTTTTCGGCCATCCAAATAAGCATCACTTTATAGCCGCCTTCGTAAGACTTCAGTGTAAGCGATTTTACAATATTTAGCGCTTCGTCCACACCAATTTGGCCTTGTTTATTATCTACGCCAAGTAGTTTGTACCAATCAAATAAGTTTCCGTAAGGTTGTTCTTTTAAAAGTTTTCTCCATTCTTCTAAGTAAAAACTAGACACCGGTTTGCTTTTTACTTTATCGCTGGTGGTTACCGGAAAAGCAAAGTGTAAATCGGGATGAGAAATACTATTAAATTTTAAATTGCAAGCTTCGTTTCCAGAGGTGTTTTCTCCTCCAGAATTTGAGCATAGCAAGTATTGCGCATAAGCGATGGCCATGGGTAATGTACCCGACCCTTCGTTACCTACAAATAATTGCGCGTGAGCAATTCGTCCATTATCAACACTCGTGGTTAAATGGTTTTTTATGTGATCTTGACCTAAAACATCTTTAAAAAGCATGAAACAAACCTACATAAAATTTAGATATTTTTTTGTAATTAATCTATGAATATCTGCTAAAACGGGTTGTATCTAGAGTGTGCATTTCTAGTTTTTAAAAATTATCGCTTCGCTACATCGTTTTCGTGAAAAAACACGTTTTAAATGGCTGTTTATTTAGTTACATTTGTGAATCAAATAGTTAAAAATTAAAACATATAAATAAAATGAAAACGCTTAACGATTTTAATTTCGAGAATAAAAAAGCATTAATTCGTGTAGATTTTAATGTGCCTTTAAATGATAAGTTTGAAGTTACTGATGCTACGAGAATTGTATCTGCAAAACCAACAATTATTAAAATTTTAGAAGATGGTGGAAGCTGTATTTTAATGTCTCATTTAGGTCGTCCAAAAGGTTTTCAAGATGAGTTTTCTTTAAAGCATATCGCTAATAAAGTGGAAGATGTTTTAGGTGTTGAAGTTAAAACTGTTGCCGATTGTATTGGTGCAGATGTTGAAGCTGCTGCTGCAAGCTTAGAGCCAGGACAAGTTTTGTTATTAGAAAACTTACGTTTTTATAAAGAGGAAACTGCGGGAGATAAAGATTTTGCTGAAAAACTATCTAGATTAGGTGATATTTATGTGAATGATGCTTTTGGTACAGCACACCGTGCGCATGCATCTACAACTATTATTGCTCAATTTTTTGAAGGTAAAAAATGTTTTGGTAGCTTATTAGCACAAGAAATAGAAAGTATTAATAAAGTAATGGAAACAGGAGAGAAGCCTGTTTTAGCTATTCTGGGTGGTGCAAAAGTATCGTCTAAAATTACTATTATCGAAAATATTTTGGATAAAGTAGATCACCTTATTATTGGTGGTGGTATGGCATTTACTTTTGTAAAAGCACAAGGTGGTAAAATTGGTAATTCTATTTGTGAGGACGATAAAATGCCTTTAGCTTTAGAGATATTAAAGTTAGCAAAAGAGAAAAATGTTCAAATTCATATTCCTGTAGATACTGTTGCTGCAGATGATTTTAGTAACGATGCTAATACACAAATTGTTGATATTAACGAAATTCCTGATGGTTGGGAAGGTGTAGATGCTGGACCAAAATCTAGAAAACAATTTCATGATGTTGTAATGCAATGTAAAACCATACTTTGGAACGGACCATTAGGTGTTTTTGAAATGGAAAGTTTCGCTGGTGGAACAATAGAATTAGGAAACTCTGTTGCTGAAGCTACTAAAAAAGGAGCGTTTTCTTTAGTTGGTGGTGGAGATTCTGTTGCTGCTGTTAAGCAATTTGGTTTTGAGCATAAAGTAAGTTACGTAAGTACTGGTGGTGGTGCTATGTTAGAAAGCTTAGAAGGAAAAACACTTCCTGGTATTGCAGCTATTTTAGAATAGGTAGTATATATTTTGAAAATATAAAAATCATCTTGGTTTTCTTTTTTATCTAAAGAAACTAAGATGATTTTTTTTGTGCGTTTTAGTTTCGTGTGAGCTAAATTTTGGTATATATTTTGTGGTAAGGTTTTAGTGCTGTTTTCAGAATTAAAAAGATGGTTTTGTAGTGTTTACGGACGTTTTAACCTGCTTTGTTTTTCCTGAATTAGAAAGTAATTAATATTTAGTTTTCTAATTCTCATAAAAAAACACGACTTTAGCCATAACATCGTTGAATAACGAACTGAACAGATTTTATGAATTTTCGATTTTATATAGTTTTATTTATCTTTAATATTAGCTTTTGTTATGCTCAAGAAGCCGATTCTACATTGGTGCAAGGCGTAAAAGTTAAAGATTCCCTTGTTCAGCAAACAGGCATGATGCAAGATTCTTTAATTGATAAAACGACACAAGGTGTTAAAGAAATCTTGGTTTTAAAAGATAGTTCGTCCTTCAAAACATTAAAAGATGATGCTTATGCGGCTAAAATTGACCAAAAGTGGCTTGAAGAACTTTACAGTAATGCCCTTTATGATACTATTTACAAGTCTGTAAGCGAGTTAAAGTATGATCCTGTTGATTATCCTGAATTATCTACAGATACTTTAAAAGCGCGCTTAAAAAGGCTTGATGCGCGTACACCATTTAATGTGGAATATAATCCATCGTTAGAAAGTGTTATAAAGTCGTATTTAAAGCATAGAAGGCGTCATTTACAAACATTAATTACGGCGAGTGCGTTTTATTTTCCTATGTTTGAGCGTGAGTTAGACAATCAAAATATTCCTTTAGAAATTAAATATTTGGCCATTGTGGAATCTGCATTAAAACCACGTGCAAAGTCTAGAGTTGGTGCTACTGGTTTGTGGCAGTTTATGTTTGCTACAGGAAAGCAATATGGCTTAGATGTTAGTAGTTATGTAGACGAGCGTAGCGACCCCATAAAATCGACAATAGCGGCTTCTAAATATTTATCAGATTTGTACCGTATTTTTGGTGATTGGGATTTAGCTTTAGCGGCTTATAATTCTGGTCCAGGAAACGTTTCTAAAGCTATTAGGCGCTCTGGAGGTTACAGGAATTATTGGAATATTCGACATAATTTACCACGTGAAACAGCAGGATATTTACCTGCTTTTTTAGCAAATATGTATATTTTTGAATATGCAAAAGAGCATGGCTTTACAAAGTATAAACCCGAAATTGCTTATTTTGAAACCGATACTATTCGTGTAAAACGCATGATTACTTTAGATCAAGTTTCGGAAGTTACAAGTGTGCCTATAGAAAAATTACAGTTTCTAAACCCTTCATATAAATTAGATGTTGTTCCTTTTGTAGAAGAAAAAAACTATAGTTTAAGGTTGCCAAATGATGTGATAGGAACCTTTGTAAATAATGAAGATTCTATTTATGCTTACGCTAAAGCGGAATTTGAAAAAAGAGAAAAACCATTACCGCAGTTTTTTGAGGCGGATGATAAAATTACCTATCGTGTAAAATCTGGCGATTATTTAGGTAAAATTTCTAGATTGTACGCCGTTAGAGTTAGCGATTTAAAACGCTGGAACGGGCTAAGGAGTAATAGCTTAAAAATAGGGCAGCGATTAACTATTTTTCCTAAAAAACCTCATACTTCAACTTCTAGTGCTCCAAAGGCAGCGGTTAAAATAAAGCCTATTACAGGCGAGGTTATTTACTATACAGTAAGCGATGGAGATTCGTTATGGAGTATTTCTCAAAAATTTCCTGAAGTTTCTGTTCAAGATATTAAAGAATGGAACGGTATTAGTGGTAGTAAATTAAAAATAGGTATGAAACTTAAAATAGCTAAACTTTAAAAAAACAATATATCATTATGCGAAAAATTATTTTTTCTGCCGTGGCTTTAATATTATTAGTGTCTTGTGGCGATAAGAAAACTTCAGATAAATCTATGTTACCAGATTCTTCTGGAAATATAAGTCATGTTTCGGTGGTTTTAGGCAACGATTTATGGGATGGAAGTGTAGGTGAAGCGATTAGAAATATACTAGGAACACCTATTTACGGGCTTCCGCAAGATGAGCCTATGTTTTCTGTAAGTCAGATTCCTGCTTCGGTTTTCTCTGGTTTTGTAACTAAAAACAGAACGATTTTAAAGATTGTTCCGAATAAAGAAGCCGGAATTAAATTTGTTGATGATGTGTATGCAAAGCCTCAAAAGGTGATTACGGTTTCTGGAAAAACAAGGGAAGAAATCATTAGTACGCTTAATGCAAATGCCGATAAAATTATTGAAACCTTCAGAGATGTTGAGCTTAAGGAGCGTTTACGCCAAATGAGTAAATCGAACCACACGCATACATCTATAGAAGAAAAGCTAGGATTAACTATTGATTTTCCTTCTATTTATAGAATAGCGAAGGAGAGTGATAATTTCTTTTGGGTAAGAAAAGAGATAACAACCGGAACCAATAATTTAATGATTTATACATTACCGTTCGATGCTATAACGCGGAATGATAGTGTGGTTAATCAAATTATAAAAGTAAGAGATTCTGTTGGTGAGTTATACATACGTGGAAGACAAGATGGAGAGTTAAAGGCAAACGGAGATAAAATAGAGTCTTATATGATCACTGAGAACGCTTATACGCCTTTTCATGGTGAAACTATTGTGGATAATAAACCAGCCATGGAAACTAAAGGTTTATGGGATTTAAAGGCCGATTTTATGGGCGGACCATTTATTAATTATGTTATTGAAGATAAAATTAATAAGCGTTGGGTAGTTATTGAAGGTTTTGCTTTCGCACCATCGGTAGAAAAGCGTAACTATATGCTAGAGCTCGAGGCTATTATTAGATCGGTTAAAATAAAATAAGCCTAAAAAACGGCATAAAAAAAGACCAACATTTTATAAAATGTTGGTCTTTTTTTTAAACTAAAATTAGTTTTATTTTTTTTTGTCGCTTGCTGTATCTTCTTCTTCTTTACTAGCGTCCTTAAATTCTTTAATTCCACTACCAAGTCCGCGCATTAATTCAGGTATTTTTTTACCTCCAAATAAAAGTAAAATAGCCACTACAATTAAAATAATTTGTGGAGCCCCAATCATTCCTAAAAATATGTTTGATAATATCATAACTTTCAATTTTGTTTTGCAAAGTTAATAATTAAACTTAAATAACATCGTTTTAAACATAACTTTAGCATTTTGTCAAACCCGTATTTAAATAGTTGAATTTGTAATTACTTAATAAATTCTATTTATTTTTGTTTTAACATGAAAGAAAAAAAGAAAAAACCAAAGAAAATAAAACGCAAACTGCTTGATAGGTATAAGCTTGTTATACTTAACGAAAACACGTTTGAGGAGCGTTTATCGCTTAATTTAACGCGTTTAAATGTGTTTGTTTTAATATCGGTGTCTGCTATATTTTTAGTGGCGGCAACCTATGCTTTAATTGCATTTACACCACTTAGGGAGTATATTCCTGGTTATTCTTCAACAGCATTAAAAAGAAAAGCTACCGAATTGAATTATAAAACGGATTCTTTGCAGAAATCAATTTCTGTAAACGAGCTGTATTATGCATCGATTAAAAAGGTTTTAAAAGGCGATTTAAGTCCAGAAAATTTTAATAAAGATTCCATTATTCAAGCCGTTCAATTAGAAGCTAGTGAGGTCGATTTAAATCCATCTTCAGCTGATTCTTTACTTCGTGAAAAGGTGGATAAGGAAGATAAATATAATTTGTTCGAGTCGGCAACATCGGCAACTAACTTTATATTATTCCCTCCAGCAAGTGGAACCATTAGTGCTTCCTACAATATAAAAGAAAAGCATTATGCAGTAGACATTGTAGTGGCGAAAGATACACCAATTAAGGCTACAGCTGATGGTATTGTCATTTTTGCCGAATGGACGGCTAGTACAGGTTATGTGGCGATAATAGAGCACAGTTATGGTTTAATATCGGTATATAAGCACAATGCGAGCTTAACAAAAGCACAAGGCGATTTGGTAAAAGCAGGAGAGGTTATTGCTACTGCAGGAAATACAGGCGATTTATCTACTGGCCCACATTTACATTTTGAGCTTTGGAATGATGGATACCCTATTAACCCAACAAATTTTATAGATTTTAAATAATATGTTCAGTTTAAACTAGGTTTTGAATCTTTTGGTTTGTATGCTGTTTTCTTTTATTTAAATTTAAAAAAAAAGAACGTTTTAAAAAGTTTTTTAATTTTCAGTTAAACTAATTAAAATATTCAATTTTGCCTTTTAAAAAAGCGGTATTTACGGAAATAAGATAATGGTAGAAGCATTAGATATTAAGGTTGAATTTTATAAAAGAAACCAAAATATTTTTGCTAAATTACGATACTCAAATAGTTCGAAAAATTTAGCTGTATTTTATCAAATTTAGCTGACGAGCGTGATAGTTTAATTATTAATTGGTTTAAAACGCATTCAAAATAAATATGTTTTCATTAAAAGCTGCATTAGCAAAACCCTTTGCAAAACGTGTTTTTAAATCCATTCAAAAATGGAGTAATAACCCTGTGGAAACTCAAGAAAAGGTATTTCGTGAGTTAATTACAAAAGCTACGGTAACTCAATTTGGTAAGGATCATGATTTTATTAGTATAAACTCGCATACCGATTTTGTAAAACGCGTTCCTGTTCGAGATTACGAAGCCTTAAAACCTTATGTAGAACGAGTAGTTGCTGGTGAAAAAGATATTCTTTGGACAGGAAAACCGCTATACTTTGCAAAAACCTCAGGAACAACCTCTGGTGCAAAATATATTCCTATTACCAAAGAAAGTATGCCGAGCCATGTAGAGGCGGCTCGAAATGCGATTTTAATGTATATTCACGAAACTGGCAATGCTAAGTTTGTAGACGGAAAAATGATTTTTTTACAAGGAAGTCCTATTTTAAAAGAACAAAACGGAGTGCAATTAGGACGTCTTTCAGGTATTGTGGCGCATTATGTGCCTAAATATCTTCAGAAAAACAGATTACCATCTTTAGAAACTAATTGTATTGACGATTGGGAAACTAAGGTCGATGCTATAGTGGAAGAAACACTGCCGGAGGATATGACTATTATTTCTGGAATTCCATCTTGGGTACAAATGTATTTTGAGAAGCTTCAGGAAAAAACTGGTAAAAAAGTTGGCGATATTTTTAAAAATTTCAACTTATTTATTTTCGGAGGAGTTAATTACGAACCTTATCGTGCTAAATTTGAAAACCTTATCGGAAGAAAAGTAGATAGTATTGAACTCTATCCGGCAAGCGAGGGTTTTTTCGCTTTTCAAGATAAACAGAATGAAAAAGGCATGTTGCTTCAATTAAATTCTGGCATATTTTACGAGTTTATAAAAGCCGATGAGTTTTTTAATGATAACCCAAAACGAATTACTATTGGTGCTGTTGAGGTTGGTGTAAATTATGTGATGATTATTTCGTCTAACGCTGGGCTTTGGGCTTATAATATTGGGGATACTGTGGAGTTTACTTCAGTAAAACCATATCGTGTTATTGTTTCGGGGCGTATAAAACATTTTATCTCGGCCTTCGGAGAGCACGTAATTGGTAAAGAAGTAGAGCAGGCCATGCAAGAAGCGACGGAAAATACAGATATTCGTGTTTCAGAATTTACTGTAGCACCACAAATTAATCCTTCGGAAGGATTGCCCTATCATGAATGGTTTGTAGAATTTGAAAATAACCCTGAAGACCTTTCCGCTTTAGCGAAAAAAATAGACCAGTCTTTACAAACCCAAAATAGTTATTATTTCGACCTAATAAAAGGCAAGGTTTTACAGCCTTTAAAAATTACAAAAGTTGAGAAAGATGGATTTCAAAATTATATGAAGTCTATTGGTAAATTGGGCGGACAGAACAAAATACCAAGGCTTTCAAACGACCGTAAAATAGTTGATTTATTACGGTAAGAAAATTAATTAAAATAGTATTACCTTTGACCCACCAAATTAAATTATGAGTAATAAAAAACATCACGAAAGAACGAGAGCTCAGGAGAGTTCGAATGCTATTGAGCGCTTGTATATTACTATGCGCCACTTATTTAATCGCGGTTTCTATAAACCTATGGGGATTTCTGGTGAAACACTAAGGAGCTCTCTACTTTTATTGAGACCAGAAATTTATGGTTCTATTGGCGACGAAAAAGCCGAACTTGAAGGTTTACTTTACGTAATTGATAGATTACCAATTGGTATTGAAGAGTGCATGTTTATCAATTTAACCAGTGATGAAGGTTATGGAGATTCGCATTTTGAACCTATAATTCCACCAAAAAGACGTCGTAATTGCTACCGTATTGATGATGAGCAAATGAATATCGAAATTACACGCGGTCGCTCTGAAATTTACGATATTTTAACGCATCTTACTTTTCTGTTTGTAGAGTCTCATAAAATTAGCACGCGTGTATTAATTAACGATGAAGGAGACACAACGCGCGATTGGATAAAACTAGAAAATGCTGTTTTATCTAAAAAGAAATTTACACAAGAAGAACGTGAAGTTGCTATTACACATACTGCAAATATTTTAGGCAGAACTTTTAAAGAAATTACAGATGTATATAGCGCATTTGCTACGGCTTCGCAGCCAGAGCGTTTGTTGCATATTGTGTATTGGTTAGGTAAATTGGCGATAGAAGAATTGGTTGGTAATAATAAACGAACTATTACGTTTAGCCCGGTTTTAAGAGAACGTATCGGTCATCATATCCATGGTGAAATATGGTCGAATACCATTAAGGAAACATTACATAAAAATAATTTATTAGAAAGACCAATTCATATTATAAGTGCAAACATGCATAGTGTTATGAATACGCTTTTTGCTCCAAATGCTTTAAAACCTATTGTAGCTAAAAAAGATATATTTGAAGTTTACGAGTCTTTAAGTCATAAAGAAAACGAGAGCTTACGCAATAAAATTTCTAAAGAAGCGTTGCAAAAAGGGATGTTTTATATTAAAGATACATCGGGAGCAAACATTGATGTGCAAATATTTGACACCAGTAAAATTGATAACTCTAAGTTAGATATTAAAGCTTCTGAAACCGTTTTAAAAGAAAAGAAGCCCGTAATTATAGTAATGGACTATGCTTTTGGAGAGCAAGCTTACGAAACGATAGACGAGCTTTTGAAGCCCTATAAACCTAAAGGGAAAGAGAAAGTACATATGAATGTAGAATCTCTATCCATAATGGGTAAAGCAGGTATTTTAGAAGGTGGTAAAGGTGATATTATGATACCATCGGCACATATTTTTGAAGGTACAGCAGATAACTATCCTTTTGATAACGAATTAAAGCGTGAAGATTTAGAAGGGAAGGGTGTAAATGTTTATGATGGTTCTATGATAACCGTTTTAGGAACATCGCTTCAAAATAAAGATATTTTGAAATTCTTTTACAATTCCACATGGAACGTGATTGGATTAGAAATGGAAGGTGCACATTACCAAAAAGCCATACAAGCAGCATCTAAAGTACGTGGAAGTATAAGTCCAGATGTAAAAGTGCGTTATGCATATTACGCTAGTGATAACCCGCTAGAAACAGGAGCAACATTAGCCTCTGGAGGTTTAGGTGCCTCTGGAGTAAGACCAACATATTTAATTACAAGAACCATATTAGAACAAATATTAAATTAAAATTATGAGTAAAGAGTTACCACAACCGCAACAATCTGAAGAGGTAGATTTAGGGCAGTTATTTAAACTTATAGGAAATGCTTTTGATAGACTTTTTAAGTTTATTGGAGGGTTTTTTACAAAGATATTTGAATTATTTATAGGTGTTCTATCTCATTTTTTTAAAAGAAAAATTTGGTATGCTTCGGTTGTTATAATTGGTTTTGCAGTAGGTATCTTTATGGATTCAACGTCTGATAAAACTTATGGAGCAAATATGTTTATCGAGACTAATTTTAATTCCGCTAGGCAGGTTTACGAAAATATTCAAGAATTTCATCAATTAGCCAATAAAGATAAAGATTTTGTAGAGCTTTCTAAGCGATTAAATATCACTGAAGAGGAAGCGAAAACATTAAAAGGGTTTTATATTCAACCTGATGCAGATGAAAATTTTATGGTAGAGAAATATTCAGGCTTTTATAAAAAATTAGATTCTACTTCAAGATTGGAGATGAATTATGAACGGTTTAAAGAATCTTTATCATCTTATGATTTTAGAATCCATCTAATCGGTGTAGCAACAACAAATAAAAAGATTTATAAGAGTATAGAGGAAGCTTTTGTTAAAGAAATATCTCGTAATACTTATTTAGAAGAAATTGTTGAGGTTAATCTTGAAAACTTAAATAAAAAAGATGATGCTCTTTTAGTGCAGATACAAAAAACAGACTCGTTAGTAAAAGAATATTTAAGCATAAGAATAAACGAATCTGAAAAAGAGAATTTGACAGGTTCTGGGACAAATTTATATATGGGTAGTACGGAATCTGGAAGTTTAATTATGGATGAATCCGTGATTATAGAAAAACGTCTTGATCTGGAGGCTCAAAGAAGAATGATTAATAAGGATAAGGTTGAGCAAAAAAATGTTATTAATGTGATAGCTAATTTTCCTACTACTGGTTATGATATTAGTAATTGGTATGAGAAGAAGAAATTTCTAATACCTTTAGTTTTATTTTTATTAACTTTTTCCGTTTTTATTATTATTGGTTTAGGACAATACTTAAAAAACAAAGAGGGTAATAGTTAAGGGTTTCTTGTGCTATTTAAATTAGTGTTTATAATGTTAAAATAAATTCTGTTAAAAATTATGAAGCCTAAGTCTATTTTAATAACGGGAGGAGCAGGATTTATAGGTTCTCATGTTGTTAAATTATATGTGCAAAAATATCCTCATTATAAAATTGTTAATTTGGATGCACTCACATACGCAGGTAATTTAGAAAACCTAAAAGAAATTGAATTAAAGGATAATTATAATTTTATAAAAGGAGATATTACCGAAGAGGTTTTTGTGAATGAGCTCTTTAAGAAATATCTATTTGATAAAGTAATTCATTTAGCTGCGGAGTCTCACGTAGATAGGTCTATAGAAGACCCTTTATCTTTTGTTAAAACAAATGTTATAGGGACTTTAAACTTGTTGAATGCTTTTAAAGATACTTGGGAGAATAATTTTGATAATAAGCTTTTTTATCATGTAAGTACCGATGAGGTTTATGGTAGTTTAGGTGAAACAGGCTTATTTGATGAAAAAACGGCATATAATCCAAATTCTCCTTATTCAGCCTCTAAGGCGAGTTCAGATCATTTTGTTAGAGCGTATGGAGAAACATATGGGATGCCATATATTATTACAAATTGCTCTAATAATTATGGGGAGAATCAGTTTCCAGAGAAGTTAATCCCTTTGTTCATAAATAATGTAATTAACAATAAGCCATTACCTGTCTATGGAGATGGAAATTACACTAGAGATTGGCTTTATGTACAAGATCATGTAGAAGCTATTGATGTAGTTTTTCATAAAGGAAGGAATAAAGAAACATATAATATTGGAGGCTTTAATGAGTGGAGGAATATTGATTTGGTAAAATTGCTATGTAGGCAATTAGATAAAAAATTAAATAGAAAGAAAGGGAGTTCGGAAAACTTAATAACTTATGTCAAAGATCGTCCGGGTCATGATTTACGATATGCTATTGATGCTTTAAAAATTAAAAATGAATTAGATTGGACGCCTTCTGTAACATTTGAAGAAGGTTTAAGTAAAACCATAGATTGGTATTTAAATAACCCAAAATGGTTGGAGAATGTAACTAGCGGAGCTTATCAATTATACTACGAAAAACAGTATAATTAAAATATTATAAAATGAAAGGAATTATATTGGCGGGTGGATCCGGTACAAGACTCCACCCATTAACATTATCTATAAGTAAGCAGTTGATGCCTGTTTATGATAAGCCAATGATATATTATCCTTTATCTACACTTATTTATGCTGGTATTAAGGAGATATTAATTATTTCTACGCCTAAAGATTTACCATTATTTCAAGATTTATTGGGAGATGGAACTAAGTACGGATGCCGTTTTGAATATGCAGCACAAGAGAAGCCTAACGGATTAGCGGAAGCCTTTATTATTGGTTCCGATTTTATTGGTAAAGATAAAGTGGCTCTAATTTTGGGCGACAATATATTTTACGGAACAGGTTTAGCAAAATTGTTACAAGCAAATAATGAGCCTAACGGTGGTATTATATATGCCTATAGGGTTCAAGATCCTGAGCGATATGGTGTTGTAGAATTTGATGAAGATGGTCATGCCATCTCTATTGAAGAAAAACCAGAATCTCCTAAGTCTAATTTTGCTGTTCCAGGTATTTATTTTTATGATAACTCGGTGGTTGAAATTGCAAAAAAATTAAGTCCTAGTAAAAGAGGAGAATTAGAGATTACAGATATTAATAAGGTTTATTTAAACCAAGGAAATCTTCATGTAAGTATTTTAGATAGGGGTACGGCTTGGTTAGATACAGGTACTTTTCAGTCACTTATGCAGGCAGCTCAGTTTGTTGAGGTTATAGAAGAACGTCAAGGTTTAAAAATAGGAGCTATTGAGGGAGCCGCTTTTGAAATGGGTCTTATTAATGAAGAAGAATTAAAAGTTTTAGCTGAGCCTTTACTGAAAAGTGGTTATGGTAAAAACCTACTAGGTTTATTGAAAAAGGAATAATGACTGTAAAAGAAACCGAATTAAACGATTGTTTTATATTGGAACCTAAAGTGTTTTTAGATAAAAGAGGTTGTTTTATAGAAAGTTATAACAAAAGGATATTTGATGAACTTACTGGACAAAAGATTGATTTTGTTCAGGACAACGAATCGTTTTCTAAAAGAGGCGTTCTAAGAGGTCTTCATTTTCAAAAAGGAAAACATGCTCAAGCTAAGCTTGTAAGAGTGATTACAGGGAGTGTTTTAGATGTTGTGGTTGATTTAAGAGAAGAGTCTAATACTTTTGGAAAGCATTTTTCAATCGAATTATCTGAAGATAATAAAAAACAGTTATTTATTCCAAGAGGTTTCGCTCATGGATTTGTTGTTTTAAGTGATGCCGTCCTTTTTACATATAAATGTGATAATTTTTATAATAAGGAATCCGAATCTGGGATTATTTATAACGACAAGGTTTTAAATATTGATTGGAAACTTTCAGAGAATGAAATTGTTGTTTCGGAGAAAGATTTGATTTTACCAACCTTTAATGATTTATTCAAATAATTATGCGAGTATTAGTCACGGGATCTACAGGTCAGTTAGGTAAAACCATAGAAGAATTATATTTAAACAACAATGAAGGCATTGAATTTATATTCACTTCTAAATCGAAATTAGATATTACAGATATTAACTCAGTACAAAATATATTTGAAACAGAACAATTTGATTATTGTATTAATTGCGCAGCATATACAAATGTTGAACAAGCTGAAAAAACACCAAAAATAGCATTTGATGTAAATGCGGAAGGTGTTAAAAACTTGGCTAAAGTATGTAAAGAGTATGGTGTCGTTTTAATTCATGTATCTACAGATTATGTTTTCGATGGTGAGAAAAAAACACCTTATACTGTGACCGATGAAGCCAATCCAATAAATGAGTATGGAAAATCTAAATTGAAGGGTGAAAATTATATTAAAGAGGTTTTAGAAAAATATTTCATTGTAAGGACATCTTGGTTATATAGTAAAAAATATGGTAAGAATTTTTACAAAACCATCTTAGAAAAAAGTACAACAGAGAAAGAACTCCATATTATAGATAGTCAAACAGGTTGTCCTACGGATACTGCTAACCTAGCCGATTATCTTTTTAAGTTATTAAAGGATAATAATTTTGGAATTCATCACTTTACCGATAAAAAAGCTATGACATGGCATGATTTTTCTAAGAAAATACTTACAGAAAACAACATGCTTGGTAATATAAAACTTGTTAAAGCAAACAATTATCGTACTTTTGTATCAAGACCTAAATACTCTGTTTTAGCAGAATAATTATTACTTTAAAGGGTTGTAAAATTGGAGTACAAATTTTTATAAGAAAACAAATAATTTAAATTAGAATAAGATCATATGCTAGATTTAAAAGAAAAATCAATATTGATTACAGGAGGTACAGGTTCGCTTGGAAAAGCATTAACAAGTCATATACTTACTAAGTATCCGGAAACGAGAAGGCTTATAATCTATTCTAGAGATGAGCAAAAACAGTTTCAAATGGCTCAAGAATATCCTATTGAAAAATATCCTCAAATACGCTATTTTATTGGAGATGTTAGAGATAGAGAAAGGTTAGTAAGAGCTTTTCAAGGTGTAGATTATGTAATACATGCAGCAGCTATGAAGCATGTGCATATTGCAGAGTATAATCCAGATGAATGCATAAAAACTAACATAGGAGGTGCCGAAAATGTAGTTGATGCATGTTTTAAAACTAAAGTAGAGCGTGTAGTGGCGCTTTCAACAGATAAAGCATGCGCCCCAATTAATCTTTATGGAGCTACAAAACTTACATCCGATAAATTATTTGTTGCAGCTAATAATATTAAAGGAGAAAACCCTATAAAATTTTCAGTAGTAAGATATGGAAATGTTATGGGGTCTAATGGTTCTGTTATTCCATTTTTTATTAATAAAAAACAAGAGGGCAAGTTACCTATTACAGATCCTAATATGACTAGGTTTAATATTTCACTTCAGGGAGGAGTAGATATGGTAATGCATGCATTAGAGCATGCATGGGGAGGTGAATTATTTGTTCCAAAAATTCCTTCATATAAAATTATGGACGTCGCAAATGCTATTGGACCAAATTGCGAAAAACCAATAGTAGGTATAAGACCAGGAGAAAAAGTACATGAGGAAATGATTACATCATCTGATTCTTTTTATACTTATGATTTAGGAAAGTATTATACTATTTTACCGGCAACTCATTCATGGAAAATTGAGGACTATTTGGAAAAATTTAAAGCTAAAAAAGTAGAGTTAGGGTTTAGTTATAATTCTGGAGATAATACAGAATGGGAAACCGTTGAAACCTTAAGAAGTCTAATAAAAGAACACGTAGATACTAATTTCGAAGCATAATGAAAGCTATACCTTACGGAAGACAACATATCGATCAAGATGATATTGATACAGTAGTGTCTACATTGAAGGCTGATTTTTTAACTCAAGGACCAAAAGTTAAAGAGTTTGAGGATAAGTTTGCAGCATATGTAGGTGCTAAATATGCAGTGGCAGTTAATAATGCTACTTCAGGATTACATTTAGCGGTTTTGGCCTTAGATTTAAAGGAGGGAGAACGTGTAATTACTACCCCTATTACCTTTGCGGCATCAGCCAATTGTGTGCGATATGCTGGTGGAGAAGTTTGGTTTGCGGACATCGATCCAGAATCTTATGTATTGTCTTTAGAAAGAACTAGAGAACTAATAGAGAGCAAACCAAAAGGGTTTTTTAAAGGAATAATTCCAGTAGATTTTGCAGGACTTCCTGTAGATTTGGAAGCTTTTAGAACTTTAGCAGATAAGCATGGTTTATGGATTATTGAAGATGCTTGTCATGCACCTGGAGGATACTTTACAGATTCTAAAGGTGAAAAACAAATGTGTGGTAATGGTAATTATGCAAATATTGGTATATTTTCATTTCATCCGGTAAAACATATTGCTTGTGGAGAAGGAGGAATGATAACTACAAATTCTGAAAAATTATACAAAAAACTTGCTTCCTTAAGAACGCATGGTATTACCAAAGAAAACATGGCAGAAGATCATGGAGGTTGGTTTTATGAAATGCAAGAATTAGGCTATAATTATAGATTAACAGATATTCAATCTGCTCTTGGGATTACACAGCTTGCTAAGAACAAAGCAGGAGTAGTCAGAAGAAACGAAATAGCCAATGCATATAAAAAAGCCTTTAAAGAAATAATCAAGTTTCAAAAGTTGCCTGATGGTGTTTTAAATGCACACCATTTATTTGTTATTGAAGTTGAAGATAGAAAAGGGTTGTATGATTTTTTAAGAACACATAATATCTTTGCACAAATACACTATATTCCAGTACATAAATTACCTTATTATCAAGAAATTGGTTATGGTGGTGCTACTTTGAGTAATGCGGAAAACTATTACTCTAATTGTATTAGTTTACCAATGTATCCTAGTTTAACATATGAAGAACAAATGTTTGTTATAAAAAGTGTTTATGAATTCTTTAATAAATAAAATAGGCCTTGGTACTGTTCAATTTGGAGCAAATTATGGAATATCTAATGTTAAGGGCAAAACACCTGATGCAGAAGTAAAATCTATTTTGGCATATGCGCAAAAATCTGGAATAAATTATTTAGATACAGCTCATGCTTATGGTACAGCTGAATTAGTATTAGGTAAAAATAATCTAAACGAATTTAAGATAGTATCTAAATATTTATCAGGAGCAGAAAATAGTTTAGAGCAGCAAATTCACACATCACTAAAAAGGTTGAAACAATCATCTTTATATGCTTATTTAGCTCATAGACCTTTGGATTTAATAGAGAATAATTGTAAAAACTGGAAAGTTTTACAAGATTATAAAAGTAAAGGTAAAGTTGCTAAAATAGGTGCTTCTTTTAATACTATAGAAGAAATGGATGAACTTCTAAGTTCAGGTATTCAACTAGATATTATTCAAGTCCCATATAATTTTTTTGATACTAGATTTGAAAAAAACATGCAAAAATTACATAAATCAGGATGTGAGATACATACGCGCTCTACTTTTTTACAGGGTTTGTTTTTTTGTAATACAAATGAATTGAGTAGTTTTTTTGAAGAAGTAAAGCCACTAATTAAAGAATTACAAAGAATAGAAAATTTAGCAACTCAATTACTACAATATGTTTTAAAAAGAGATTTTATTGATGTGGTTAATATTGGAGTAAATAATTTGGATCAGCTAGTAGAAAATATCTCTTTATTAGGGAAATTTGAAAACCAGTTAGTATCAAATGATAAAGCTATAAAAAATGAAATACTAATACCTTCAAAATGGCCAAAGCATTAGATATGAATAACTTATTTGATTTGACTAATAAAGTAATAATTGTTACTGGTGGATATGGACACTTAGGTAGTGGTATTGTTCAGTATCTTTTAAGTTTTGGAGCTAAGGTAATAGTAGCAGGCCGTACCAAAAGTAAGTTTGATGAAAAGTTTAAAAATGAATCATCGCCAAATTTGTTTTTTGAAGAATTTGATATAAGTCAAAGTGGAGATTATTTTATAAAAAGATTTGAGCAAATAAACAGGATGTATGGATCTATAGATGTAGTTTTTAATAACGCCCATTTCGCTAGAGGGAATAACCAAGAGAATATGCCAGATGAAGATTGGGATTATTCTTTAAATGGAGTTTTAGGTTCCGTCCATAAAAGTATAAAGGCTGCTATTCCAATATTGAAAAGACAAAAAGGCGGACGGATAATAAATATTTCTTCAATGTATGGACACGTCAGTCCAAATTTCGATCGTTTATACAAAGGTGAAAATTGTGAAAAATATACAAACCCACCGCATTATGGAGCTGCTAAAGCAGGTGTTATACAGTTAACGAAATATTACGCAGCATTGTTAGGGAAGCATAATATTTATGTAAATGCTATTTCTCCTGGGCCATTTTCAAAAGATCAAATTCAAAAAGACAATCCTGCTTTTATTGAAAGGTTAAAAGAGTCTAATCCATTGAATAAACTGGGAGAACCAAAAGATTTGGCTGGAATTTGTATCCTTTTAAGCTCTGAGGCTTCAAATTTTATCACAGGTCAAAATTTTTCTATTGATGGAGGTTGGGCTATTTGGTAAAAAATAAATTATGAAAATAGGAGCTATAATACAAGCACGATATGATTCAACAAGGCTGCCAGGTAAAGTCTTGTTAAATTTACCTTTTAATGAGAACGAATCAATTTTAGGACACATTATTGAGAGGCTGAATAAAATTAAATTACTAGATGAAGTTATTGTAGCTACAAGTAAAGAGCAAAATGATGATATTATTGAAAAACACTTAATTAAAAAAAATGTAGTTTGTGTTAGAGGTGATAAAAATGATGTGTTAGATAGATTTGTGGTTGCTATAGACGCTAATAAGTTAGATGTTGTAATCAGAATTACGGGTGACAATCCTATTGTTTTAGTTGATGTTTTGGAAGATGCTATTAAGAAACATATACAAGCGAATGTAGATTATACTAGAAACGTAGGTCTTCCTTATGGCACAAGTTTTGAAATTATAAACTCTAATGTACTAAAAAGGATAAGCGCTAACAAGGAACTGGTAGATGCCGATAGGGAACACGTTACTATTTATATTAAGAATAATCGAAAAGATTTTCGAATTCTTGAGTTGGAACATAATTTTGAGCATACGAATTTTAGATTTACCATAGACTATCCAACTGATTATGCTGCGATGAATATTCTTTTTCAGCACCTTTCTAGTTTAAATTATATTTATAATATAGATACACTGTTGAACTTTCTTAAGAATAATACTTGGGTTCAAAACATAAATAAAACTAACTACCAAAAAAAGCAATATAAGACTCTTAATGACGAGTTAAATGGAGCGATAGAACTTTTGGATAGTTTGGAGTTTGTAAGAGTTGTGGACTTATTAAATATAAAAAGACGTGCAAATTAAAGTTTGATGTTTTGTTTGTATCGTTTATAAAAAAAAGGAATTTAATTATGAGTAGTGTAGAAGGAAAAACGTTGCTAATTGTTGGTGCTGGATTTGGGCAAGTACCAGCCATTGAAAAAGCAATAGAATTAGGTTTAAATGTTATTGTAATAGATAAAAACCCAAATGCTATTGGTATGGCAATGGTCGATAAGTCGTTTCCAGTTGATATTATTGACGAGAAAGCCGTTTTAAAACTAGCAAAAGCCCATAAGGTCGATGGTGTTATGACTATGCAAACGGACTTACCTATACCTACAATAGGCTTAGTAAACGACAAGCTAAATTTAACAGGTGTAAGTTACCAATGCGCAATTGATTGTAGCCATAAAACACAAACCAGACTTAAATTAAAAGAAAAAGGTGTTGCCCAACCAGTATTTGAAATAGTAACCAATCACGATGCAGCAAAAGTTGCTGCCGAAAAAATAGGTTTCCCTGTTATAGTTAAAGCTGTAGATAGTTCGGGAAGCAGAGGTGTAACTAAAGTTGAAAATAGTCAAAAAGTAGCTCAAGCATTTGATGAAGCCTTAAAATATTCAAGACAAAAAAATGTACTTGTTGAAGAGTTTATTGATGGCGTAGAAATAGGAGCTCAAGCATTTAGTATTAATGGAGAATGTGTTAAGGTATTGCTGCACAATGATACGCTTGCACCAGGAGAATTTATGGTTCCTACTGGGCATTCATTTCCAACTTTTATAGAAGGAGAACAATTAATTTATGCCGAAAAAACTATTAAAGAATGTGTTGAAGCCTTAGAAATTAACAATGGGCCTTCAAACATTGATTTAATTTTTGATAAAAAAGACGGTAAAGCAAAAATTATTGAAGTTGGAGCAAGAATTGGTGCTACGTGCTTACCAGAATTAGTTAAATATTACACAGGAATTGATTGGGTTGAAGCAACAATTTTAAATGCTTTAGGAGAGGATGTTGTTTTAAATGAAACGCAACAAATTCCAACAGCTGCTGAAATATTGGAAGCAAAGGAAGATGGAATATTAAAAGAAATTATTATTCCCGATGCAGTTAAAAACCATAAAGATGTCCTTGAAATTGAGGTTACTGAAAGTATAGGTGAACAAGTTTCAATTTTAAGAAAAGGAACAGATAGAATAGGAAAAATTATTGTTAAAGGTGCTTCTTACCAAGAAGCCGAAGCTTTAGCCTTGAACCTAAAATCGAAAATACTTTTTAAAATTGAAAAACATTAATAGCATATGCTTTTTAGTTAATGGAAACCAAAAAATTGGTTTAGGGCATGTTTATAGAAGTATAACCATAGCCACAGAAGCCATTAAAAGAGGTGTTTCTACCTCTTTTGTGTTTCAAGAAAACCCAATTATTCAAGAACTTTTACAAGCAAATAATATTCCTTTTAAAGTTGTAAAAGAGGATGTTTGGAAAACGCCAAAAACTCATATCCATCAATATCGAGAGCTTTTAAAAAGTGAAGATGTTGTAGTATTAGATTTGTTAGAAAAAGAATTTTTGAAATTTAACTTCTTACCAGAATTTGAGATTAAAATGGTATCAATCACATCGTTTTATTATTCTGAAGAAACTAGATATGAAGACCTATCGTTTTTTCCAGGAATGGAAATAAAAACTAATCCATTTATTCAAAACAAATACAAGAAAACTAAACTCTTATCGGGGCCAAAGTACTTAACATTTCGTGATGAATTTTTAAAAAATTTCTCAAAAGAGTTTAATGAAGTTACTCCGGAAATTTTAGTAACTATGGGTGGATCGGACGCTTTTGGTTTTACGCCAATAGTGGTTAAAGCGCTATTAAATTTAGATTTCCATTTTAAGGCAACGGTAATTTTAGGAACAGCCGCTACAACATTTAATGAAGTAGAACAGTTAGCTTCAAACAGCTCTAATATTATAATTAAGAAAAGCGTAAATAACATTGCAGATTTGATGTTTAATTCAACATGTGCCATAATAAATGGGGGTTTAACAAGGTATGAGTTGGCACTAACAGGAACTCCATTTATAGCATTATCCATACATAAAATGCAATATAATATTACCGAAAGGGTTACAGAATTAGTTGGAGGCGTAAATTTAGGGATTGTAAAAAATTTATATCAAGACGATATAACAAAGGCAATAAAAGATTTAATTTTAAATAGAGAAAAAAGGAAGTCAATAAGTAAAGCATTACAAAAAACTATTGATGACAAAGGAACAAGTCGTATATTGGATTGTATTGAGAATATAGAGTAAAATTAAATGAAAAAAATCACTAATTTTTGGCGTAGGTATATTAAACTTAGAGGACTTTTTATTCCAGATGGACCCTATGGAGATAGAAAAAGAGGAAAGCTCTATGAACCTTTTTTAAAATCTTATGGCGAAAATTTTAAAGTAGGTTCTCAGGCATTTATTTTTAACCCAAATGGATTAACTGTTGGAAACCATGTTTACATAGGGTTCAACACCTACTTAGGCCAAGGTGAAATAGAGTTAAAAGATGAGGTTTTAATTGGTAACTTTGTATCCATAACAGCTAGTAATCATTTACGTAAAGGACATTCGTTTCGTTTTGGAGGGTATGAGGCTAAAAAAATTGAAATAGGAGTAGGTACTTGGATTGCTGCACAATCTAGCGTTACAGCTGGAGTTGCTATAGGGGATGGTAGTTTAGTGGCCGCAGGAAGTGTTGTAACCAAATCTTTTGGTAATAATGTGGTAATAGGAGGTATTCCTGCCAAAGAAATTAAAAATATTGAAGGTGATTACCTTTTAAATAAAAATATAAAGTAAAATGAAAATAGGTAATTTTAAAATATCAGACACTAGCAAAGTTTTTATAATTGCTGAGTTATCTGCAAATCACAATAACGATTACCAATTAGCTGTCGATACTATTCACGCTATGAAGGAAGCTGGCGCCGATTGTGTGAAGCTACAAACCTATACTGCAGACTCTATTTCAATGAACGCAGACACCAAATACTTTGCTCCTAGAGACTCTGGTTTGTGGAAAGGACAAAGACCTTTTGATGTTTTTAAAGTAGGGGCAATGCCTTATGAATGGCAGCCAAAACTTATTGAATTGGCAAATTCTTTAGGAATGGAGTGCTTTTCGTCTCCTTTTGATAAAGAAGCTATCGATTTTCTTGAAAGCATAAACACAACAGCATATAAAATTGCATCTTTTGAAATTCAAGATATTCCATTAATTGAATATGCGGCATCAAAAGGGAAACCAATAATTATATCAACAGGAATAGCAGATATAGAAGATATTCAACTTGCTGTTGAGGCTTGTAAAAAGGTTGGTAATAATGATATTGCATTACTAAAATGTACATCGGCATATCCAACACCTTTTAATGAAATTAACATAAAAGTAATTCCAGATTTAAAAGAAAAATTTGGTGTTTTAGTAGGCTTATCAGACCATACAATGGGTAGCGTAGTGCCTATGGGAGCGGTTTCTTTAGGTGCAAAAATTATAGAAAAACACTTTGTTTTAGATAGATCTAATGGTGGTGTCGATGCTGCTTTTTCAATGGAGCCTCATGAGTTTAAAGCCATGGTAGATAATGTTAGAAACTTAGAGTTGGCTTTGGGTAGTGTAACCTACGAGCTTACAGATAAGCAAAAAGATAGTAAAACAAGAGGTACCTCGTTATTTGTTTGTAAAGATGTTAAAAAAGGCGATAAAATAACTTCAGAAAATATTAAAGCCGTAAGGCCTGCTGCGGGACTTCACCCTAAACATTATAATGAAATAATTAATAAAGTATTTAAAGAAGATATGGTAAAAGGTACACCTTTAAGTTTTGATTTGATTTTAGAATGAGAGTTTTGTTTAGCAAGTTCTCAAACCTTTTTTTGAGAGGTGTTTCTTTAGGCGCGAAATTTGTTTTTGCACTTTATATTTCTAAATATTTAGAGGTAGATGTTTATGGTGAATATAATTTATTAGTTACGAGTGTAACATTTTTACTGTTTGCAATAGGTTTAGATTTCTATAGTTTTTCAGCAAGAGAAATTTTGGCTATTTCGGGTGAAAAACGCTTCTTTTTTATAAAGCATCAATTTTTATTTCATTTTATTGTTTACATTTTATTTATACCAATTATTTATTTCTTTTGTAAAGAGTTTTTGCGAACAGATTTATTTTTATGGTTTTATATTTTAGTGGTTTCAGAGCACTTTTCTCAGGAATTTTATCGTATTTTTATTTTTCACAATAAACAATTAATATCTAATATACTTCTTTTTTTTAGAACATTTTTTTGGATAGCTTTGATAAGTCTAGATGTTTTTGTTTTAGAGGAACATGAGTTTTCTATTGACCTAATTTTAAAATTTTGGATTCTGGGTAGCTTAATATCATGTGTTTTGGCAGTCTTTATTTTGCGTAAAGAATATAGTTTTTCTATAATAGAAATTTTTAGTATTAGGGAATATGATTTCAAAGTTCTAAAAACGGGATTGTTTATTTGTATGCCTATTTTTTTAAGTACGATTTCATACAAGCTAATAGAATATTCTGATAGATTTTTAATAGATATTTTTCTAAATAAAACCCAAGTTGGAGTATATAGTTTGTATAGTAATTTTTCTAACATTACTAATATTGTGGTGAATACTGTGGTAACATTAATGTTGTTTCCTAAATTGGTAGAAAATGTTAAGAAGGAGAATTATGATCAATTTTTTTTAATAAAAGCGAAATTTAAAAAAGAATTAATATATGTCACTTTTGGAATGAGTTTGTTATTAGCTTTTTTAATTTTTCCTTTATTAGATTGGGTTGGAAAAGATGATTATTCAGAATATGTAATAAGCTTTTTTATATTAATTTTAGGAAATATATTTTTAAATTTGTCCTTTTTGCCTCACTACTTGCTTTATGCATTTAGTCAGGATGTAAAAAATATTATTCCTACTATTATAGCGATGGTAATAAACGTATTATTAAATGTTGTTTTATTATTAATTTTTAAAAACATAATAGTAGTTGCAATAGCAACTACAGTTAGTTATATTATTATTTTTATATTAAAACAATTAAATTGGTTAAGGTTTAAACGACACTTATATTTAAAATAATGGAAAATAAAAAAATTAACGTTTATATACCTATTTCGCCATCGCATATTTTAAATTTTGAACAGTTAATTTTAGAGGCAGGTAATGAATATAAAAACATACTACTTAACCCCGGAGGGTTTAAATATAATATTGAAGTTTGGGACATCGTAATCGGAGACTCGAAAAAGCTCACCTCAAATGAAACGAACTTTTTTAGAAAGATAAAATATCAACTATATAAGATTGAGAGTTATCAACTTTTTATAAAGAAAGTAGAAGAGAGGTTGTCAATCTATACTTCAATAAATTTATATTACTGTAATTTAGAAGATATTTTAACAAACTTTTTTTTCTTTAGTTATAAACCTAAGTCTGTAGTAAATAAGTTTTTGGTCGAAGATGGGGTTTTAAATTATTATAACTACAAAATTCAAGAAAAAGGAATTAGGAAATTCTATTTTAAAAATTTTTTGTGCAAGTTTTATGGTATTCCTTTTACTATTTTTAAAGGAGAAGTTTCTGGTATTGATTTAAAATATATTGAAAAGCAATATGTGAGAATACCTAGTTTAGCAATTTACCCAGAAAAGGCTTTACAATTACCGTTTAAAGAAATTTTTTTTGAACCCAAAAAAAATGTTGTTTTATTTATAGGACAAGATATATTTGTAAATATTATTGGAATAAAGGAATATTTAGAACGTGTTGATTATTATTTTAAATTAATAAAAATTAATAATAAAGATGATAGTTTTGAGTTTATATACAAGCCACATAGAAATGGAGATTACAGCCTTATTGAAGAGCTTTGTATAAAATATTTTGATAATTCGTTTCGGTTTTACCTAGAAGAAGAGCTTGTTGAAGAAGCTGTAACTAATATAAAGCCCTCGAAGATTTATACCTTTAGTTCTTCAGGAATATTAAATATTAAGTTAGCGCTTCCATTAGATAGTCAAGTAAGATTTTATGCTTATCCATTTGCATCTAGTCCTGTTTTAGTAAAATTATTTGAAAAATTTAAAATAGAAATAATTACATGAGTATTACTTTAGGGCTTAATCTATTATTATTTGTAATATTTTTATTATTTACTTATAATAGACTTAAAAGAAATTATAAATTGTTTTATTTATTGTTACTGTTTTATATTCAAGGCTTCAATATGATGACGTCTTTAATATATATTGAGGAAGGAATATATATTCATGAACAAGGAAAAGATAGTTATTTTGTTGGATCTGTTTTTTTTTATTTTTTATTTTTTATTGTTACGATTTATTTGTGCGAAAAAACAATTACCTATTTAGACAAATATTTAAATTTCACTGATATAAAATTTAGTTTTTTGGGGGCTGAGATAGGCGGGAAGTTTGCCCTTATGCTTGTTTCTTTAGTTTTGTTTTTGTTGTATATCAATGTGTATTTGTCTCCATCACCTTTGTTTGATAAAGGAGTTACTCGGTTTACTTATTGGGAATCTTCCAAGTTAAAATTTTTAAACTCTATTTTTGGTAATACATCTATTTTTATACCTTTTACTTTAGGTTTGGTTTATAGAAAATATAAAAAAATATCAGTAGTTATACTTTTATTGTATTTTGTTAATATGATTTTAATAGGGCAGAAATTTTCTCCATTAGTTAGCGGGTTATATTCTTTTTTCTTCCCTCTAGTGCTGATGTCTAATAATAATAATTATAAAATTTCAATTAAAAAATTTATCAACTATAAAGTTCTTAGTGTTTTTGTTTTAGTGTTTTCAATTGTATATTATAAATATTCGTTATTAAATCCATTTACGCATTTAGGGGTAGAGACACCGTTTCAGGCAATAATATATAGAGCTTTTGGCTTACAGGCACATTTATTTTGGGGTTGTGTAGAGAACTTTGTTATTTTAGAATTAGATAAGTCATGGAATATAGCTGATTTAAATTACGGAATGCACCATTTAATGAGGCATTTTTATCCTGGAAATAGTGAGCAGTTAAATAATGCAATACAATCGGGATATAGTTTTACAAATGCATATCCTGCTATTCTATTTTATATCTTTCCTGTTTATCTAGTATATATTATTCATGCTATATTGATGATTTTATTATTGGGACCATTAATGTGGTTTTTAAAACGGATGATTCAGGGCAGTAATATATTATTTTCCCTAATAGCATTTCAATTGTTTAGTTGGGTTGTATACACTTTTAAAATGGGGTATTTTTATAAATTGTTATTACCTTTATTGTTCTTTTTTATGATTAGCACTGTTATTTATTTTATAAAACAGACAAAAAATAACGATAAAATAATGTAACTTTACTTATAAAAATATGGTAGTTGATAATAAAAATAAGGAATATTTAATAACGAACATTCTTGTTCTTTTGGTTGTTGTAATGCCATTTAATCCTATTATATTGGCTCCATTAGTGTTAGGTTTATTGCTTGTTGTCTTTTTAGCAATAGGAGATAAGAAGCAAAAACGAAGTTACATTAAGAGGTATAAAATTGGTTTATTGACGCCGTTATATGGTTTGTTCGGGGTTTTAGGGATGTTTTATTCTTTTCAAAAAGGGATTAGTTATGATAGGGTGTCTTTTTTAATCCCTTTGATTGTAATACCGTTGCTATTAATTTGTTTAAATATTCATTTAAATAAATTAATAATAATTAAAAAAGCTTTTATTTATGCATGTTTCGTGTTTTGTTTATTAGCATTTACTACTTTGTTTTATAATTATGTAGTTAACTTTCAACACAGATTAAACTATAATTTTATACAGCGGTCAATGTATCATTATCATTACCCTTATGACGTTTTGTATGTAAATAGCGCTGTTATATTTTTATTGTTTTCTAACTTTAGACCAATTTTTAAAGGTGTTGTATATGTTGTTTTTTTCATTTTTATTATATTGTCTGGGGTAAGAATGGGGTTAGTTTGCTTTGTGTTAATATCCTTTAGTTTCGCAATTTGTAATTATAAATCTTTTATTAATATTAAATCCTTGATAGGGTTAGTGATTGGAATTATTTTAGCCATTGTATTAATTACTTCTAGTAGATATGTAAATGATAAGTTTTTTGATAGCATCGAGAAACTAGGTCTAAATATCAGTGGGCAGGTTTCTGATATCGGAGCGAAATATCATGATATATCAATACGGAATAAGTTATGGAGATCTAGTGTTGAGGCTTTAAATGGACACGAATTACTAGGGTATGGTCCTAAAGGCTCTAGAGATGCATTAAACAGGGTTTATGAAAAAAATACTTATAATAATATTTTGAATTTTAATTCGCACAATCAATATATAACTACAACATTAAATCATGGTTATATTGGGTTATCATTGCTTCTTTCAATTTTATTTATTGCTTTTTTTTATATTTTAAAAACAAAGAATCTAGAGCTGGGTCTACTACTTTTAATTGTTATTATGTCTTTTTTTACAGAATCTATTTTGGAACGACAAAAAGGTGTTTTCTTTTTTGGCTTTTTTATAACTTTAATTTTTATCGAAATAAAAAACAGGGCTACTGTTAAAGTTACCGCTTAGTTTCAATAAGACGTATTTTTTGTTGAAAAGAAATAATAGCCTGTTTATTGTTTATGTGTCTTTTAGATTCTTTATTCTTATCTATAATAATATAAATGTTACCTATGTTTTTTTTGCTTTTTTAAGAGATATAAATTACTAGATATACTTTTTATATAGATTAAGAGTCGTTCTGGTTATATCTTTTAAAATTTTTATTAATTAAATAAAAACAGGTTTTAGTATTGAACATAAGTGTCTTGTATAGATTATAAAAATAACTTTAAGGCAAAAACGTTTAAGTTCAGCAAAAGAGCCTCCATTCAATAACTTAACGCAATAAAACTTATTCAAAATATTGTAATAATTTTGATAATGGTGTCAATCTATTAATGTGTTTCAAGAGAGGTAGTCTTATTAATATCAATATTTGTCGAATTTATTATTAAGGAGTAGTATTGAATAACGAAAAGCTATTAGCACCTTATAAAGGTTAGATAAGTTCATAGTTGAAGTATAAATAATTGATAGATTTTAGCTTATATTTGCTATCGTTTAATAAGACCTTTAAAATAGAAAATGAATAGGATTAAAATAATACATATACTCAATTCGGTTGGAGGCGTAGATGTTTCTTTAAGACTGATTTTAGAAAACATAGAAAGTACTAAATTTGAAAGTATTGTTATACATGGTAGAGATGATACAAAAACACCTTACATTGATAATTTAGGAAATCCTGTTAAAGATTACAAGTTACCAATACAAAGGGATATTAGTGTAGTAAGAGATTTTAATGCTATCAGGGAGACATTGAAAATTATAAAAAAAGAACAACCAAATCTTATCCATGCACATAGCGCTAAAGGAGGGATTATCGCGAAAACTGTGACAACATTTTTGAAAATACCCGTTCTCCATACACCACAAGCATATTCTTTTTTAAGTGCTGAAAATATTTTTAAAAAGAAAATATTTTTATTCGTTGAAAAACTATTTATTGGATCTAATAATAAAATTCTAGCTTCTTCTACATCAGAACAAAATAGAGCAGTTAAAGAAGTTGGTTACCCAATTGAGAAAGCATTATTGTTTAATAATTCGATAAACCCTATCAGTAAAATAGAGCCGTTATCAATTCCTAAAACATGGCCAGATAATTACATTTGTTCAGTAGGACGGCCTTCATTTCAGAAGAACATTGAATTAATGCTAGATGTTTTAGCTGAAATTAAAACCTCCATTAATGATATTCACCTTGTATTAATGGGTGTAGGGTATCACGCACCAAATTTGGAGGAAGTCAATAAGAAGATAAAGCGACTAAATTTAGGTCCAAACATAACACTCTTAGAGTGGACTTCTAGAGCAGATATTTTTAATATTATTAAGGCATCAAAATTGTATCTAACTACGGCGCGATATGAAGGATTACCTTATTCGGTTATTGAAAGCTTAGCTCTGGGTAAACCTATTGTGGCTACAGATGCAGATGGAAATAGAGATTTAGTTGAGGAAGGGTATAATGGACATTTAATTTTTAACGAAAATATTTCAGAACTTGCGGACGCAGTAGTTGGAATTATTAATTGTGATAAAAAAAACAATGAGTTTACAAATAACTCATTAAAGATGTTTTATAATAAATTTGATATTACAAAAAACATAAAGATATTGGAAGAGATATATATTAAAAATAAAAAAATAAAAAAATAAAAATTGTACATAATGGAGTGTTTTTAGAATACTTGATTTTAATAAAGTAAAGAAAGTTTTAGTGATGAACTTGTTTTTTTTGATAGACCAAATTTCTATGAAACCAAAGATGTTTTGAGCAGGAAATTAACTATTAATTTACGATAGGATAAACATATAAAAAATTATGAAAAAAATTTTAATAACAGGAGCTGCGGGTTTTTTAGGGTCTCATTTGTGTGATAGATTTATAAAAGAAGGTTACTATGTGATTGGAATGGATAATTATATTACTGGCGACAAGAAAAATTTACTTCACTTAGAAGGAAATATTAATTTCGAATTTGTTGAGCATGATATTACTGAGTTTATAAATATTGAGAAAGATTTAGATTATATTTTGCATTTTGCTTCTCCAGCAAGCCCAATAGATTATTTGAAAATACCAATTCAAACGTTAAAAGTGGGTTCTTTGGGGACACACAATTTATTGGGTTTAGCAAAAGATAAGAATGCTAGAATATTAATTGCCTCTACATCAGAAGTTTATGGGGACCCTCTAGTACATCCGCAAACAGAGGGATATTACGGCAACGTAAATACTATTGGTCCAAGAGGAGTATACGACGAGGCTAAGCGTTTTCAAGAAGCTATTACTATGGCTTACCATAGGTTTCATGGAGTTGAAACCAGGATAGTGCGTATTTTTAATACTTATGGTCCAAGAATGAGACTGAATGATGGTCGTGTTATACCTGCTTTTATGGGACAGGCATTAAGAGGTGAAGATTTAACAATTTTTGGTGATGGCTCTCAAACAAGATCGTTTTGTTATGTAGATGATCAGGTGGAAGGTATTTTTAGGTTGTTATTAAGTGATTATGTAGAACCTGTAAATATTGGGAATCCACACGAAATAACTATTAAAGAATTTGCTGAAGAAATAATTAAGTTAACCGGTACGACACAAAAAACGATTTATCAAGATTTACCTGTAAACGATCCTCTTCAAAGGCAACCAAATATTACATTAGCAAAGAAGTTGCTAAATTGGGAGCCAAAAGTAAATAGGGCAGAAGGAATGAAGATGACATTTGATTACTTTAAAAGTTTATCGTCAGAAGAGTTGTTAAAAAGAGATCATAAGGATTTTGCAAAGCATATGAAAAAATAGTTCTTTTATTTAGCATGTTTAAACAAAGCAGATATTCGGGTTTTATAACGCCTATTTCCTACTTATTAGATTTAAGTATTATTATTGGTTGCGTATTTTTGTTCTCAATAAATATTACACATATATATGGTTTCTTAAGTTATGTTGGTGTTTTCTGGATTATTATAGCATTTACAAGTCATTTTTATGAAGTACATAGACATACTAGAATAGTTCAAATAGTTGCTTTGCTTTTTAGACAAATGTTGTTTTTTGCTATAATTCTTTATGCTTTTATTGGCGTTTTTAAACAACCAAACATTAGTAGACTCGAATTAGGTAATTATCTAATATGTGTGTTTTTATTAATTAGTTTTTTTAAGTTTCTTATTTTCGTTTTGTTGAATAAGTATAGGTCAACTTTAGGGGGGAATATTAGGAATGTTATAGTAATTGGAGATAACGAAAAAACACGACAGTTAATTAATATTTTCAACAAACGACAAGATTTTGGATACAAATTCCAAAAACAATTTACAGTTAAGGATGACGATTTCTCACTTCAGAAGTGTTTTAACTATGTTATTGAAAATGATATCAACGAAATATATTCATCAGTAGCCGAATTATCTAATAAGCAGATAAACAGATTAGCCGATTTTGCAGATAATAACTTGCGCGAGCTAAAGTTTATACCAGACAATAAAGATATCTATTCTAGAAAATTGAAATATGAATATTACGATTATATTCCAATTTTATCATTCCGTAGTATTCCAATACAAGAACCGGTAAGTAAATTTGTTAAACGCGTTTTTGATATTTTATTGGCGTCTTCTATAATTGTATTTGTTCTATCTTGGTTAACTCCAATAATAGCTATTTTAATAAAACTGGAGTCAAAAGGGCCTGTATTCTTTAAGCAATCTAGAAATGGTTTCAATTATAAGGAATTCGATTGTTATAAATTTAGGTCTATGACGCCTAATGAAGATGCGCATTTGCATCAAGCGACCAAAGGTGATATGCGTATAACAAAAATGGGGGCTTTTATTCGTAAAACGAGTATAGATGAGCTGCCTCAGTTTTTTAACGTGCTCTTTGGAGATATGTCTGTTGTTGGGCCAAGGCCTCACATGGTAAGCCATACTAACTTGTATGCCCGTAAAGTTGATAAATTTATGGTGCGCCATTTTGTAAAGCCTGGGATTACAGGTTTAGCTCAGGTAAGTGGTATGCGTGGAGAAATAGAAGAAGATAAGGATATTATAAATCGTGTAAAATATGATATCTTTTATATTGAAAACTGGTCGTTGCTGCTCGATATTAAAATTGTGATACAAACCTTTGTAAATGCAATAAAAGGCGAAGAGAAGGCTTATTAACGCTAAAATTTTTGACAACTTCAGTTACTATTATAACGCCCATGTTTAATTCTGAAGATTTTATTTCAGAAACTATAAACAGTGTTATAAGTCAAACCTACAAAAACTGGGAACTTATTTTAATAGATGATTGTTCTAGCGATAGTACTTTAAAAATAATTCAACCCTTTTTAGAAATACATACCAATATAAAACTTCTTAAAAATGAAGTGAATTCTGGTGCTGCTGTTTCTCGGAATAAAGGGGTTCAACTTGCAAAGGGCGATTACATTGCGTTTTTAGATGCCGATGATTTATGGCACCCTAAAAAACTTGAAACTCAAATTGCTTTCATGCAAAAAGAAAACTGTCATGTTTCTTTTACGAGTTACCAATTAATTAATCAAGATGGGAAATTACTAAACACAGAAGTTAAAGCGCTAAAGCGCTTAAGTTATCCCAAACTTTTAAAAAGTAATTACGTTGGAAATTTAACTGGTGTGTATAACGCTAAAGTTTTGGGTGAAATAACAGCTCCTAATCTAAGAAAACGTCAAGACTGGCTCTTATGGTTGGCTGCAATTAAAAAGTCCGGAAAAGACGCTAGAGGTGTTCAAGAGCCCTTAGCTTATTACCGTGTGCATCAAAATTCTATGTCTGCTAATAAATTGAGCTTAGTAAAACATAATTATTGGGTTTATAAAAAAGGGCTAGGCTTTTCTACTTTAAAATCAACTTGGTGTATGTTGGTGTTTTTGAGAGAACATTTTTTTGTGAAATCGAAGCAAATTGTTAAGCTAAATAAGAGCTGAATTGCTTTAGTTTTCCGCTTTTAGAACGTGTTAGTTCTTCTTTTCTTTCAAATTTTACAACAAGGTTTGGTTCTAAATATTTCGAAATGGCCTTTTTGATTTCGGTAGTATGTTTTTCTGTTAAAGGAGTTTTACTAACATAACTAATTTTAAAAGTATCCAATTTTAGTTGCTCAATAATAAACTCTTTTACGTTACCGGTGTTTTCTATAATGGTTTTTGTAACGTAGTAAAATGTAAGTCCCGCAGCTTTTTTTCCACTAGGGAGTTTAACTAAATCGCTAGTTCGTCCTATTAATTTCTCTAGTATGGGTTTTTGTGGTGTACTTATTTTAGATAGCATACCAATATCGCCTAAATCGTATCGAATAAAGGCATGGGCTTTATTGTAAAGCGACGTAATAACGACGCGTCCTTCTTCGCCGTAAGGCAGAGCATTGTTCTTGTCGTCTAGAATTTCAATAAATAAATCTTCGGTATTTACAATCCACTCGTCTTTTTTATTTTGGAAAGCAATTAAACCAAGTTCTGCAGCACCATATTCGTTAATAATAGGGATGCCCAGTTGTGTTTCTAAAAGGGTTTTATCTGTAGCAAAAAGCATTTCAGAAGTAACAATGCAAGCTTTTAATGATGGGCAAATAGTTTTTAATACAACATGTTTTTGCTCTAAATATTTTGCAAATTGAACAATAGAACTTGTATAACCATTAATATAATCGAAAGATGTGTTTCTGAATTTTTCTACATTCTTTGCTAGTTGCTCATCGCTTAAATTGAAAACCGAAAACCTAAAACGATTACTTAATTCATCCTTGATACGTTCTTTGTAATAGCCTTTTTTATCTAACGGAATGCCATAAAACCTTGCCTGTTTACATCGATTTAAATCTAAATTAAACCAACTATATCTATCGATAAAATTAGACCAAATTAAAGCATGGCAAAATTTATCTTTAGCAAAAACAAAGGGTGTGCCCGATGAGCCTGAAGTTTTATTTATAAAAACGTTTTTAGTTGAAAAACCATTAGAAAGCCTTTGTTCTAAAGGTTGCTGTAAGTCATACTTGGTCATAACTGGTAATGTGCCCCAATCATTCACGTCTGCATGTTTTGCTAAGTCTCTATAAAACGGATTATGTTTTAAATGGTGGTTAACAATAACTTGTTTTGATGTTTCAAGATATGTATCAAAATCTAATTCCTGCTTTTTTTTAATTGTTTTCAAAAAGGTTTGAGCTTCCTTTATCGGGAAGCCTTTTAATTTTAAAGACAAGTTGAATAAATTCAAAATAAAAGCGAGTAAAATAGTTTTTGTAAAGTAAATAAAAAATATTCGTGTTTTCGTGGCATTAGTTTTATTTTTGTCTTTCGAAAATTACGAAAAACAATAATCAACAATTTGTTATTTCCGTGTAGACGGAAGTAGAAAAACATTAAAAATAATGAACATATTAATTCTTGGTTCAGGCGGAAGAGAACACACATTTGCTTGGAAAATTGCTCAAAGTCCTTTATGTAATAAGCTTTTTGTAGCTCCTGGAAATTCAGGTACGGCAAATGTAGCAACTAATGTAAATATTGGTGTTACCGATTTTGACGCGATTAAAGAATTAGTGTTAGACAAACAAATCGATATGGTTGTTGTTGGTCCTGAAGATCCTTTAGTACAAGGTGTTCACGATTTTTTCTTAAATGATGATGCTATAAAACACGTGTCTGTAATTGGGCCACAAAAAGTAGCAGCAGAATTAGAGGGAAGTAAAGAATTTGCAAAAGAATTTTTATACCGCCACAACATTCCAACGGCAGCTTACGAGAGTTTTACAAAAGAAACCGTTGAGGATGGTTATAATTTTTTAGAAACCTTAAACGCTCCGTACGTGTTGAAAGCCGATGGTTTAGCTGCAGGAAAAGGTGTTGTTATTCTTAATGATTTAGATGAAGCTAAAGCAGAATTAAAAAGCATGTTGGTTGATGCTAAATTTGGAGAAGCTAGTAATAAAGTAGTTATCGAAGAATTTTTAGACGGAATAGAATTAAGCTGTTTTGTATTAACCGATGGAGAAAACTACAAGATATTACCAACTGCAAAAGATTACAAGCGTATTGGTGAAGGTGATACAGGTTTAAATACAGGTGGAATGGGAGCTGTTTCTCCAGTGCCTTTTGCTACAGATGAATTTTTAAGCAAAATAGAAGAACGTATTGTAAAGCCAACAATTAGTGGTTTTAAGAAAGATAATCTACCTTATGTAGGTTTTGTATTTATTGGTCTTATTAAAGTTGGAAAAGATCCAAAAGTTATTGAATATAACGTGCGTATGGGGGATCCGGAAACGGAAGTTGTTTTACCTAGATTAAAGAATGATTTTGTTGAAATTCTACAAGCTATGGCAAACGGTACTTTAGATACTATTAACATTGAAATAGACGAGCGTGCTGCAACAACTATTATGTTAGTATCTGGTGGATATCCAGAAGCTTATGAGAAGGGTAAAGAAATTAAGGGTGTTGATACTATTGAAGGTTCTATCGCTTTTCATGCGGGAGCACAATTGCAAGATGGTAAAATTGTAACTTCTGGTGGACGCGTTATGGCTATTACATCGTATGGAGATACGTACCAAGAGGCCATAAAAAAATCTTACCAAAATATAGATAAACTACATTTTGATAAGATGAATTATCGTAAAGATATTGGATTCGATTTATAGGTAAGAATGAGCAGAGATACTTTTATCTTCCTCATTGTTATCGCTAAAGCTTTTTAATTGTAACATCCAGTAAACCATAGCTGCAAAGCCAATGATTACAAAAATCCAAGAAATAGTACTTGCTGCGAACCAGTTTTCAAGTTCTAAAGCTTTTAAAGCATCCATAGGAGTTAAAAGAACATTAACAAATAAATCCTGTATTGCGTAAAAGAAATCTTTCATGTGTGGTATATTATTTTCTAACTTGGTTAGATTGTTAGTATATTTACGTAGCAAAAATACAAAAAGAGTTAATGATTACAAGTATTTTTAGTAAATCTCAACCAATAAATTTCATTATCGTATTTTTCATTACGTTATTGGCATTTGTTGTGGGTAGATTAGGTTTACCAACCGAACACTTCACAGCGCTTTTTATCTTAGAAGAACTGGGGCTGTTTTGTGTATGTTATGCTTCTATTTTACTTGTTAATTTTATAGTTAGTAAAAACAGTTTAAGCAGAAAAAGTAACTACGAAATCTTGTTATTTAGCTTGTTTTTATTCACATTAACACAAACTACAAGTAATATTAATATTCTGTTTTCTAACTTTTTTGTATTATTGGGTTTACGGCGTGTTATAAGCTTACGTTCTCAAATTGAGGTGAATAAAAAATTATTTGATGCCTCATTTTGGTTTGCTATAGCTGCTTTATTTTACTTTTGGGCCATCTTGTTTTTTCTATTAATTTTAGTATCTTTAGCGTTTTACAATGATATAAAAATAAACCATTGGGTAATTCCGTTTATAGGAGTTGCAACGGTTTTTATTATCGCTTCAGGTGTTTCTATTGTACTTTACGATAGTTTTTTCGATACGTTTAAGAGCTTGCCAGAAATAAGTTTAAACCTTAATAGTTACAATTCTGCGGCATATATTGTTGCCATAACTATTCTATTATCGTTTGGTATTTGGTCGTCTTTGTACTATATAAATAGTATTAAAGAAAAGAAAAAAGCATTTAGAGTTTCCTTTAAATCTATTTTAATTTCGGCAATAATAGGTAGTGCAATAGTGATATTAGCTCCAGTTAAAGACGGTAGTGAGTTTTTATTTGTTTTTGCTCCGTTGGCTATAATTATTACTAATTACATTGAGATTATAGAAGATAAATGGTTTAGAGAAATATTCCTTGCCATTTTATTTATTTTACCTTTTGTACTGCTATTGCTGTAGTTTTGCACCAAAAGCTAAATCGCCCGCATCACCAAGTCCTGGTATTATATAGCCTTTATCATTCAGTTTTTCATCAATAGCAGCTATCCATAAATGGGTGTTTTTGTCAAAATGGTTTTCAACAAAATCGGCACCTTCTTGTGCGCCAATTATACAAGCTAAATGTACTTCTTTTGGTGTTCCAAATGGTTGTAAAGCTTCAAAAGTAGCAAGCATAGATTGTCCTGTTGCCAACATAGGGTCTGCCAGAATTAGTGTTTTGTTTTCTAAGCTTGGGCACGCTAAATATTCTACTATAATTTCAAAACTTTCCGGCTCATGTTTATGGTGTCGGTAAGCAGAAATAAAGGCGTTTTCGGCAGTGTCAAAATAATTTAGCAAGCCGTTGTGTAAAGGTACGCCCGCTCTTAAAATAGAACAGAGCACAATGTTATTATCAATTTCATTAATAACACAATCTCCCAAAGGTGTTTGTATTGTAGCGGCTTTAAAATTGAAAGATTTGCTCATTTCATAACCTAAAATTTCACCTATACGCTCAATATTTCTACGGAAACGCATACTGTCTTTTTGAATGTCAATGTTTCTCATTTCAGAAAGAAACGTGTTGAGTACCGAGTTTTGTTCAGATAAATGATGAATATGCATGATGTTGTTCGAGTTTCTAACAGTAAAGTTAAGTAAATATCAAGTATATTTGTACTTTAAAATTTATACAATATGTTTACAACTAAAGCTAATAAAATTTTTCAAGAGGTTATTGCAAAATACCACATTATTAATACAGTCGATCAGCCTTTTACTAACGCTTACGCGGAAAGTGATTTGCTAGAGCATTTACTATATAGAAAATGTTGGATTGATACAGTGCAATGGCATTATGAAGATATTATTCGTGACCCACAAATAGATCCTGTTGCAGCGTTAACTTTAAAACGTAAAATCGATGCATCAAACCAAGATAGAACGGATATGGTGGAATATATCGACAGTTATTTTCTTGAGAAATACAAGGGTGTTGTGGTTAAAGAGGGTGCAACTATCAATACAGAAAGTCCAGCTTGGGGTGTAGATCGTTTATCGATTTTGGCATTAAAAGTATACCATATGAATGAGGAGGCAACACGTACAGATGCTACCGATAGTCACAGAGCAGCTTGCCAGACGAAACTAGATATTTTGTTAGAGCAACGTGTAGATTTGTCTACAGCAATTGATACGCTTTTAGCCGATATTGAAAAAGGTGATAAATACATGAAGGTGTACAAACAAATGAAAATGTACAATGACGACGAATTAAACCCAGTTTTAAGAGGGCAAAAATAATTAGTGAAATTATAAAAACGGACGGTGCTTTATTTTGGCTCAGTCCGTTTTTTTTAGTGCTTAAATTAAATGGTTAAACCAAAACAACACATATTAGTTATTCGCTTGTCTGCTATGGGAGACGTGGCAATGACGGTGCCTGTTTTACGTGCTTTAATTAAAAAATATCCGGACGTAAAAATCACGGTTTTAACACGAGAGTTTTTTGCACCATTTTTTCGAGATTTACCTAATGTTACCGTTTTTCCGGCTGAGGTAAAAAAGAGACATAAAGGTGTTTTGGGGCTTTGGAAACTTGCAAATGAATTAAAGGTTTTTAAAATTGAGGTTATTGCCGATTTGCACAATGTTTTACGAAGTCAAATTCTAAAATTATTTTTCTTTGGAAAACACACCGTACAAATTGATAAAGGCAGAGCAGAGAAGAAGGCTTTGGTTTCTGGTGTAAATTTTCATCAACTAAAAACCACGCATCAACGTTACGCTGATGTTTTTAATAAACTAGGATATAATTTAGATCTGTCTAATCCAACCTTTCCTGAACGCGCTGTTTTAAGCACAAAATTGCAAGCGTTTTTGGGGCATAATTTTAAAAAAATAATAGGTATTGCGCCTTTTGCTGCTCATGCAGGTAAAATGTATCCTCTAAACTTAATGAAACAAGTTATTGAGGCACTTTCTAAAGACTACCAAATTGTTTTATTTGGTGGAGGTAAACAAGAAGTTGAAGTACTTACTGCTATTGAGAACAGCTTTGACAATGTTGTAAACGCTGCAGGAAAACTTAATTTAAATGAAGAATTAGACCTTATTTCTAATTTAGATGGTATGCTGGCCATGGATTCTGGAAACTCGCATATGGCAGCCATGATGGGCGTAAAAACAATAACTATTTGGGGCGTAACACATCCGTTTGCTGGTTTTGCACCATTTAATCAACCTAGCGAGTATGCTTTAGTCGCTAATAAAGATGAATTTCCCGAAATACCAACTTCTATTTTTGGTAATAAATATCCAGAAAACTACAAAGAAGCTGCGGGGAGTATTAGTCCCGAAGCGATAATTGCAAAAGTGAAGAGCGTGATTTAAACCGTTTTTTTATTAACTATTTATTATAATGCCGTTTTTCATTTCGGTTTCTGTTGGTTTTTCAAACCAAGTTTCCATGAAGTCAAAATCTACCTGACTTACTTCAAACTGAAAAGTGTCTCCTTTTTCACTATTTCTTTTTAGAACTCTTTGATATCGTATTTCTTTAGAGATATCTAAAAAATGTGTCATGAATTCATATCCGTTTTCAATTGAAAACCTCCTAAATTTTTCGCGGTGTTCAAATTTTGCAAGCCCTAGGTCTAAAATGGAGTCGATTCCTGCTTGTTCTAATTGATGTATTAAATCTAAAATTATAGTTTCAGAACGCTTAATACGTTCCAAAAACCAATCTAATCCATCGGTTGCTTTTTTATCAGGAAAAAATAAGGTGTTGTTCCACTTATCAATAGAAAAAACAATAGCGTTTGTCTTTGCTTTTAAATTTTGTGCATAGGTTGTTTTACCTGATCCGGTATTTCCAACAATAAGGTGAACCATTAAAATGTTTGGTTTTTAAACGTCATCAAAATCTACCGTAATAGAGTCTGTTGTAGGGTGGGCTTGGCACGTTAAAATTAAACCTTCGGCAACTTCACTTTCAGTTAAAATATTGTTTTGTCTCATAGTAGCTTCGCCTTCTGTAATACGTGCTAAACAACTGCTGCAAATTCCACCTTGGCAAGAGTAAGGCGCATCTAGATCTTCATCTAAAGCTGCTTCAAGTATAGTTTGTTTTTGCGACATTTCAAAAGTTGTACTTTCGTCGTCAACAGTAACCGTAATTTTTGTTTTTCCGTTAGAAACTACAGCGCCTGCTTCAATTTCGGCAGGTTTCGAAGCTTTAAAAAGTTCGAAATGAATGCGATTTTCATCAATATCATGTTCAGTTAAAACATCTTTCACCATATGGATCATAGCTTCTGGTCCACAAAGGTAAAAAGCGTCAACTTCAACGTGTTTATGCTTGTTTTTAATAACGTAGTTTACAGTGCTTTTTTCTATTCTTCCAAAAATAGCATCCTCTTCATCTTGTTGGCTAAATACAAATTGAACTGAAAAACGATCTTTGTAAGCATGTTGAAGTTCTAATATTTCATCAAAAAACATCGTGTCTGCATTAGTTTTATTACCGTAAACTAAAATCACTTTACTTAAAGTTTCTTCTTCTAAAGCACATTTTATAATACTTAAAATAGGAGTGATACCACTACCAGCAGCAAAAACGGCTATGTTTTTAGTTTTACTATCGTTAGGCGTAAACGTAAAACGACCTTTTGGAGGTGCAACCTCTAGAGTGTCACCAACTTTTAAAGTGTTATTAGCATAAGCCGAAAAAGTACCATCTTTCACTTCTTTTACAGCAACTTTAAGTTCTCCGCTTTTAGGTGAAACACATAACGAATAATCGCGACGTATTTCATTACCGTTAATTTCGGTTTTTAAAGTAATGTACTGTCCTGCAGAAAATGAAAAAGTTTCTTTTAAATTTTCCGGTAAGTTGAAAGCAATGCTAATAGATTTTTCTGTTTCTCTATTTATGCTTTTAACTGAAAGTTTATGAAATGATGACATGGATATTAATTTTTAACAAAAATAGTGAAGCTTTAAGTTTTTGCCGAAAAATTTTGCACATTCTTTGTAACAAATTACCTAAATTTATTACTAACAATCATAATTCAATATATACAAACTATTAAACTTCAATTAAAATGAAAAAACTACTATGCATTGGCTTATTTATGCTAACACTTGCAACGCAAGCTCAAGAACAAAGCGATTTTAAAAAAGAAACTATCGAGTTTATTAAAATTACAGGTGCAGGTTCTGCTTTCGAAACGGCCATTGCACAACTAGGCATGATGGTTCCAGATGAAAAAAAAGACGCTTACACTAAAGAAGCAAATGGTACTTTAGATGGTTTGTATGATAAAATGGCAGATTTGTACATGGGTGAATTTACTCAACCAGAAATAAAAGAATTAGTTAAGTTTTATAATACAGATTTAGGAAAAAAACTAGCATCTAAACAATTAAACCTAGCACAACGCGGTATGGCTATGGGGCAATCTTGGGGAATAGAGGTGCAAGGTATAGCGGCAAAATATAATTAATTGCTAGTATGATTAAACTATTTTTAAGTTTAGAGTGGAAAGCATTTTTTAGATCTGCCGATTTTGGTAAAGGGCTTGCTTTAAAAGTTTTAATGGGCTTTTTTGCACTGTATTTAGTGGGCATGTTTTTGTTAATAGGCATTGCTGTTTACCCTCTTTTGAATGATAAATTTCCAGATCAGAATCCATTTTTAACCGTAAATAGTTTTTTATTTTACTGGGTTTTAGGCGATTTGGTGTTTCGGTTTTTTATGCAGAAACTACCAGTAATGAGCGTTAAGCCATTACTTACCTTACCTGTTAAACGAAGTCAAATTGTAAATTATGTATTGCGAAAATCGGTGTTTTCATTTTTTAATGCATTACCGCTTTTCGCAATTATTCCTTTCGGAATTACTTTAATATTAAACGACTATCCAACAACGGCTGTTTTGTTTTGGATGCTTGCATTGGTTATTACAACCTTAATAATTAATTTTTTAAACTTCATTATTGAAAGCTTTTCTGCAGAATATGAGCTTTCGTTTTTTCCAATAATAGCTTTGGTTGGTGCTTTATCGGCCTTAAACTATTTTCAAATTATTTCTTTAAGCACTTTAGTTTCTAGTGGGTTTCAAGCTATTTATAACGCGCCTGGTTTTATTGTAATACTCATTGCGGTTTTAGTAGGGCTTTATCTTTTCAATTTTAAATTACTGAAACAAAAACTGTTTTTGGATAGTGGTTTAAAAACTAAAATTAAGGAAGTACAGACCTCAAATTTAGACTGGACAAGAAGCTTTGGAGAAGTGGCGCCTTTTATGCAATTAGATTTAAAATTGTTATGGCGAAATAAACGTACCAGATCTTCATTATGGATGCTGGCCATGGGGTTATTATACGGTTTGATGTTTTATCCAGATCAGAAATATATGGAAATGCCTTGGATGTATGCCTTTGTTGGTATTTTTGTAACAGGTATCTTTTTAATTAATTTCGGACAATTTATTCCGGCCTGGGATAGTGGATATTACAAACTCTTAATGAGTCAAAATATTAAATACGAAAATTATTTAAAGTCCAAATTCACCTTAATGACGTTAAGCGTTATTATTCTCTTTGTGCTAAGTATTCCGTATGTGTATTTTGGATGGAGAATTTTATTAGCACAATTTGTAGCGGCCATTTATAACATTGGTGTAAATACCCATGTTATTTTAATTGGAGGCTCGTACAATAGAAAAAGAATTAACCTCGATCAAAAAGCGACTTTTAATTTTCAAGGGACTGGAGCTGTGCAATGGTTAATTGGTATACCGCTTATGTTTGTGCCTTTGGCTATATTCGGTATCACGTATGCTATTAGTAGTTTTGAAATAGCATGTTTGGTGTTGGGCTTATTAGGTGTGATTGGTATTTTGCTTCATCAAAAAATAATGACATTTATTACCAATAAATACGTAAGCTCTAAGTATAAAATGATTGATGCTTTCGATCAGGATAATTAAAAATATATTATGATAACAACATCAAATTTATCGAAAACATACAACGGAAATCAGGTTTTAAACATTGAATCTTTAGATATCCCAAAAGGGCAGAGTTTTGGCTTGGTTGGTAATAATGGCGCTGGTAAAACCACGTATTTTAGCTTGCTTTTAGATTTAATTCAACCAACTACAGGTTTTATTAAAAGTAACGATGTGCAGGTGGATAAAAGTGAAGATTGGAAACCGTTTACATCTGCTTTTATAGATGAAACCTTTTTAATTGGGTATTTAACACCCGAAGAGTATTTCTATTTTATAGGAGAACTTCGGAATCAAAATAAGGCCGATGTGGATGCTTTGGTAGCCCAATTTTCAGATTTTTTTCACGATGAAGTTTTAGGTAAGAAGAAGTTTTTACGCGATTTAAGTAAAGGGAATCAAAAGAAAGCCGGTATTGTAGCCGCATTAATTGGTAACCCTGAGGTTATTATTTTAGATGAACCTTTTGCAAACCTAGACCCAACCACACAAATAAGGCTAAAAGGCATTATTAAAAACCTTGCCGAAAAACAGGGCGTTACCGTTTTAGTCTCTAGTCACGACTTATCGCACGTAACCGATGTTTGCGAGCGTATTGTTGTTTTAGAAAGAGGAACGATAGTGAAAGATTTACAAACCAGTGAAGCCACCTTAAAAGAGTTAGAACTACATTTTTCGGGCGGGGCAGAGGTGTAGTTTACATTTTATAAATCCAACTGGATGGGTTTTGTGTGTCCGTATCTTTGGAAATTACAAAACTCAAAATAGTTTCTCCTGTTGAAGGGTTGGTAAATACCTCGCCAATATCTTGCTTGGTAGTTACTTTATCTCCTGCTTTTACGTAAATTATAGATAAATTTTTATAGTACGTAATATAATTTCCGTGCTGTATAATTACAAACGGATTTACATTTTTGTTGGCCACTACACCAATAACTTCGCCATTAAAAACAGCTCTAGCTTTAGCGCCTTTTTCGGTTGCAATACGTACACCGTTACTGTTTATGGTTAACGATTTTATTACAGGGTGTGGTTGCTTACCGTAGCCCATTTGTACAACACCCTTACTAACTGGCCAAACCAATTTACCACGGTTGGCTTCAAAATTTTTGGCTAAGGCTAAACCTTCTGGTGTTAATGCAAATGTTTTTGAACTCGAAGATTTTCCAGCCTTTTTATTAGATTTAGCAATAGCGGCTCTAATAATTTTATTTATTTCGGCATCAATGCGTCGGGCTTCTTTTTCTTTATCTTTAATTTGATTGGCGTAGCGCGAAATATTACCCTGAATTTCTTTCATTAAAGCCTGTTGCTGTTTACGCTCACTTTCTAAAGATTTTTGAGTAACCTTATTTTCAGCAATTAAATTATTTTTTTCCTCCTTTTGCTTTAATAAGTTGGTATTTATGTCTTGTAGCTCCTTTGTTTTTACCTTTATAGTCTCACCTTGTTTTTTTTGATGGTCGGCATATTGCTGCATATACTGCACACGTTTGTAGGCTTGCTTAAAATTATTAGACGATAGTAAAAACATAATCCTACTTTGCTGGTTTTTGCTTTTATACGACTTAACAATCATAGCAGCGTATTCTGCCTTCAATTGCTTGAGTTCGTCTCTTAAACTCGTTATTTTGCTCTGATTCGTGTTTATTTCACGTGTTAATAAGTTGGCTTGGCGGTTGGTTACTTTTATTAAATTATCCAACACACTTATTTTGTGATTAAAATCTTCAATTAAAGAAAGTTTCGATTTCGCTATCGTTTTATTTTCTGTACGTAATTCATTTATTTTCTGAATTTCGCGACGCAACTCTTGGCGACGTGTCTCTAGCTCTTTCTGTTTATTGTTTTGAGAAAAAGCAAGAGAGCCACAAAGTAAAAAGCCTAGTAGAAATATTATTTTATATGAAGATTTTCTTAAAATCATTCCAATTCAATTTTTTTGAAACCTGAAGGTATCTTAAAAGGAAAACGTAAGTCTTCATTTAATGTTACACTTTTAAATTCTAAATTTATAATGGTTTCTTCGTTGCCTTCTACAGCAATAACTTTTATGTTTTCTGGCAGTATTTGTTTCTCTACTTCCTGATGCGATAAATAATCAATTTGTAGATGTCTCAATTCTTTAGGCTGGCTTATTTGTTGCGATTTCACTTTAAAAAGAGAAGGATCTATTAAAAAGAAAATCTCAAACAAAAGCTGTTGTTTCTTAGGTTGCAGAATATAAGTATTATCGTTAACCGAAGCCGTGTAACTTCCATTTTTTAAATCGAAAATAGCATCACCTAAAAGTAAGTTTTGCACCTTTTTAAAATCTAATTCCGTACCCAATAATTTACTTAAATATGAAAAATCACCCTCGAAATAAGTGTTGTCTAGTTTATTATAAAACCCAACTTTTTCTGGAGTTATCATCGCTCTAATAACAGAAAACGGTGCATTCATCCATAGTACTTCATCTTTTTTAGCTCTAAAGCTAACGCTGTTGGTTTGCGATTTTCCGTTTTTATTAAAGTTAATTCTAAGTTTAGCTTGTAATGTTTTAAAATCCGGACTCTGCTTGCTGTTTTCTTTTATAACCGCTTTGGTAGATAGGCTTAAATTATCAGCGCCACCAGTAACCGTTCGTGCCGATTTACAGCTAAAACTTAAAAGCAGCATAATGCTTAGAACGTAATATATAGGTTTGTTCATTAATTTTTTAATTTTTGTGCCTTATCACTAAACGTTTGTGCTTTGGCAGTATTGTTTAAAAGCGTGTAAGCTTTGCTTAATTGATTGTAAAAATCAGTCTCCATTCTAGCATCATCAATAATATAATCTAATCCAATTTCTAAAGCTTCAATAGCTTCTTTAGGTTGGTTGAGGTTATTTAAAGCGATACCATTTACCAAGTATAATAAAGGTTGCGATGGATATTTTTCTAAAGCTTCACTGCTTTCTGCTTCCACGGCTTTAAAGTTCTGCAAATCTATTTTAAGCAACAAAATATTTTTTAAAACGGCAAAATTATTGCTGTCTTGCTCTAGTGCTTTTTCAAAATATTCTAAAGCTTTAGTTTTGTTGTTTTTAGATAAATAATATTGCCCCATTTCTAACAGCGATTTCTCGTTGTCTTCTTCGGTAACCAAAGCTGTAGCTTCTAGTAAATCGGCCTCATATTGTGGATTTTGCTTAACAAAATTAACAAAGTCAGATAATACTTTTACCTTAGCCTCAGGTTTTATTTGCGTACTTTGCACAACAACCTTCATCGATTCTATAGCTTTATCCGCATTGTTTTCATCTAAATAGAATTTGTACAAAGCCAAATGTACAAGTTGCGATTTTGGGTTGTTTTCAAGAAGTTCTTTTGCGGTTTCAAAAGCTTTTTCTTTATTATTGTTTTCGCTGTAGCGGAAAATTAGAGCTAAATAGTTCGATTCTTTATCCGGATTGTTTTCAACCCGAGATTCTAAATTTTCTATTTGATCCTTTTTTCTGCCCGTAGCTTCGTATGCTATATTTCGCATGCGATCTCTATCTATAGAAACACCGAGCTCAGTATCTAATTCATCTAAAAGGAGTAAGGCTTCATCGTAACGTTTTGTTTTCACGTAAAGTGATGCCAAATCCTCCTTATAATCTGGATGATAACTAACTAATTGTTTAACCGTTTTAATGGCATTATCCAAATCGTTTTGGCCAGCATAAAAGCCGTAAAGCTCATCTAAAAACCATTCATTGTCTGGTTCTAATTCAACTGCTTTTTTTAAAGACTCTTCGGCGGCATTATAATTTTTAAGTTTATAATAACTCTTTCCTAATTCAAAATGTAAAACAGGAATAGATTGGTTTAATGCAATACATTTTTGAAAACCTTCAGCAGCACGATCGAAATTCTCAATACTTTTTTGCTTTAAAGCTTCGTAAAATAACTCCTGAAAAGCATCTTCATTATTTCCTAAATCATCGTCGGGACGTTTATTTAAATCCACTTGCGCATAGTTTATCTGCGGAAGTAAAAACATTCCGAAGAGAAAAAATAATATGTAGATGTTTCTTTTCATTACTTTTAATTTGGGCGTTACCTAAAGGTCGGGCTTTACGTTACAAGTCCTCGCACCTTCTTACGTCGGGCTGTGGGCTTTTCTCTGCAATCCCTAACGCGAACTAGTCCGCGGTAATTACGCTTTGGTGGTCAGTCAAATAATATCTATGAACACTATTTGATAAGATTCCCCCTTTCGAGGGAATTAAAATTTATTCTAAAACTGAATAATCACCAATGCTAATGCTTGTAAAATCCCCATCGTATTTAACGTAATTTCCAATCATAGCATTATCCAAATTCGCATTTTTAATAGTCGAGTTTGTTTGAATTAAACTGTTTTTAATAGTCGAATTTTCTATAACTGTATTGTTTCCGATAGAAACAAAAGGGCCTACAGTCGCATCTTTTAGCACAACATTTTCACCAATAAAACAAGGTTCTATAATGTTAGAGTTTTCTAGTTTAGCCGATGTTGCAACTAATTGCTCTTCGCCATCAGCTTTCAAAAAGCCTAACATGCGTTGGTTAGTTTCTATAGTAATGGCTTTGTTTCCGCAATCCATCCACTCATCAACAGTCCCGGTTTTAAATACTTTACCGTCTGCCATCATGCGTTTTATACCGTCGTTAATTTGGTATTCGCCACCATTCATAATATTTTCATCAAGAATTTCTTGGAGTTTTCCTTTTAAAACAGCAACATCTTTAAAGTAATAAATACCAATTACGGCTTGGTCGCTAACAAAAGACTCTGGTTTTTCAACAAGTTCAACAATCTCTTGGTTGTCGTTTAATTTTACCACACCATAAGCTTCTGGGTTTTTTACTTGCTTAGTCCAAATAACACTATCGGCAGCAGGATCTAAATCGAACTCCGCGCGAATTAAAGTATCGGCATAAGCAATAACTGCAGGCCCAGAAAGTGAAGGTTCTGCACACATAATAGCGTGGCCAGTACCTAGCGGTTTATCTTGACGGTAAATAGAAGCTTTTGCGCCTAAGTTTTCAGCAAGGGCTTTTAAGCTTTCTACAACATCGTCTCCAAACCAAGCAGGATCACCTAAAACAAAGGCAATTTCTTCTATGGGTTGTTTTAAAACTTTGGCGATATCTTTTACCAAACGGTGTACAATAGGCTGTCCGGCAACAGGAATTAATGGTTTTGGTACTGTTAAACTGTGTGGGCGTAAACGCGATCCGCGCCCGGCCATTGGTACTATTATTTTCATATTAAGTAATTTTTTCATTTCCGCGAAGGCGGAAATCTATTTTTTGTTTTTTTTATTTCACGCCCGTACTTCCAAATCCACCTTCACCTCTTGAGGTTTCAGACAATTCTTCAACAGATATCCACTCCGCAAGTTCGTGTTTTGCAATAACGAGTTGTGCAATGCGTTCACCGTTTTCGATAACGAAATCTTCATTAGAAATATTAACTAATATAACTCCAATTTCTCCACGGTAATCTGCATCAATGGTTCCTGGTGCGTTTAAAACGGTTACACCTTTTTTTGCGGCCAACCCACTACGTGGACGAACTTGAGCTTCAAAACCTATTGGTAATTCAATAAATAGACCTGTTTTAACAATGGTTCTTGCTAATGGTTTTAAGGTAATATCTTCTGTTATATTAGCGCGTAAATCCATACCTGCCGATGCTATGGTTTCATAGTGCGGTAACTCGTGGTTAGATTTATTTATTATTTTTATCTCCATCTGTTTTACTTACGTTTTACTTCGTTTTTAAGATTTTTTTGATGTCATCTTTCTCTGAAAAATAAACGATTCCCAAAAATACAATTAACATTGATATGCCTACAACATAATCACCTCTAAATTGATAAAAGGATAATATGGATAGACCAATGGAGAGTATTAGGTACATCAGTATTTTTTTTAGATTGTAGGGTATAGGGTAGTATTTTCTTCCGAAGTAATAAGATAAAACCATCATAACAGCATAGGCCGACAGAGTTGCGACTGCTGATGCCTTGTAGCTGAATTCTTTGATGAATATAATATTTATTACTAATGTTATTATGGCACCAACTATAGAAATATATGCTCCAAATTTTGTTTTATCGGTGACTTTATACCAAACAGATAGGTTATGATAGATACCTAAGAAGAAGTTGGCCATTAAAATTATTGGTACTACCCACATAGCCTCCCAATAATCTTCACTTCTAACAATTATAGGTTTCAATATATCAGCAAAAACCACAACGCCTAATAAAATTATAGACCCTAGCGCAACATAGAATTCTAATATTCTGGCGTAATTTTTTTGCGGATTTTGGCTTTTAGCATGGCTAAAAAAATAAGGCTCGATACCCAATCGGTAAGCTGTAGCAAAAAGTGTCATAAACAAGGCTAGTTTGTAACATGCCGAATACATACCGATATCTACATCGGCAATATGTTTAGGAAGAAGTTCTTTAAGAAGAATTCTATCAAATGTTTCGTTAATTGAAAATGCTACTCCAGCGATTAAAACTGGATAAGCGTAACGCATCATACGTTTCCAAAGTTCTATGTTGAACACGTATTTAATTTTTGTGTAAAACGAAAGCATTAAAAGAAGTGTTATACCGCTTGATATAAGATTTGCTATGAAAATATAACTGATTTCAAAATTTTCTATATAAATGCTATTGAAAAAAGAAAAGTTATGTGATAAATCTTTCAAAGCTAAAAGAAAGAAGAGGTTTAAACCTAAGTTTATGGTGACATTTAATATTTTGATAATGGCGTAACGCATGGGTTGTTGTGTGGCACGTAACCATGCGAAAGGTATAATAACAAGAGCGTCGCAAAGTAAAATCCAAATAACTATGTTAATGTACTTAACGTCTATATCTATAAATGAAGCGATTTGATTTTGAAAAATTAGCGCAATGGCAAAAAAGCTGATAGATGATATAACCAAAGATATGGTAGAGGTGCCTGTAACACTATTTTTATCATCGTCCTTGTTGAAAAACCTAAAAAAGGCGGTTTCCATACCGTAAGCTAAAATAACGTTAAATAGAACAAAGTATGAAAAAATCACCGATACTTCTCCATATTCACTTACGGATGAAAGTACACCATCGCTTGTGTAAAGCGGTACAAGCATAAAACTCAACATTCTCGGTAAAACCGTGGCTAGGCCATAAATGAATGTTTGCTTGAAAAGTGATTTTAGTGCGCTCAATGCTAGTTGTTTTGTGGTGTTAAAAGTACGTTTTTAGAGAATCCCATGCAAAGATAAGTTATTGCTTGTTTTATGCCGGTTAATAGCTGTAAGTGGCGCTTTATTAGGTTATGTTGTATTATTAAAATCATGAAATGTGGCGACGCCTTTTTTAAGTTTAAGAATTAGAACTAAAAAAATCCCCTTCAAGTTTATAACCTGAAGGGGATTTTGAATTTTATTAAATACGTTATCTAATTGTTCAATACTGTCGCTATTGAGATTTTACTTCGCTAAAGCTTCAGTCTAGTTATTCAATGCTTCTGCACCACCAACAATTTCTAAGATTTCGTTTGTAATAGATGCTTGACGTGCTTTGTTGTACGTTAATTTAAGCTGATCTCTTAATTCGGTTGCGTTATCTGTTGCTTTGTGCATAGCCGTCATACGAGCGCCATGTTCACTCGCAAAAGAATCGCGAATACCTTTGTATAATTGTGTTTTTAAAGACTTAGGAATTAACTGCTCTACGATTTCTAATTTCGATGGTTCGAAAACATAATCTGAAGTGTTAGCTGCTTCGCCTGCTACAGGTACAATTGGTAAAAATTGCTCGGTAGTTACAATTTGAGTTGCCGCATTTTTAAATTTATTATAAATGATATCGATTTTATCGAATTCACCAGTAATAAATTTATCCATTAACATTTCAGCAATTTCAGCAACGTTATCAAACGTTAAATCATCGTAAATATCACTTTTGTTATCTATAACATTATTAGTTTTCTTAAAGGCATCATTTCCCTTTTTACCTATAGCAAGATAAGATACTTCTTGGTTTGCATAAGTTTCAGAAGTCATTTTTGTAACTTCTTTAATAATGTTAGAGTTAAAAGCACCTGCTAAACCTCTATTAGAAGTTATAGTTACAATTAATACTTTTTTTACCTCACGTTGTGTGGCGTATGCGCTTCCAGAATCAGCATCTAAAGTGGCACTCAAACTTTGTAAAAGTTCGGTTAACTTATCTGAATAAGGACGCATAGCTGTAATAGCATCTTGTGCCTTTTTTAACTTTGCAGCCGATACCATTTTCATGGCACTGGTAATTTGCATCGTTGAAGATACCGATGATATTCTGTTACGTATTTCTTTAAGATTAGCCATTCTTTATTTTATAAAGACTCTGCGATTGCCCTCAGAGTGACATTAATTTTATAATTTAAATTTGAAGTTATGAGCTTCTAAAAACTCATAACTTCAAACTGTTTTATGCTTTGTATTTAGCTGAAAGTTCTTTACAAACAGAAATTAATGTGTCTGTAACGGCATCAGTTAATTTACCCGCTTTTAAAGTAGCTAATACATCACTATGCTTAGCGTTTAAGAATTCAATGAAATCTCTTTCAAATTCTTTTACTTTTTCAACAGGAACGTCTTTTAATAAGTTTTTAGAACCAGCGTAGATAATTGCTACTTGATCTTCTACTTTAAAAGGATCGTTTTGACCTTGCTTTAAGATCTCTACGTTACGTTTACCTTTATTAATTACGTTTAAAGTAACAGCATCTAAATCTGAACCAAACTTAGCGAAAGCTTCTAGCTCACGGTATTGTGCTTGATCTAATTTTAAAGTACCAGATACTTTTTTCATAGATTTAATCTGTGCATTACCACCAACACGAGATACAGAAATACCTACGTTAATTGCTGGACGAACACCAGAGTTAAATAAATCTCCATCTAAGAAAATTTGCCCATCAGTAATAGAAATTACGTTTGTTGGGATATAAGCAGAAACATCACCCGCTTGAGTTTCAATAATTGGCAATGCAGTTAAAGATCCACCACCTTTTACGATTGGTTTTAACGACTCTGGTAAGTCATTCATTTCTCTAGCAATGGCATCGTTATTAATAACTTTTGCAGAACGCTCTAATAAACGAGAGTGTAAATAAAATACATCTCCAGGGTATGCCTCACGTCCTGGTGGACGTCTTAATAATAAAGATACCTCACGGTAAGCAACGGCTTGTTTTGATAAATCATCAAAAACAATTAAAGCTGGTCTACCAGTATCTCTAAAATACTCTCCAATAGATGCTCCAGTAAATGGTGCGTAAACTTGCATTGCAGCAGGATCTGATGCATTTGCAGCTACTATTGTTGTGTAAGCTAAAGCGCCTTTTTCTTCTAAAGTTTTAGCAATAAGTGCTACTGTTGAAGCCTTTTGGCCTACAGCAACATATATACAATATACAGGCTCGCCTGCATCGTAAAATTCTTTTTGATTTAAGATAGCATCGATACAAACTGCAGTTTTACCTGTTTGTCTGTCACCAATTACCAACTCACGTTGACCTCTACCAACTGGGATCATAGCATCAATTGCTTTAATACCTGTTTGTAATGGTTCTGTTACTGGCTCTCTATAGATAACACCAGGAGCTTTACGCTCTAAAGGCATCTCATAAGTTGTTCCAGCAATAGGTCCTTTACCATCAATTGGGTTACCTAAAGTATCTACAACACGACCAACAATACCTTCTCCTACTTTCACAGAAGCAATACGGTTAGTACGTTTTACTGTAGAACCTTCTCTAACTCCTACTGAAGTTCCTAAAAGTACAATACCTACATTATCCTCTTCAAGGTTAAGTACGATACCTTCTAATCCGCCTTCGAATTCTACTAATTCACCATATTGTGCATTAGCTAATCCGTAAGCACGAACAATACCGTCACCTACTGTTAATACAGTTCCTACTTCGTCTAATGAAGCGCTTGCCTCAAAACCCGAAAGTTGTTGTTTTAAGATTGCTGATATTTCAGCTGGTTTTACTTCTGCCATCTTATTGTTTATTTAGATCTAAAGACCTTAGTTTAATGTAAATTCTCTTTTTAATTTGTTAAGCTGATTGGCAACACTTGCGTTGTATTGCAAATCTCCAATACGTAAAATGAAACCACCTAAAATGTCTTCATCTATAATGTTTTCTACTTCAACATCTTTTCCTGTAAGGGTTTTAGCTTTTTCTAAAACACGCTTCTTTAAATCGTCTGTTAACGCTACTGCTGTAGTAACGGTAGCAACTTCAACACCTTTAGATTTATCTAATAACTCACCATATTTTACTGCGATATCGCCTAAAATATTAATTCGGTTGTTAGTTACTAAAGTATCAATTAAGTTATTTGTTGATTTATCAGCGTTTTTAAAAACATCTAATAAAGTCGATTTTTTAATTGAAGAAGGAATTACAGGGCTTTGAAGTGCTTCGCTTAAATCTTTACTTGTTGCCAAAGTATTAGCGATTAGCTTCATATCATTACCAACAACTTCTGTTGTGTTTTGATCTGATGCTAAACTTAATAATGCTTTAGCGTAACGTATTGCTGCTCTTGCTCCCGCCATTATAATTTAGTTTAATGATTTTTCAGCTAACATAGTTTCAACCAATTGTAATTGCTTGTCTTTGTTAGATAATTCAGTACGCATTACTTTTTCGGCAATTTCTAAAGAAATACCAGCAACGTGATTTTTAAGTTCGGCTAAAGCGGCTTTCTTTTCACCTTCGATAGCAGCTTGTGCTTGAGCTATCATTTTGTTAGCTTGACCTTCTGCTTCAGACTTAGCGTCCTCAATCATTTTATTTTTCATCTCGCGTGCTTCTTTAAGCATCTCTTCGCGTTCTGCTCTAGCTTCTTGCAATAACTTTTGGTTATCGGCTTGAAGGTTTTGCATTTCTAATTTTGCTTTTTCGGCAGAATCTAATGCGTTTTGGATACCATCTTCTCTAGACTGTAAAGAGTCTAAAATTGGTTTCCAAGCAAATTTTCTCATTAATACTATTAATATTAATAAGATAATGGCTTGCATAAAAAATAAGCCTGGCGAAAAATCATGTAATAACTGATCCATGTAAAACTATAAATTAGTTGTTATTTGTTTTTGTTTAATTTTAAAAAACAGGTCCTGTAACCAACCGTTACAGGAATCTGTTCTTTTTTGTTTTTTAGGAAATTCTTATTTCCCTAAGATTAATGCACCGAATGCTAAACCTTCTAATAAGGCTCCAATGATGATCATTGCAGTTTGGATTTTTCCAGCTGCTTCAGGTTGACGAGCAATACCTTCCATTGCTTTACCACCAATTTGACCTAATCCGATACCACCACCGATAACGATTAATCCTGCTCCAATTAAATTGTACATACTAATTTGATTTTTATAAATATTAATTAAACAAATTCTGTTTTGGATTTCAACTTTCATTGAAATCATTTCATTTTACTTATTAGTGGTGATCGTCGTGTTCTTCGACAGCCATACCAATAAATAACGATGATAACATCGTGAAAATAAACGCTTGTAAAAACGCTACTAATATCTCAATTACCATTATAAATAACGATAATGCTAACGACATTCCTGTAGAAACCACAGGTCCGAAAGATGCTTTTAATGTTATTGTTAATGCAATTAAGCTCATTACAACAAAGTGACCCGCAGTAATGTTTGCGAATAAACGTATTAATAATGAAAATGGCTTAATAATTACAAAACCAACTAGCTCAATAACTGCTAATATAGGGCGTAATATATAAGGAACTCCTGGCATCCATAATGTGTGTGCCCAAAAATCTTTAGTACCACTAAACATATAGATAACAACTGTAAATAATGCTAAACAAGCTGTTACAGCTATTTGCCCTGTTACGTTAAAACCAAGTGGAGTTAAACCTAATAAATTTAATATCCAGATAAAGAAGAATACAGTTAGCAAGAAGCCCATAAATTTACGGTACTTTTTCTCTCCAATATTTGGTTTTGCTATTTCATCACGAACGTAGATTACTAACGGTTCTAATACTCTAGAAAATCCTTTTGGAATCGTTTTTCCTTTTTTATAACCTCTAGCTAATGCGCCAAAACCTAATAACATAAGGATACCAGTTAATAACATTCCGAAAACAGATTTTGTTATCGAGAAGTCTAAAACTTTTTGCGCGTTAGTAGCGTGGTGATCTTCATCAAAGTTAATTGTAGAAGCTCCGCTTTCTAATTCGTATATTTTGCTGTGTAGTTTTACAAGTTTAGTATCGTCTTTATCAACGATTACCTTTCCAGCATCATCATGATGAAACTCAGATGACATAAATGTTTTTAAACCATTACTGGTCCAAACAATTACGGGTAAAGGAAAACTGTAATGTGTTCCAGATTCGTTGTGCGTGTAGAAATGAAAATCGTGCGAATCCTTTAAGTGATGTGCAATATATTCATTAATTTCTTCTGCTGTATCTACTTTGTTTCCAGGTTTATGCTGTGCATCATCTCCATAAGAAGATATAGAAAACAACGCTAAAACTAAAACTGCTATAAAATTGATAGATTTTTTTGCCACCACCATACTTTTTCTAACTAATAAATTTATGCTCTGTAAATTTTGTGCAAATGTAAGTAATAATTTAAAAAAGTAAAGCCTTTTTTTTATTAGATTTTTCAAGAATAGAAAATTCTTAAAGAATTCTTAAAAAGTTAGTAATTACTTACTGTTTAAGAGCTTTGAAACGGCTATAGCTTCTGTAATTAAAAACAGGAATAATGGAATCACTAATCCAATGCGTTCCATTTGCGTCAAATTATCATTAGCAAAAATCGATGATTGAAAAATTAAAACAAAGGCGCCAATTTTAAAAAACATTAAAGTTAAGTAGGCGTAACCTGCTTGATTAGGTAATTTTTCTGCAACAAACTCTACAGTTGTGTAAACTATAACAGCGGCTATTAAATGGAATAGATATACAGAAAGCAACGAGAACGAAAGTGTTTCGGTGGTTAAGTAATTTTGAAGATTGAAGGCTATTAGGAATAATACTAAAAGAATAGCCGTTACAATTAAAATACGCTTAATCATTAAGGTTTGTTTTTGGTTTGGTCGCTGTTTGTTAAGTTGAGTACTTGTTTTATAACCGCATACATGGCAATAAAAACAGCAATTAAGGTCACTATTTTGTAATAGAGTTGGTTCGTGTTATTGAATTTTACATCTAGCCATTCACCCAATTTGCTGCCTAAATAGATGGTTAAACCCATTTGGAGAGCAATAGATGAAAACCTAATAAACGGATTAAGCCGTTTATCCGATGGCTTTTGGTTGTCCGCCATCTTTCACTTGTTTTTTATGCCCTTGCATAGCACATGATACATTAAAGGTTGCCCCAGGTTCTACTGCTAGTTTTCCAACAACAACATCACCTTCAATATTTGCGGTAGATTTTAATGTTAGGGTACCTGTTAAAGTAAGTGTGCCTAAAAAAGCGCCTTCAAAATGAGCATCTGTACCTTGTAAAGACCCTTTTATAGACCCCGATTTTCCAACAACTACTTTGCCTGGAGTTGAAATATTACCTTCTACGGTGCCATCTATTCTAAAATCGCCTTCGCTTTTTAAATCACCAACAATAATGGTTCCTTTTGCTACTATATTCTGGTTGGACGTTGCTTCTGCCATGTTCTTATTTTTTTTATTATCTGAAAACATAATGAGTTTGGTTATTGGTTATTTGGGTTTAAGTAGGCCTCTAAATTTTTATGAATTTGAACGGTTTGATAATTCGCCGATGAAATTACGAAGAATGGTTTAACAATCCTCTTTTTATTTTTATCGGTTAACAATTGTTTGAATGTTTTAGCAACGGCTTCATTCTTTATTCCATGGACTAAAACAAATGTTTTTTGTGGGTTATACAAGTCTACCGAAGATGACAATCGGTAATATTTAACCTCTTTTAAAACACTGTCTAGCTCTTTTTGAAAAGCAGGAATATTGTTTTGTTCCGCATCTTTAAACTGAAAAACAACTTTGTAATGCGTAGTGACACTATCTATAGCTTCAACAAAATCGGTACTTGCTATTTTTGGAAGCACGTCGTTAATTATCTTTTGAGCTTGTTTACCTTCGTTAGTATTGGCATAGGTAACCGATAAATTATTAACACCTTCCTTAAAGGCCTCAAAGCCATTTAAACGACCGTTTGCGGTAGCTTTTAAAAGTTCTAACTTCGGAATAATAGGTTCGCCATCAAAACGTTTAATATAATCTTCACTTTTAGAAATAACCTCGGCATATTTTTGTTGTTCGTGTAAGTTGTATAGCGCTTCGTATAAACTCTCTGGGCTATTTTCGTCTTTGTCTGAAACCAACTCTGGATGCTCTAAAATATTAGCATAACGCGATTCTGGATAGTTTTTAATAATTTCAGATTTTGCAATCGAAGCTTCTCCGTTTTCCCCTAAAAGCTCATATATTTTATATAAATTATATTTAGAAGGAAGAATTAATCGCTCTTCTGGGTTGCTTTCTAATAAATTTTGAAACTTACTTTTTGATAATTGATATTCTTTAAACTTCTCTTTGTAAATTAATCCGAGTTGATAATAAGCGTAGTTTCTTTCTTTTGAAATACTGTCTATTTCTTTTTCTTCCGAAGGAATTTTAGAAATGTAAAATTGCGGATCAAATTTTTCTTCATCTGATGCTAATGCAGACAGGTCGTTAGTGGATCCTGTAGTATTTGTACTTGTTGCTATGCTGCCTTTGCTAGACCATCTCCAATTATCTTCTAAAGCGCGGTTGCCCCAAACTTTTACAAATTCATTTTTACCATAAGCTACCGTGGTAGGGTTGTAAAAATAAAATAAAGCAGCTTGCCCAGGTAAACCACCTCTAGATCCAACAGCATTGGTTGTGCCAGGTATATTGTTAGCGGTAACTAAACCCGTGCTTGCATTACGTTCGGTAGCTTCGGCTTGTTCTTTTTCTTCTTCGGCTTGTTCTTTTAAATCGCTTACATAGCTTTCAAATAGGGATAATCTTTCTGCTTCTGGTAAGTGTACTAAATTTAAAATACTATCGTTTGTTTTCGCGATAGCTTCATAATAAATAACATCTTCTAGGTTGTCACGCTTACGTTTTATAACTCTAAACGGTTTAGAGTTTAAGGGTAAACTACTCATGGTGCTATCGAAATAAGCACCGGCTGTAGCGTATTCCGAGTTATCGAAAAACATATCGCCTATGGTTTCGTAGTTTTTTGCCTTTAATAATCTGTCTGGTGAATTGGTGCGTAACGACTTATTGTAGTAAGCCATTGCGGAAGAATCGGAACTATTATTTAAATGAAATTCGCCAATTTGATGATAGATTTTATCTAAAAACGGACGATTCTCACGATTTTCTTCGAGTTTAGTAAGCAATTCTTGAGCTTCTAATTTGTTACCATTTTCAAAATCGAAATTTTTAAATTTTTCAAGATAAGCGGTAATCATGTAGATTCTTGGCGTTCTGCGATTTAGGTCAATCACCTTATCAAAGGCCAAGTTTGCACTATCTTTTTTACCTAATTTATTATAGAGTTGCCCTTGAATAAAGCGGTAACGGCCACGCTCGTCATTATTTTTTGTTGATGTCGATGCAATTTCTAATTGGGTAATTGCACTGTCTATAGATTTTGTGTTTAAATAAGCTTGGGCTAACATAGATGTAGCATCGGCTAAATCTTGACCTTCAAGTTGCTCTTGTTTTAAAAGGCGTTTTAAGTTTTTTATAGCCAACTCGTTATTGTCTAAACGCATGTTGGTTTTTTCGCGCCATACTTTGGCTTGGTTTATTTTGTCGCTGGCTGGGTATTTGTAAAGTATGTAGTTAAAAGCTTCTATGGCTGGTACAAAACGTTGATCGAAATAACGTGCTTTACCAAGTAGTAAGTACGCTTCGTCCATTTGTGGGTTAATTTCTTTTCCCTTAATATTCATGCTATGCTTTTGTATGGCTTTAACAGCTTTTTCTTCGGCACGCGAAAAATTTTCGTTTTTAGATTGCCCAGGTAGCATCACTTCTTCCGAAATTTGCATGCGCTCTATGGGTAAAACATCCCAGTAATTATCAAAATAAGCATCGTTTAAACTTATTCGTCCTTCTTCTAAAGCATTATAACCATTGTAAAGCGAGTTGAATTCTGCGGTAACTGCGTGAAAATTTCGATTAATAAATTTATCTTTTTTTCGCGAGCAGCTTACTACGAGAATAGTTGCTATTAATAGTGATAATATAGTTTTAAAAGATGTTTTCAATGCTGGTGTTTTTAGTCTAAAATAATAACAAGAAACTCAGGCTATTATTATATAGCGAGGTAAAAATAAGCATCTTTTTGGATTTAAACCTTTTATCTATTAAAATGAATTTGGTTTTATAAAAAAAATGAGTTTAAATTAAATTTCTAAAAACACCCGATTAACTTGAGTTGCATGTACAGCAAATACTCGCGTTAGGGATTGAACGGCGTGTTTGAGCTCCCGACCTTAGGAGGAGCGAGTAGTGAAAGCCCGACCCTTTTGGGTAACGCCCTAGATATTATCGGAAGCAAACCATTGCGCAAAAGAGCTATCGGTTTCTTGTAATTTTAATGAATGTAAATTGATGTGTTTTGGTAGGCGTTGTTTTATTTTTTGTGCGAAATCGATAACCATCATTTCACTTGTTGGTTGGTAATCTACCAATAAAACGTTATGATCGCGAGCTTGAAGCTCTTTTGCTAACTCTACGTGTGGTGTATTTTTATTAAAAACGGTAGCGTGATCGAAGACGTCTACAATTTCTTCTTTTACAATTTTTTTAAGATCGCCAAAATCGATAACCATACCGTATTTTACGTTGGTGTTATCTGAAATAGGTTGTCCAATTACGGTTACAGATAGTTTGTAGCTATGGCCGTGTACGTTTTTGCATTTTCCATCGTAACCATATAAAGCATGACCAGTTTCGAAAGCGAATTTTTTTGTAATACGAATGTTATTGCCCATTATCTTCTTTTTCTACGGTTTACTACGTAAACAACGATTAATACTATGGCTAATAGCAGAAATAATCCGTTTCCGCTTATAAATGAGAGAATATCCATGGTGTTTGCTTCGTTTTAAATTTTGACCAAAGTTAAGATTTTTGTGACAGCGGAATAAATATTTTCCGAAATTTTATAATTAAAGGAATCCCTCGAGCTATAATCCAAAAAGTTAACGCAATAAAAATAGCATGAAGTTGATAGTCTAGGGCATCTAACCAAAATAAAACGGGAAGAAAAACAAATGTTGTGGCGCATAAAAGTACGTTTCTTAAAAATTTCATTTTACCTAAACCTTTAAACATACCATCGAAAATAAAAGCTAAAGCGCAAAAGGGTTGCATAATTAATACAAGCCAAAAGCTATTGTAAAATAAAGATAAAACCTCAGGGTCTTTAGAAAATAGACGCCCTAACGGATAGTAAAAAAGTGCTCCAAATACGGCTAGCATAATACCTACAATTATACCGTAACGAATAAGTTTGTTGCTTAGTTTTAATAGTGTTGCATAAGCCGTTTCTCCATATAATTTACCCGATAGGATATTGCCTGCACTGGCATAACCATCGACAAAAAAGGCGGCAAAAAACCATAAATTGATACAAATAGTATAGGCTGCTATGTGTGCTGGTCCGTAACCTGTGGCAAAACGTGTTGCGAAATACAAGGTGACATTTAACGCCAAGGTGCGCACAAATAGGTTAAGGATCATGATAACCAATTTATCGATTTCTTTATTTAAAGGAAACTTGGGTATTAACGGAATATCGGTTTTTTTTACGAGGTAAATAGTTGCTAAAATGGCCATAGTAATTTGGGCGATTAAACTACCATAAGCAGCTCCTTTTATATCCATGGCTGGTATGTAATTTTCTATGCCAAAAACAAAAGCGTAATCGAGTGCAATATTTAGAAACGCGCCAATAGTAGCAATAATCATGGGGTAAAATGTGTTTTGTAATCCTCGAAAAACACCAAAAACGGCCATTGTGAATAGTGTAAAGGGAAAACCGAAAACTCGAATTCTATAATAATCTACGCTATAATCTAAAATAATGTTTGTGGCATTGTATAGTTTAAAAATAGATCGAGCAAATGGGTAGGTGCCAAATATAATAAGTACACTTAGTAAGGTGATTATAAAAATGGCTTGTGCTGGTAAATTTTTAATTTTATCTAATTTATTTGCGCCTAAATGTTGCGATACTATGGAAGATATAGCACTTCTAGTTTGTCCTAAAACCCAAATAAGCATTGAAATAAATGTGCCAACAATACCAACGGCAGCCAAAGACTCTGTGGCGTTACTATCAATGTTGCCAATAATAGCCGTGTCGGTAATAGATAAAATAGGTTCGGCTATACCTGCAATTAATGCTGGTACAGCTAACTTGTTGATGTGCTTAAAACTAATGTTTGTATTCACAGAGGTATGTTGGTTTTCGTATATTTACCATGCAATTTTGTTTTTGCACTCACACGAATCATTTTTAATGTTTACTTTTGTTTCTTTAAAGCAGCAAATTTAATATATAATATCAGTTTATTATGAAGAATATTTTAGTTCCTGTTGGATCGTCTAAAAACGCACAAAGCCATTTACAGTACGCTGTAGATTTTGCTGAAGCCGTAGGCGCCAAACTTTTTGTAGTACAAGTTTATAATGTGTATACCAAAGCCGGAACTATGATTAGGGTAGACGATGTTATACAACGTGAAAGTAAAGCGTTTTTAGATAACTTGGTGTCGCAAATTGATACTAAAAATGTTGAAGTTATTGTAAAGGTTTTAAAAGGAAAATTAATTAATACTTTAGAGTTAGCCTGTAAAACGGCCGAGGTAGATTTAATTTTAGTTGAACCTAGAACTAACTCTATTAAAGATGAAGTTTATTTAGGAAAAACATCAGGTAAAATTATAAAACAAACCAATATACCGGCACTTATTGTTCCGGAAGGTTATGTTTTTAAGCCTGTTACTAATATTTTACTAGCCATGAAATCGGCTATTATTAAAAAGAAAAGGGCTTTAAACCCATTAAAATCTATAAAAGATACGTTTAATGCAGATGTACATTTGCTATTAGTAAAAACACCACATTATAACGAGGGTGATTTTGATGTTAACGAAGTTCTAGAAGATTTATCTAGTAGTGTGACCAAAAGTGGAAATGCTACAACATTTCAAGGGGTATTAGAACATTACCGTTCACACAACCCAGATATGCTTTGTGTTGTGCGCCGTAAGCGTGGTTTCTTTGCTAAAAAATGGGAGAAAAACACCATTCTTAAAAAAGATTTCCATAGTAACTTACCTGTTTTAGTATTACGCGGATTAAAATAATATTTTGGGGATGTAGCTCAGTTGGCTAGAGTGCTTGACTGGCAGTCAAGAGGTCGTCGGTTCGAGCCCGATCTTCTCCACAGATAAAACCTGTAAAGTGCTTTTTTTAAGTGTTTTATGGGTTTTTGTGTTTTAAATATGTACGATTACTGTACGGTAAATAGAATTAAATTAATTCTGTTTGATGTTATTTTTTATTTTGAAATGATTTAAATTGAGGGATTACATCATTTTTTTTCTCTGTTTGAAATACCGACATTAATAGCTGTTATTAATTAAGCTTTAAATGTATAAATATAATTTAATAATGAATTACGGTTTACCTCATTTACTTTGTCTTTCTTATTGAGTAATGCTATATGGTTAAAAAAAGTTTTTTTTCGTTTATGTTTTATACAGCTAATATTGGTGCTCTTTTTTTTTGTGGTTCTAGTACAATTGGGAAATATGGTATTACCTATAATTTTATCGCTCTAAATTTGTTCCAGTAAAAGTTAATATTAAGTTATTAAAAGTAGGTTATATTTGCTTTAAATCTTTTAAGAATAACTTGTTTTCGGTATGAAAATCCCCCAGTGCTTTTTGTTGCTTTTGTTTTGCTTTTTAGGGTTTGGACAAGAGTTGCCGCCAATTGAACGATTTACTACAGAGGATTACAGTGGTGATAATCAAAACTGGATGATTTCTCAGGCTGAAAATCAATTTATATATGTAGCAAATAATAAAGGTTTGCTGGAGTATAATGGCTCAGAATGGAAAACGTATAGTGCCCCAAATAAAACTATTATCAGAGCCGTTAACGCTATTGGAGATAGAATTTATACGGGCTGTTATGCCGATTTAGGGTATTGGGAAAAAAATAACGTAGGTACTTTAATTTATACTTCACTAAAGCCTAAGTTAGAGGTTGGAGTTTTAAACGACAATCAAGTTTGGAATATTTTGGAGTATAATGAGTGGGTTGTTTTTCAAACAAGTAAAAGAATTTACTTTTATAATCCTAAAACTGAAACATTCAAAATTGTTTCTGCAACACAGAATATCTATAAAATATTCAAAGTTAAAAACAGAATATATTATCATGTAGCCAACCAAGGAATTTACGTTGTAGAAAATGGAAAACCCAAGCTAATAGCTGCAGACGAGGTTTTAAAAACAGATCGTGTTATTAATATTTTTGAAAGCAATCAAAATTTAGTGCTATTAACACGGAGTTCAGGTTTTTTTAAATTGTCCGATAATAAATTAACGGTCTGGGATATTTCAGCCGCAGCTTTATTAAGCGACATCGATATATTTAGTACTATTCAATTAAAAGATGGTAGTTTTATTATTGGCACAATTTCCGATGGAGTTATTCATTTAAGTTCTAAAGGAGATCTTAAGTATCAAATTAATCAGAAAAAAGGGCTAACAAATAATACGGTTTTATCGTTGTTTGAGGATCGTGCTAAAAATGTTTGGGCGGCGTTGGATAATGGGGTTAATTGCATTAATGTAAAATCTCCAATTAAAAGCTTTATCGATTACGAAGGTGTTTTGGGAACCGTTTATACTACACAAGTTTTTAAAAATAATTTATACATCGGTACAAACCAAGGGTTGTTTTATAGAGAGCTTCACGAAGTTAATAATGCTTTTAAGTTTATTGAAGGTACTGCTGGTCAGGTTTGGGAGTTGTTTAATTTAAATGATGAGTATTTATTTTGCGGTCATCATTTTGGCACCTTTATCATTGATAGTGATAAATCGAAAAAAATTAGTGACACACTTGGTGCATGGGGTTTCAAAACCATACCTCAACATAAGAATTATCTGCTTCAAGGGAATTATAGCGGACTTTTAGTATTAGAAAAGTTGGATAATAAATGGCGGGTTAGAAATAAAGTTGAAGGCTTTGAAAACTCCTCGAGGTATTTTGAAATAAACCATCAAAACCAAGTTTGGGTTAATCACGAATATAAAGGGGTTTTTAAGTTGAAGCTCAACGATAGTTTAACTAAGGTAGAAAAGCTAGATATTGAAGCAAGCTTGCCTTTAGGTGAAAGCTCTAGTTTAATAAAGTATAAGGATAATGTGCTATATGCATCTGAATATGGTGTTTATAAGTATTCTGAAGTAAATAGAGCCTTTAAGCGTGATAGTTTATTGAGTACTATTATTGATAAAAACGATTATGTTTCAGGACGGCTTGTCGTTGATAAAACAGGAAGGTTATGGACGTTTTCTAAAAATAATATAAGTTTCATTGAAAATGATAACGTTACAAACACATCGGTAATAACCAATATTCCTATTCCGTTAAAATTTCGAAAAGGTATTTTGGGGTTCGAAAACATTTCATCTATTACGCCATCTACTTGTGTATTGGGAACATCAAACGGATATATTACATTAGACCTTAATGAGACCCATAAAAAAGATAAGCATTTAATTTATTTAAACAAAGTCGCATGGTATGCGAATGATGACACCGTCGTTCCTCAGGATATTAGTTCAAAGGGTGTTTTTAAATTTAAATACGGCTTGTTAGAGTTTAATTATGCCGTTCCGGAATACGAGCGTTACGTGGGTGTAAAGTATCAATACATTCTGGAAAGTGATACTGATAAATGGAGTAAATGGAAAGAAGCATCGGCAGTTACATTCGAGAATTTATCTTTTGGTACTTATACCTTTAAAGTTAAAGCGAAAATAGGTAACATGTTATCTCAAAATATAGCAGCTTATACTTTTGAAGTTTGTAGGCCGTGGTATTTTACAAATACAGCTATTGCGGCTTATATTCTGTTGTTTTCTGTAATTGTGTTTATTACGCACAAGGCTTATAAACGTTATTATATTAAAAAATTCGAGAAAGAACAATTGAAGAGCCAGCAGTTAGTCATGAAAATAAAAAATGAAAAACTGAATAGTCATATTGAGAGTAAAAATAGAGAGTTAGCTATTTCTACCATGAGTATTATTAAAAAGAATAAGGTTTTAAACAAGATTAAAAAAGAAATTAAAAATAGCAAAGACAACGATAATATTGAAGCAATAAAGCTTATTGATAATAATTTAAACGACAATAAAGATTGGTCGTTTTTTGAGAAAGCCTTTAACAATGCAGACAAAGATTTTTTTGGTAAAATTAAAAAGGAGCATCCAGATTTAACACCAAACGATTTACGTTTTTGTGCATATTTAAGGCTTAATTTATCTTCAAAAGAAATGGCTCCACTTTTAAATATTTCAACTAAAAGTGTCGAGACCAAACGTTACCGTTTACGTAAAAAATTAGGTTTAGAGCACGATGACAGTCTAGTTAACTATATGTTAAAGTTCTAGTAACACGACAATTGTAAATTTCACCACGACATTACCACTACAACAGCTGTTAAGCCTTGTTATTGTTGACTTGTTGTTTGCTTTTTTTAAAAATGCGATTTATCCCTTATTGCTAGAGGTTTCCGATGCAATCGCTCGATTTTTACATTCAATTAATACAATGTTCGTTTTTTATCGACTTTAAAAATTAGAGCCTTTTTATTTTCAGAGATTAACTTTACATAGACTTAATTTTATTTTCGAGTAAAAAATTCGTTCAAGTTTTAATTTTGACATCAAACTTAAAACAACATTTTTATGAAACTAAAACGATGTAATCAAAAAACAAAAACAATATTATGTATGCTGTTTTTGTTTGTGGCTACAATGTCGACGACACAAGCTCAAAATATAATAAATGGAACCGTGTTAGACGAGGCAAGAATGCCTTTACCTGGTGCTTCCGTAATTCTAAAAGGAACTAATAATGGAACATCTACCGATTTTGATGGTAAATTTTCTATAAATGTAACAAAAGACTACGCTACTTTAGAGGTGTCTTACGTGGGTTACATCACTAAAGAAGTTTCTATTTCTAGCCAATCTTTTACTATTATATTACAACCAGATGTTAAAGCTTTAGACGAAGTTGTTGTTACTGCCTTAGGTATAAAGAGAGAACAAAAAGCACTGGGATATTCAGTACAAGAAATAAGTGGAGAAACTATTCAAAAAGTATCAGGCGTAGATATTGGTACATCACTTTCGGGAAAGGTTGCAGGGCTTTTAGTAAATAATTCAACCGATTTTAATGTAGCTCCGGAAATAACAATTAGAGGGGAAGAGCCATTATTGGTAATAGATGGTATTGCATACCAAAATAGAACGCTTAGTGATATTTCTTCAGAAGATGTTGAGTCTATGTCTGTTCTAAAAGGGGCAACGGCTTCTGCTTTATATGGTTTTCGTGGAGCCAACGGTGCTATTTTAATCACAACAAAAAACGGAAGCACCGGTGATGATGGTTTTAGTGTTAATTTAACAAGTAACACTATGTATTCTGCTGGGTTTTTAGCTATTCCAGAGCGCCAAAGTGTTTACGGTCGAGGTACTAACAATACTTACAACATAAATACCGACGAATCTTGGGGGCAAGTGATGGATGGATCATTGCAAACGCAATGGGACCCTATTGCTAAGGATTTTAGTGAGTTTGAGTATTCTGCAATTGGTAAGGATAATTTTAAAAACTTTTTAGAGCAAGGTTCTATTACAAATAATAATATAAGTATTGCATTTAAGGAAGATAAAATTGCTTTACGAAGTTCTGTTAACTGGATAGAGCAAAAAGGACAATATCCAAATTCTAAGTTAGATAAATTTACCTATTCTTTTGGTGGAGATGTTAATTTAGATAAGTTTAAATTAAGTTCAAACATCTCTTATTCTAAAAGAGAATCTCCAAACATGGGATCTAACGGTTATACATCTTACGACCCAATGTATTCTTTGTTAATTTGGAGTCCTGCAGATTGGGATGTACGTGATTACAAAGATAATTATTGGTTAATTCCTGGGGAGTTACAAAACAACCATTACGGATACGATTTTGAAAACAATAATTATAGCGGTAAAAATCAAAACAACCCTTATTTTGATAGATATCAAAAAACCAACGAAGTGTCTCGCGACATTTTTAATGCTGATTTAACCATGAGTTATGATGTGGCAGATTGGTTAAAAGCAACGGTGCGTTCTGGGTTAGATTTTTTCGTTGATCGTGGTCAGCTTAGAGTATCTCAAGGGTCTTATACATCTACAGGAAATACATCTGTACCTGGTGCGTCTTCTACATGGAATGGCTCAAGAACAGGTGCTTATGTAACAGGTAAAACTCAAGGTTTCAGTATAAATAATGATGTATTACTTTCTGGTGATAGAAAATTTGTTGATGATAAATTTGAGGTTGAATATCTTGCCGGAGGAACGATATATTACCAAAGGAATGATAATTTAGCGGCAAATACTGAAGGAGGTATTTCTATTCCCGAATTTTTCTCTTTAAATGCTTCTGTAAATCCTGCTTCTGTAAATGAAAGTATAAGTCAACAACAAGTTAATTCGGTTTTTGGTCGATTAGGTTTGTCTTGGAATAAGTTAATTTATGTTGATATCACGGGGCGTAACGATTGGAGTTCTACTTTGGCTGGCCCAGGTATTCCAGACTCAAAACAATCTTATTTTTACCCATCTTTCTCAGGGAGTTTTGTGGTGTCAGAATTAATAAAGGAATCTACTAGAGATTGGTTGGATTTGTTGAAAATAAGAAGCTCATGGACACAATCTAAAAAACCTGCAGGTATTTACGATATTAATAGTGTTTTTAGTACGTCTCCAGGTACTTGGAATGATTTAAACGGAGCAAGTGCTCCTAATAATTTATACAATTTATCAAGTATAAGTCCAGAAAGCGCAAATACTTACGAGGTTGGGTTGCAAGCCATGTTCTTTAAAAAACGCTTTACTATTGATGCGTCTTACTACAAGAAACACATGTACGATTTTTTAGAAACAGGTGCGTTATCTGCGGCATCTGGTTACACAGGAGTTGTGCTTAATAAAGATGATGAAGTAGATCGTAAAGGTTGGGAATTAGCGCTTACCGGAACTCCAATTAAAACAAATGATTTTCAATGGGATTTAGGTGTTAACTGGTCAACTTATAAAGATGTTTATGCTAAAATTGATCAAACATATACGCAAAATGATAGTAGGCCATGGATTAAAGTAGGGGAACGCACCGATCATTATGTAGGAGCAGAGTTTATGACGGATCCAACAACGGGGCAACACGTTTACAGCAATGGACGTATAGTTAAAAATCCATACAGTTCTGTATACGGATACTCTAATCCAGATTGGATATGGGGAGCAAACTCAACGTTACGCTATAAAGATTTTAGTTTATTTCTCTCTTTTGATGGTTTAGTTGGCGGTCTATCTAGTTCTAGAACCGAGAGTTACATGTGGCAATCAGGTGTGCATCCAGATTCTGTAACACCAGAAAGAGCCTTAGATGTTGCAACACCAGGATCATCAAATTATATAGGTGAAGGTGTTATGGTTACCAGCGGAACAGTTGAGTTTGATACCGATGGTACCATCCTTAGTGATACTCGCGTTTTTGAAACAAATAATATAGCAACAACATATTTAAGAGCAGCTAAAGATTTGCATGCCAGTAGCGCTTGGGGAGGCACAGGTACAACAACCGATGCTTTTTCTAGAACCTACCTTAAACTACGTGAAATATCTTTAAACTACAGTATTCCTTCAATGTATTTAAGTAGTTGGGGTGCTAAAAGTGCATCTATTAGTTTAATAGGTCAAAACGTGTTGTTGTGGTCAAAAGATTATAAATATTCCGATCCAGATAATAGAACTGAAGATTTTGCCGACCCATCAGTTAGATATCTTGGTGCCAATATTAAAGTTTCATTTTAGTAAGAATGCATATAGAAATAAGCAAGGTTGCAATGTCAATATTAAAAACCGAGCAAATTCTATTTTACTGATAACAATTAAATAAAAACAAATGAAAAATTTAAAATATATATATTTATTAACAGTCTTAGTTGCTTTTACATATTCATGTAGCAATTTTGAAGATATAAATACAAATCCAGATGCATCTACCATTGTTGCTCCAGATATGTTAGCAACCCAAGTATTGAAAAATACATTTACAACCAACGGAAGTGGAGTCTTTGAGTTTGTATCAGGTAACTTATTCAATAAACATATTGCTGCCTTAGATCCAAGTATTCCAAGTTCAGCGCAATATTATTTTGCATCTTTTGGTAGTTTTGGTGATTATAGTATGCTTACCGATTTGAAGTTTATGACGCAATTTGCCGAAGGAAACCAAGCTGAAGCATCTTATAAAGGTTTAGCGTTATATCTAAAAGCATATTACGGCTTATCGGCAACATTAGCGATGGGTGATGTGCCTTATTCTGAAGCAGGTATGGCGGACGAAGGGATTACACGACCTATTTACGATAAACAAGCAGATGTATTTGTTCAAATTTTAGACGATTTACAAACAGCAGAAGCCTATTTTGCCCAAGGTTATAATTTTGATGGAGATATTATGTATGATGGTGATGCTGTAAAATGGCAAAAGCTATGTAATGCTATGCAGTTAAAAGTGATACAAACCATAAGTAGACAAGCTACAGATGATCAAAAGGCTCGTTTTGCTGCTGTTGTAAGTGCAGGTAATTTATTGGAAAGTAATGATGATAATTTCAAATTGGTTTACACCGAAATTTCAAATGCTAACCATCAATTCTATAATGGTGAAAACCTTAGAATTAATACAGCTATTTCAAAACTAACTGTTGATGTCTTGAAAACAAATAAAGATCGCAGATTGTTTTATTTTGCCGAACCTGCACAAATATTATTAGATGCTGGAAATTCTGCTTCTGATTTTGATGCCTACGAAGGTGCTTTAACATCTTTAGATCCAACTACATTAGCTTTTAACAAAGATAATGGCGATTATTCTTTATTAAACTCACGTTATGTTGATTTTATGGATGGAGAGCCCTTGTTGCGTTTTACTTTTGCCGAACAATGTTTTATTATTGCTGAAGCTATTGAAGAAGGTTGGGTTACCGGAAATGCTCAAGAATATTACGAAAATGGAGTAAAAGCTATGCTTGAATATTATAAAGATTTGCCAAATACAGATGGTTATGTTCAGGGTATGGCTATCGATCAAGCTTATATTGATAATTATTTTACTGGAGACGCAGTTTATACCACTACAGGAACCAAAGAAGATAGATTAAAACAAATTTTAACACAACGTTGGTTAATAGATTTCTTTCAGGGTAATGGAGGTAATTATCCCCAATTTTTAAGAACTGGTTTTCCTGAATATCCGTTAGATCCAGCAACAAGTTTAAATCCTGATGATACTTCGGTTTACCCAAAGCGTTGGAAATATCCGGTGTCAGAACAAACAACAAACCCTGATAATTATCAAAAGGCTATTGATGATCAGTTCGATGGGTATGATGGTATAAATAAAACACCTTGGTACTTACAGTAATAATTCTGTAAGATATAAACTTATAAAAAATCTAAAGACGAATTATTTGTCTTTAGATTTTTTGATGCTTAAAATATTTAATGACTATAGATTATGTTAAAACTAATAAGTAAATTTTTTTCAATACTATTAATAGTTTGTTTTTATTCCTGTGATGAAAATTCTAACACAAAAATAAATTTTGCCAAAAACCCGGTTATAGCACACCGTGGCGCATGGAAAAGTCAAAATTTACCTAAAAATTCAATAGCTTCATTAAAGCAAGCTATTGCTCTCGGATGCACAGGTTCGGAGTTTGATGTTAGAATGACTGCAGATAATGTACTCATTGTTACTCACGATGCAGAATATCACGGATTAGAGGTGGAAAAATCTACTTATGAAGAATTGTCCAAATTCAAATTATCAAACGGTGAAATACTCCCCACTTTAAAAGCATATATTTTGGCAGGAATAACCAATAATGATTCTACAGGTTTGGTCTGCGAAATAAAACCTTCTAAAATTAAAGGGAGAAATGCGGACATTGCCGATAAGGTTATCTCTTTGGTTAAAGAGCTAAATGCGGATCCTTATATTTTGACTTATATTAGTTTTAGTTACGATACTCTCAAGAAAATTAAAACGCTTGATGCGCAAGCAAAAACCCAGTATCTAGATGGGTCAAAGGCACCAGAAACATTAAGTTTAGATGGTGTTTCAGGATTAGATTATTTGGTTTATAAGTTGAAAAAACATCCGGAATGGATTTCGTCGGCCAAAAAAATGGGATTAACACTAAATGCCTGGACAGCTAATAAGGTTGAAAACATTGAGTGGTTACTTGTAAATAATTTCGATTATATTACAACAGACGAGCCTGAAATGGTTTTTAAAAGTATTGATAAGAGCCCCATAAATAAAGGATATCAACTTGTTTGGAGCGATGAGTTTAACTATGAAGGCAAGCCCGATTCAGCAAAATGGACCTATGATTATGGGTTTAAAGCTAATAATGAAAAACAGTATTTTACCGATAGTTTAAAAAATGCAAGGGTAGAAAACGGGTATTTAATTATTGAAGCTCATAAAGAGAAAGTCGCTAATAAGGATTTTAAAAACCCTGAGATTAAGGGATGGCAAAAATATAAGTCTGAAATTGATAGTGCCCAGTATACATCGGTTCGATTAAAAACAGAAGGTCTAGCAGCATGGCAATACGGCCGTATTGAGGCTAGAGCAAAATTACCTAAAGGTCGCGGTATGTGGCCAGCAATTTGGATGCTGAGTGAAAAGAGGGAAGGTATAGGTTGGCCGGAAAGTGGCGAAATTGATATCATGGAGCATGTTGGTTATGATAATGATACCATTCATGGTACTATACACACTAAGGCTTACAATCACATGAAAGGCACACAAAAGGGCAAAACTATTTTTATTGATAAGCCTAATGATACATTTCATATGTTTGCTGTAGAATGGACGCCCGAAAAAATAGATTTTATTTTGGATGGAGTGGTGTACAATCATATCGAAAATGAACATAAAACCACTGCAGAATGGCCTTTTGATAATCAGTTTTATTTAATAATGAATGTTTCCGTTGGTGGTATGTGGGGCGGGAGACAAGGTATAGATGATTCTATTTTTCCCCAGAAAATGGTGGTCGATTATGTACGCGTTTTTCAACAAAAAAAGTAAATAGAAGTAGATATGAAATACAATATTTTAGTATGTTTCACTCTAATTTTGGGTGTAATGAGTTGTAATAATGAAATTAAAAAGGAAGGTCAAACCTTAAAGGTAATGACTTACAACATCCGTTTAGATGTCGCTTCCGATGGTGAGAACGCTTGGCCAAACAGAAAAGATTTTTTAAGTGCGCAAGTATTGTTTAATAGTCCAGATGTTTTGGGGGTTCAGGAAGCGAAAACAAATCAAATGGCCGATTTAAAAAGAGCTTTAACGGGCTATAGCGCCATAGGTGTTGGACGTGATGGTGAAAATATAGGTGAATTTTCAGCTATATTTTATAATACTGAAAAGCTAAAAGTTGAGAATGAAAACACGTTTTGGCTTTCAGAAACACCAAATCAAATTTCCAAAGGTTGGGATGCTGCATATCCCAGAATTTGCACATACGGTTTGTTTACAAACTTAGAAAATAACACCAAGTTTTGGGTTTTTAACACCCATTTAGACCATAAAGGGCACGAAGCGCAATTACAAGGTGTTGCTCTAATTCAGGATAAAATAAAAGCGCTTAATACGAATAATTTGCCTGTTGTTTTAATGGGAGATTTTAATGCCGAACCTAACACCGAGTTAATTACCAAACTTAGCCAAAGTATGGACGATTCTAAAGGCTTAGCAAAAGTAGTTTTTGGCTCTAATGGTACTTTTAGTGGTTTTAAGACTGAAAAACTAGTTACTCGTAGAATTGATTATATTTTTGTTTCTAAAACTAATATTGAAGTTGAAAAATATGGTGTGTTATCGAGTTTGGTGGATTTGAAATATCCTTCGGATCACTTTCCTGTTTTAACCGAATTAATCATTAAATAACTTTCCAAAAGAAGCATGTTTTCAGAATATTCAATTTAATAAGAAACACTTTGAAGCTTGATATAAATTATCATCAAGTTTCAAAGTGTTTTTTTTAGGTGAATCTATTGAACGGTAAACTCAAAAACTTGAGATTCCGAAGTATTGTTATTAACATCTTTAGTAATAACACGCCAAAAATAAGTATTGCCAGAACTCACGGTTACCGAAACATTGTTGCTGCTTGTAGTAGCTTGTGCTTGTGTTGGCGGGTTTACATTTCCGAAAAGGACTTCATATTCTGTAATATCATTATCAACATCTTCACCTAACCATTCTAGCGATAAGTTTACTGTTGAAGCTGCTAAGGAAGCCGATAGAGCAGGGCTAACCAATTCCGCTGGAAATGGAGCGTAAGATGATGTTGCTTCTCCTGCATTATAAAATTTCCAAGTATTACTTTGTGCTGTTTCTGTTCCCGAGTTTTTAGAAACCACATACCATGAATATGGCGTGCCTCGTAAAATAGCAACACTTTTTTCTGACACCGAACTTGTGTAATTGGTTGTGGTTTGTGTGTCTAAATTTTTAACGAATAATTGATATGATGTTACATTTTGAGCATCATTCCAGTTGAATAAAATAGTGCTTTCTGTACTTGTTAGGCTAGAACCTTCGGTGCATTCTGAATTTTCCTCAGGGAATGTTAAAGTTGCTGCAGTTGGTGTTTTTACTTCATTGTCTGGATCCGGATCAACATCGTCATCGCTATTGCCTCCACAGTTAAAAATGAAAAGACATAAAACGAAACTTCCGAAGATATATTTAAGTGAATTTTTCATTAGTTCTTAATTATTTTAAAACTTTTGTTTGCTGTTTTTGTAACCACTTTTAATAAGTAAACGCCTTTTTCTAATAGGGTTGCATCTATTTTTAGTGTGTTGCTAGTTGTCTCAGTGTTGTAAACACGTTTTCCTAAAATAGAATAGAGTTCTACTATAGCTTTATCGTTGTTTAATTCTCCCAAGTAAACGTTTAATTCGTTATTTGAAATTGGATTAGGAAACACCGTTAATTCGTCTCCATAAAAAATAGATTCTTCAAATTTACCTTGACAAATTTTATCGGTTTCTACGGTAATCGTGTTTTCTCCATTCTGTAAAGTAAGTTCAATTTCAGAATTCGAAGTTTCTGTAGTAATACCGTTAAGCGTAATTTTATAAAGAGAACCACCACTCATGTTAAGTGAAACTAATTTCTTGCCATTTGCAGATTTTGATAGTACCGATAAATTTTCTGGCTCCGTTATAGTAATGTTGTAGCATTGCTCGTAATCTGGTTGATTTTCAACAGTAATACAAACATTATAATGACCAGAAGCTAAATTGTTTTTAATAAAACTACTTGTAAAAGCATCGTCACTATTTAGGTTGTCGCTTGTAATTTTAACGCTGTAGTTTAGGTTCTTTTCTGCGGAAATATCAATAAAACCATTGTTGCTATTTCTGCAAGTTTCGTTACCAATTTGTAGTTTAAAGTTGTTGGCCGGTAAACTAAATATTTCACAACCGTTAGCATCTACTGTAGCTCCAATTGGAGTGTTGCTACACGCATCATTTGTGTTTAAAACACCATCGCTATCAAGATCTTCTGGAGTAATAAAGGTTTTGTCTCCAAAAATAATAAACTCGCCAGCCTTTAAAGTTATCGATGCCGTGCTGCTGGTGACTTCCATAGGCATGTTTCTGTCTAGCAAATTATACCAAGTACCTGTTTGCTGAAAATTAGGCGTAATATTTTGTGCTGTAATACCAAAGTTACCAAGTATGGTAATGTATTTAATATCGTTTTCTGTAGCGCTATCTAGTGTTAAATGGATGGTTTTTAATCCTGAAGATTTGTTAGTGTCAACCTCGAAATTAGTGGTTTTGAATATGGGTTCTTCAAGTTTTAAACGAATTAAATTACGCCAAGTGTCATGAACAGATTTTCGGTTAGCATCATTTAAGTATTCCCAAAGGATAGGTTTATTGCCAACTCTGCCGTTTTGGTCTATAGAAATATCATAACCTAATTCTCCAAATTGCCAAATCATTTTTGGTCCTGGTACCGTAAAGAAAAACGCCCCAGCGGTTTCTACACGTTTTAAGGCTGTGTTTAAATCTTTAACATTATAATTAGTGTTGGTTGCTCCAAAATTAAGGTTTCTGTACATCATGCGTTCTTCATCATGGCTTTCCATGTAGCTTACGGATGGTGTGGCTTGTGCAAATCCTTTTTGTTTATATGAAACGTTTCCGAAGTTAGATTTTCCATCAGTGAAAAACCCCATAGTGGCATCGCTATAAGTTCCGTTTAAATTGTTCCAAAGCATGATACCTTTGCCTTCATTTATGCGGTAGTTCGCCCATTCGTTCTCTTCAGTAATACCACCAAGATGCTCAAAAATAATATAGAAATCATCTTTTTTATCCCATTGGTAATCTGCATATTCTTTTAAAACGTCTACACGGTCTTGCTGATAGCTTCCAGTACAACTCTCGTTACTTTCAGTACAATTTTGAGTAAATCCTTTGGTTAAATCCCATCGGAAACCATCAATTTTATATTCGTCGATCCAAAATTGAGTAACGCGCTTTACATAATCACGAGTTGCTGTTGTACTATGGTTAAAATCGTTAAAAACACTATAGGCGTGTTTTGCTGTTTGGTTAAAAAACGGATTATCTGCAGAGGCGGTTCCTCCGTAATTACCGTTATCGGTGTTCCAAAGTCTGTAATATGGATTTTGTCCAGAAGCATGATTAAAAACAACATCTACAATAATAGCTATGCCACGACGGTGACATTGGTCTACCAAAGCTTTAAAAGCATTTTGGGTACCGTAATATTTATCGAGCGCCATGTGAAATGATGGGTTGTAGCCCCAACTTTCGTTACCATCAAATTCATTTAATGGCATTAGTTCTATGGCGTTTATACCTAGGTTTTCTATATAATCTAGTCTGCTTTTTAAAGCATCAAAACTGTGTAGAGCATCAAAGTCGCGAAGTAGTAATTCGTAAATTACTAAATCGGTTTTTTCGGGGGCGGTAAAATTGGTTACTTGCCAATTATAGTCTGCATCTCCTGTTCTTAATAAAGTAATATTGTGGTTTGTTTTTCCTGTTGGATATGCTGGTAAATCGGGATAAGTTACCGCATTGATATATTGATCGTTCGATTCTGTTAAAATAACAGGAGAATATGGATCTGCTATTTTTATAGAAGCATCAACCATATATTGATACATGTGGTTGGTTTGTGGTGTTAACCCTGTTAGTTCTATCCAAAAACGATCTTTACTGCTGTCTTTCTTCATTAAAAAAGCATCATCTATCGTCCAATCATTAAAGTCGCCAATGACATGTACAAACTCTTTTAGCGGCGCATAAAGCACCAAAGTAGCTTTAGTGTTGTCGGTTTCATTATAATTAATACCATCTAATAACCCATTTGGTAAAGCGGCTTCTGTAGTAGCCGGAATTACAATAGCTTCGAATGTTTTAGATTCTGTTTGTGTGCCATCGGTAATTTGTAACTCGAATGTTGTGGTTTCGTTTACCGTGTAATTGTTGGTATATGTTGTAGTTTGAATAGCTGTATCTACTGTGTTATTGTTGGTCAGAAGTGTAAAGTTGGCCACAGTACTAGAAGTCGCATTAATAGGAAGCGTTTCGCCAGCATTCAAAATGGTTGTTGTTTTTGTAGGCATGTTTAAAAATAGTTGAAAAGAACCAATATCGAAAAAGAAATCGGCACAACCTGATGCTTTTAATTCTTGATTTCCAGATGCATTTCTAAAAACTATACCCATTTTGGTAGATTCGCTTTGTTGCTCGCTTGTTAAACTATAATAAACGGATGGTGTTATAGTGATGCTCCAAGTGCCGTCATTATTGTTTGTCATTTCGCCAATGCCATCATCAGCGCCCCAATTTCCTATGGTTTTAATACCCCAAGCATCGGTGTCGTTACCTATGCCAGAGTGCATGTAGACTTTGCTAGGTGCAGATATACTATTGCAATCTGTTGCCGTGCTGCTTAGATTTACCGTAATAGTTATTTGGCTTGTAACTTCGAAAGCGCTAGGTGAAATAGTAACTTGCGAGATAGCGGTTAGTCTAAATAACAAGAACGTAAATAGTAACAGTTTTTTCATCTGTTTTGGTGTTTAGTTAAGTTGTAGTAATAAGAAGGTTTTAGTTGAAAGTATACGAACACGTCTTTTTTCTAATAGCTTCCTTTTTAAGAAAAAAAAGGCTGATATAAATCAGCCTCTTTTATAGATTTAATATTTTAGTTTGGTATAATGTTGTAACTACCATCTAAATCGTTGAACCAGAAATCGTAACTGCCTGTTTCTGCGTTAAACGGAATGTTGTCTCCGCCGCCAGATAAATTAGCTTTACCATAAAGTTCACTAGATCCTGAATATCTCCAAACGTCTGCCCAATCATCATTTGCTCTAATTAAGATGAAACCTCCATTTGTTAATGTTACACCATTAATGTACCATAAGTGTGGATTGTTAGCGTCCTGAGTAAAATTAGTGTCATTGTCACCATCCCAACCGTTTGGTGTAGCATCTCCAATAATAGCCATAGAAGTATATGTTGGTGCTGCAGAAGCATCGTATGCTTCTACTGTAAAGCTTCCAGATTCTCCGACTGTAGTGAAATTATACGAGTAGTATCCTGCAGTGGCAACATTAAATGTTCCGGGGTCTGAACCGCTACCAGTATTTACTGCTAGAGCAGCTCCATCATTTGTTCCCCATTGTGGTTGCCATGCGCCTTTAGTTTCTAATAATTTAAAAGCTCCTGCTCCAAAATACCCAACATAAACATAGTTGTTTGGTACATCTTGGTTTCTAAATAATGGTGTGTTATTGTTATCGTTACTCCATCCTGGTGATGTTGCATCTCCAACAACATATAAGTTAGGGAATGCAGAAAGGTAAGGTGTAACAGAAATGGTTAACGCATCGGAAATTCTAGTTAATTCGCTACCACCAGAATTTGTGTTTTTTGCCACAATTCTAATATCCATGTCGCCAGCAACTTCAGGAGTTAAACCAATGCCAATAGCAACTGCATTTAATTCTGAATGTGTTGATGATACTGTACTTGCGTTAGTTGTTGTTCCAATAGAAACAGGACTTGCAAAATCAGTTCCTGCTGTAGCGGCTTCAATAGTGTAATTGATGTCGGTGCCTAAAGAAGATTCTAAAACAGCATCTGTCCAATTTACAGTTAAAACCGTGTCGTCAACAGATCCAATAGATAAAACAAAAGTATCGCTAGCTAAAGGGCTAGAAATTACAGGAGCATCGGTTGGATATCTAGTTGCTAGTAATAAAATACTATTAGAAATTTCGCTTCCCGCGGAAACTCTAATGTAGACAGGCACATCTCTAAATGTTGTTGCACCTGAATTTGCAATGGCATTGTTGAACTCTACAACGGTCATTGAGAAGTTTTTCGCTTCGGTTGTACCTAGAGTGAACGGCGATGTGAATTCAGCGTCGGTCGCCATTTCAACGGTGTAAGAGCTGCTTCCAGTTACCTCGTCTTCCCATGACAATGTAAATGCAGGGTTATCTGGCAATGCAAAATTTAAAAACACAGTGCTAATACCTGGTGTGTTTAGAACAAACTCAGCTTCTGGAGCTGTAATTGTTAGGCTTTCTTCTGTTTCGCAAGACGCGAAAAGCATTGTTGACAAAAGCAACAGAAAGCTTATTTTGGTTATATAAAATTTCATATTTTTTCTATTAAAATGATTAATATTATAAGTTTAAAGGCACAAGAATGTAACGGCCAGTAAGGTCATTAAACCAAACGTCGTAATCGTCTTCTACAATTACAGGGATTGATTCGCCACCATCTGTAGCAACTCCAGAAAACCCTGTTGAACCACCCCAAGCAGATCCTGTGTTTGTTACAAACGTAAGGTCTCCAGGTGTTAAATGTAAAGCTGCAGCATACCATATATGTGTGTCTATAGCTAATGCTGTTAAAGCGGTAGTTGTGGTACTTGAGCCTTGAACTTCAATACTAGAAAAACTTGTTGCTCCTGTAGTGTTGTAAGGTGTTAAAGTGTATTTTTTAGTAGAAAAATCTATACTGAATTGATAGTAACCAGCCGTTTCTACTCCAAAACGTCCTGGGTCTCCAGATTGTGTTGTTGGGTTTCCGGCAATATCGCCAGATGTTGCTGGTATATCGTCACCTTCATTTGGAGTAACACCCCATTGTGGCTGCCATAAACCTCTGCTTTCTAAAATTTTAAATCGCCCTTCGTCAAATCCTCCAGGTGTTGTAAAATATCCTGTGTAATAGTAAAGGTTCTGGTTGGCAGCATCTCTAAATAATGGTGGGTTATTCGCGTTGTTATTCCATCCTGCAGATGTACCGTTTCCTACTAAATAGTAATCATCAAATACATAGTTATAATATGGGTATACATCAAATTGTACTGTATTTGATGCTATAGATTCACTGCTTTGTGAACCTAAAGATGCTACAACTCTAGTGTATAAAGTACCCCAAGTAAAAGGATCTAAACCCGCGCTACCTGCAGCGGCATTTATTTCACTAGTAGATAATGTTAGGTTGTTACGGCCTGTAACGGTAGATGCTGTAACTGGAGTTGTAAAAGCATCGTCGTTTGCGAATTGCACAGCATAATTAATAGCTGTTTGCTGTCCGTAATTAGATTCTATCCAGTTTAATGATAAAGCTGAGTTGTTTGTATTGTTCGCATCGAGTTCAATTTGGCTGAAGTTTAAGTCGGCTAAAATTGGTGACGATGGTTCTGAAACAGAATATATATCAGTGGTGTCTTCGCAAGAACTCAGGCATAGTAAAACTAAACCAATAATGCTAAACACTGAAATGTTTTTAAATTTTTTCATGGTCTTTATTTGTTTTTAATTTTAGTACCCTGTGTTTTGAGTCAGGTTAGGGTTTGCTGCAATACTTCCGGTTGGAATTGGGTATACATTAAAGTGTGATGGTAAAGAGATACCATTGCTTCCGTTACCTTTCCATGCCCAGTTGTAGTTTCCACCAGTAAATTTATTGTAACGAATTAAATCTTGTCTTCGGTGTGCTTCCCAGTGTAATTCACGAGCGCGTTCATCTAAAATAAAATCTAAAGTTAAACCTCCAGAAGAAATAGTATTTGGGTTGTGCGCTCTAGCTCTTAAAGCATTTACATAACCAACAGCATCGGTAATAGTACCGCCACCGCCTCTTAAATGTGCTTCGGCATACATTAAGTACACATCGGCCAATCTAAATAAAGGGAAATCGGTGTCAACAAAAGTTTGATCGGCACCAGCGCTTCCTGTTGAGGTTGCGTTTGAGTATTTTTCAATAATGTATCCCGTATCTTTATCAGAGATTTCAATAATATCAATTGGTCTATCTGCAGAGATAATAGTATTTCTATCATCGTCAGCAAAAGAAGCATCAAATAGATTAGCTAATTGTTTTCTAATTCTAAGTGCGCCAACCCAGCCTGGTTTACTAACACCAAGTTCTAGTCCGTTTTCTTCTAAACTTCCAACCTGACCATTAATCATAACCGTTGTTGGTCCGTAATTTTGCGTTGTTGTGCCATCTGAAACTATTGGGAAAATAATTTCGTTTACCGCAGAGTTTGTGTTGTTGTCTGCCATAAAATTGTGTAAATAATTAGGTGCTAATGTGTAACCACCGTCCATTATTTTTTCGCAATAGGTTAAACATTCAGTATAATGGTTTTCACCAATATATACTTCAGCATTTAAATACATTTTAGCCAAAACCATGTAAGCAACTGATTTATCGGCACGGCCATATTCGTTTTGTCTAGAAGCTATTAAATCGGTATCGATTGCTATTAATTCCGATTCAATAAAATCGAATAATTGACTTCTTTCATATACAGGAGGAAAGGAATTAAGCGCATCGTTTTCGGTAACAAAGTTTGCTTTTCCAAAAATATCCATCATGTAGTAATATGCCATGGCACGCATTAAGCGAGCTTCGGCTCTGTAGGCTACAATTTCAGTTCTTGTTGATGATGATACGTTTCTTGCATCTAGTTTCGCATCTGTAGTTTCTCTTAAAAAATTGTTTGCTAAAGCAATAGAAAGGTGTGCTCTACTAAACATACCCAATAAAAGAGGATTTTGAGCAGTCCATGTATTTCTTTGAATTTCTCTAGCTCCAGGATCATTCTCGTAAGACCAAATCATTTGATCTGCCGATAATGTTTGTACATATAAAAGTACACGTCCAAATTGGCTAGTTCCAGCATCAATGTTTTTAAGGTTTGAATTCCCTGCTCCGTCGGTTCCTGTAAGTGCTAAGTTGGCATAAATACCTGCTAACACTTGTTTATAAGCTGCTTCGTTAGTAAAAAGCTCTTCGCTTAATACCGTTTGATCGTCATTAGGAACAATATCTAAATCATCGGTACACGAGGTTAGTGTAGCGAATAAAAGTAGAGCGATCCCAATGGTATTTTGTATTTTAAATCTTGGTTTCATAGTTGTGTTTTTTAAAATTTAAAATTAGCTCCTGCCAAAATAGTTCTTGGCCTTGGGTATATATTATTGTCTATGCCTTGGTCTGTACCAACCGATACTTCTGGATCTAATCCGCTATAATTTGTAATAGTGAATACGTTTTGAATTCCGGCCCATAAACGAATACTTTTTAATTTTTTAGAAACATTTGGAAAAGTATAACCTAAAGTAATGTTATCCATTTTTAAGAATGAAGCGTCTTCTACATAAATATCAGAAATTATAACATCTGCGGTACGTTGAAAATTGTTGTCTAAAACCGATGTTGGTAGGTTACCTAAAACGGCATTATCCTGAAGTAACTGGTATTGTGCTTTCGATGAATTTACGTTGTTATAAACGTAGTTTCCTAAATTAGCTCTCATGTTGAAAGAGAAATCGAAATTTTTATAATTCACGTTAGATTGAAAACCTAAAATAGCATCTGCACCAGGGTTTTCTTTTAAGTAACGGTCATCTTCATTAATTACGTTATCACCATTCAAATCTACATAAGCGCCTTCAATTGGATTTCCAGATGTATCATAAAGTTGCTTGTAAACATTAAATGAATTAGGCGAAAATCCTTCGCTTAAAATTTGAATGTTGTTACCTGTACCACCAGAAATACCACCAGTTTTTACATCCTGACCTTGGGCAAGTTCTTTAATTTCTCTGTCTAAAAATGTTGCATTAAAGTTGAAGTCTATTGTAAAATCTTCTTGTTTAACAACATCAGCATTAACCGAGAATTCTATACCACGAGTTTGTAATTCGCCAATATTTTGGATAATGTTGTTTGAAAAGTTTGTACCATCGGCAACAGCTGCAGAGAATAGTAAATCGGTAGAGTTTTTTTGGAAGAAGTTTAACGAACCAGAAACGCGGTTGTCAAAAACGCCATAATCTATACCAAATTCTATAGTTGCTGTTTCTTCCCATTTAATATCTGGGTTTATTTCTGAGGCAATAAGTGATTGAATAACTTGGTTGCCAAATTGATACTGCGAATTAGCATCACCACCTCTATATCTATTTAAGAAAATGTCTTTTTCACTAATTGATTGCTGTCCTGTAATACCATATCCAGCTCTTAGTTTTAAATTAGAAATGGTTTTAGAATTTTTTAAGAAATCTTCATCACTAATATTCCAAGCTACGGCAGCAGCAGGGAAGTTTCCCCAACGGTTTTCTTCGCTAAAACGAGATGTTCCATCACGTCTGTACGTTAACGTTACTAGGTATTTTTCTGAAAATGTTAAGTTTGCTCTACCAAAATAACCAATTAAAACAACGTCTGGGTCGGCATAAGTGTTTGCAAAAGTTTGTGGGTCTCTTAAGTTGCCAGTATCGTTTCCGTTAAAGGTAAATTTTTGATAAGAGTAACCTGCCATTAATTCGGTACGGAAGTTTTCAAATTCTTTCTTATAGTTTAAATAACCATCTAATAATTTGTTGGTTCTGTTTTCAAAACGGCGCAACGTGTTCCCTTTTACAGGGTCGTTTGTTGGCATGTTGTAAGACGTCGATTGAATTTCTTTCGCTTTAGTTTCGTCGTAACCAATATTTATTACAGCTCTTAAGTCTGGTAAAAAATGGAATTTATAATCGAAATTTAAATTACCATAAACCCTATTAGAATCTCCTAAATTATTAGTTTGAAGTAATGATGCTACTGGGTTTGTAGTTCCGTTTAAAACCGTTGTACCATTACGGTGTTGGTAATAACCATCAAAAGGTGATGTGGCATCGTAAACCGGCTGTGTAGGATCGTAATATAATGCAGCGCCTATTTGACCAGAATCCGCAAAACGGTTATCTTCAAAACTCATATTTGCATTTAAATTAATTTTTAAATGATCTTTAAACATTGAAGGGTTTAAGGCTAAGCCTAAGTTTCTACGTTCAAATTCCGATGTCATTAAAGCTCCTTCTTGGTTGGTTAATCCAAAAGAGAAACGTGTTGGAATGGTTTGAAATAAAGAACCTTGCATAGAAATGTTGTGTTGAGATGATACGGTGTTTCTAAAAATTTCATCTTGCCAGTCTGTACTTGTTGCTCCCAATAAACTTTCGTCTAAAGTGGTTCCGTTAAGGGGTTGCGATGCAATAAGGTTTCTGTATTCATCTCCAGAAAACACATCGATACGGTTAGCGATTTCACCAAAACTGTATTGCGTATCATAGGTAGCGCTAAATGAAGATTTACCTTTTTTAGTTACAATAATAATTACACCGTTTGATGCTCTAGAACCATAAATTGCGGTTGCCGAAGCATCTTTCAATACAGAGAAAGAATCAATATCATTTGGGTTAATACTAGCTAAAACTCCACGAGATCCTTTCACACTATTGTTATCTATAGGTAAACCATCGATAATAATAAGTGGGTCGTTAGATCCGTTTATAGACGAGCCTCCACGAATTCTAATTTGAGAGCCAGAACCTGGAGCGCCACTTGTAGTAACACTTACACCCGATACACGGCCGCTTAATAAGTTTTCTGGAGTTACAATGTTTCCTCGTGTAAAGTCTTCCGAAGTTATTGCTTCTACTGAGCCTGTGGCATCTTTTTTGGTTGTAGAGCCGTACCCAATAACGACTATTTCGTTAAGTAGTGCAGCATCTTCATTCAGTTGAATATTTAATGTGGCTTGTCCCGAATAGGTTATTTCTTGTGATTGGAAGCCTACGTAAGTAATAACAAAGATGTCGCCGTTTTTGGCTTCAAGTTGAAAATTACCGTCAAAATCTGTTGCTGTTCCTGTTGCAGTGCCTTTAATTACGACATTTACCCCGGGAAGCGGAATAGAAGTTGCTTTTTCTGTTACTGTCCCTTTTACTCTATTTTGCGCGAATATTAATGTAGGTGCAAATAGCAAAAAGAACAACAATCTTTTAATAGTTGTCTTCATACAAATTAGTTTAAATAATGTCTAGTTAGTTGTTTATATTTTCACTTCTCGTGTTAAAATTATGTAAAAGAAATTGTTAAACAGTGGTTTTTAGTTACGAAATTCTTAACGAAAACGTTTTCGTGTTGATAAGTTTGTATTATAATGGTCTTAAATTATGAATTTCGCATATTGTTTCACTATTAAATAGTGCAATAACTTTGTGGTGTTAAGTATATTTTTTGTTAATTTACTTCAATGAAAAGAAAAATAACCCTTAAGCAAATTGCCCGCGAATTAGAGGTCTCCATATCTACGGTGTCCAAAGCTTTAAGCGGAAGCAAAGAGATTAGTGAAGATACCACGCAAAAAATACAAGCATTTGCTAAACTTTATAACTACCGGCCCAACAATATTGCGCTGAGTTTAAAAAATAGAAAAACAAAAACTATAGGGATTTTAATACCTGAAATTGTACATCATTTTTTCTCAACCGTTATTTTTGGTATTGAGCGTGTGGCCAATAAACGTGGTTATAATGTAATTGTAGGGTTGTCTAACGAGTCGTTTACCAAAGAAATTATAAACATGGAAATGCTTGCCAATGGTAGTATTGATGGGTTTATTCTTTCTATTTCTAAAGAAACATTACTTAAACAAGATTATCATCATTTCCATGCTACCATTAACCAAGGCATGCCCATTGTTATGTTCGATAGAGTGGTAAGTGAGGTGGATTGTGATAAGGTTATTGTTGATGATTTTAACGGTGCAGTAAAAGCGGTAAACATGCTTATTAATAAAGGTTGCGAGAATATAGCGCTTTTAACAACCATGGATTATGTAAGTGTTGGTCGACTTAGAACACAAGGATATTTAGAGGCTTTGGAGCGTAATAATATTGAGCCGAATTCCGATTTAATTTTAAAAATTAACGATAGTTTGAATTCTGCAGATCATCTGGAGTTTTTAGAGAATGAAATTAATAAGTTTTTCGAATTAAACCCTAATATTGATGGTGTTTTTGCGGTAAACGAACTGTATGCTATTACAGCCATGAAGGTGGCAAAAAAAATAGGATTGAAAATCCCGGAAGATATTCAGGTTATTGGTTTTACCGATGGAGTACTTTCTAAACATGCCACACCAACCTTAACAACAGTGAGCCAACATGGACAAAGAATAGGGGAGCAAGCTGCTAATTTACTTATAGATAGGTTAGAATCTGAAGATGTAGAACCAGACTCATTTATTGTAAATAGTAACCCGAAATCGGACTTTATAAAACTGGTAATTGAGACCGAAATAATTGAAAGAGAATCTACTAAATAATTTTTTTTCTTTGAAAATTTAAAATCTTTCATATCTTTACACCGAAATCAAAACTTATATTTTCACTTCTCACTTAAGTTTTGATAAGTTATATCGATCATCATTTTTTACTGAAACCGGTATAAAACCGCTTATCAAATAGTATTAACTTTAATATACTATTTAATGGAAAAGCGTAAATTAAGTTTCTGGCAAATTTGGAACATGAGTTTCGGGTTTCTAGGAATACAATTCGGATTTGCACTTCAAGGGGGCTTTATGTCTCGAATTTTTCAAACGCTAGGCGCTAGTCATGACGACATTCCGTTGTTATGGATTGCTGCACCTTTAACAGGCTTACTTGTACAACCAATTATTGGTTATATGAGTGACAGAACGTGGCATTCAAAATTAGGCCGCCGACGCCCTTACTTTTTAGTAGGTGCTGTGTTAAGTTCTGTAGCTTTGTTTTTTGTGCCACATTCTTCTGCACTATGGATGGCTGCCGGATTTTTATGGATTTTAGATGCTTCTATTAATATTTCAATGGAGCCTTTTCGTGCTTTAGTAGCCGATAAATTACCAGAATCTCAACGATCTTATGGCTTTGTAGTACAAACGCTTGTTATAGGTATTGGTACTTGGGTAGCTAGTAATTTACCTTGGATGGTTTCTCAGTTGGGAGTTTCCGATGCTGCGCCACAAGGTGTTGTGCCTATGTCTGTGAAAGTTGCTTTTGCTATTGGAGCTTTAATCTTTTTGTTGAGTGTTTTGTATACCATTTTTACAACTTCGGAATATCCACCTGAAGACATGGAGGCCTTTGAAAAGGAAAAGCAAAAGAAAAATCAGTTTATTCCAGACATTGTAAACAATATTGGTAACATGCCATTAACAATGAAGAAATTGGGTGTTATCCAGTTCTTTTCATGGTTTGCGTTTTTTACTATGTGGAGTATGGCAAACCCAGCATTAACCGAGCATATTTTTAATGCACCCGCACCAATTGAAGCAAGTTATGATATGGGTGTGCTTGTGCAAAAAGAAGCATTCGATCTTGCTAATACTATGTTTCAAAAAGCATCTAACTTAGTAGGTTCCGCCATGGGTATTTACGGATTAACCTCTATGGTTTTTGCTTTGCTTTTAACGTTTTACACATCAAAAAGAAATATTAATCGAAAGTACGTTCACATGGGGTCTCTTATCTTGGGAGGTCTTGGATTTATTGGGATGTATTATATATCGAGTCCTGAAAATTTAAAGTATTGTTTTGCTTTAGTGGGTATTGCTTGGGGTAGTATTTTATCTATGCCTTATGCTATGCTGTCGAGTTCGGTAGACCCAAAAAAAATGGGTGTGTTCATGGGGATTTTCAATATGTTTATTGTTATCCCACAAATAATTGCAGCTCTTGGAGGTATCAATTATGTGTCGAGTTTAATTGGTGATCAAGCCATAAATGCCATGCTTGTGGCGGGAGGAAGTTTAATAATTGCAGGCTTATGTAATTTTCTAATTACAAACAAATCGGCCATTTCATATCAATCTTAAATATAAAAATGAATACAGTAGGAGTAATATTCGATTTAGACGGTGTTATTGTAGATACCGCGAAATATCACTATTTAGCATGGAAAAGCCTTGCCGATAGTTTGGGTTTTGAGTTTACAGAAGCAAATAATGAACTGCTAAAAGGTGTAAGCCGCGTGCGTTCTTTAGAAATTTTATTAGGACTAGGAAACGTTACGCTTTCCGAAGAAAAAAAACAAGAAGTTCTATTAAGTAAGAATGAGCATTATCTCAAGTATATCCATAAAATGGGTGCTGATGAAATTCTACCAGGTGCCGAAAAATTATTGGATAGTTTGGATGAGCTAGGTGTAAAATATGTGCTGGGTTCTGCAAGTAAAAATGCACCATTAATTTTAAAACAAGTTGGCTTGTTTGATCGCTTTAAAGGTATTGTAGACGGGAATAGTGTTTCTAAAGCCAAGCCAGATCCCGAAGTATTTTTAATTGGAGCCGAAAAACTAAACCTAAAGCCGGAGCAATGTATTGTTTTTGAAGATGCCATTGCAGGAGTAGAGGCTGCAAATAGAGCCCATATGGTTTCTGTTGGTATTGGTGATAAAGACACGTTAAGTGAAGCAGATTATAACTTTAATGATCTTACGGAAATCCCTGCGGATTTTATTGAAAGTATAAGAAATAAGTAGTAAAATATAATTTAGAAAGAAGACAAAACAGAAAGGTGAGACATAGCAGTTAAGCCTTTCTCTCAAAATATAAAAACAGATGAATCAAGATTATATAAAACCAGATAATTGGTCCGTTATAGAAGAGGGTTTCAATGCCGACTGCGTAAAATCTTCAGAAAGTTTATTGAGCATTGGTAACGGTGCTATGGGGCAGCGTGCTAATTTTGAAGAACAATATTCAGGACCAACGTTTCAGGGTAGTTATATTGCTGGCGTTTATTATCCAGATAAAACACGTGTGGGTTGGTGGAAAAATGGATATCCCGAATATTTTGCAAAAGTATTAAATGCACCAAACTGGATTGGTATTAATGTTTCTGTAAATGGTGAACAATTAGATTTGCATACTTGTAAAGCTGTAGAAAACTTTAGGAGAGAGCTTAACATGAAAGCCGGTTGGTTGTCGCGTAGTTTTACAGCAACACTTCAAAATAGCGTAGTGATTGAGGTGGAAGCCAAACGTTTTTTAAGTTTAGAACTAGACGAAGTTGGAGCTATTGAATATAGTGTGAAACCAATAAGTACTGATACGGAAGTGGTATTTCAACCTTATTTAGATTCTGGAATTACTAACGAAGATACCAATTGGGATGATAAATTTTGGGATACTTTAAAGGTTTGTAATGAAAACAATCAGGCTTTTATCGAGGCTAAAACCATGAAAACCGAATTTCATACCTGTACTTTTATGGAATCGGAGGTTTTTGTTAATGGAACTACTGTTGCTATAAAACCAATAATTGAAAGTGATTCTAATAGTATTTCTTTTAGTTATTCTAATCAAGTTAAACAAGGCGAAACCTATACTATCAATAAGTTTGGTGGTTATGTTGTAGATACTAATCACGATAAAAATGAACTTATTTCTGCTGCAAAAAGCGTATTGAATTTAGCAACAGAAAAAGGGTTTGATGTTTTGTTAGAAGAACAAAAACAAGCATGGGAGCGTATTTGGAGCATGTCTGATATTTCAATTTCTGGAGATGTAAAAGCACAGCAAGGTATTCGTTTTAATATTTTTCAACTAAATCAAACTTACTTAGGTAAAGATTCTCGATTAAATATTGGTCCAAAAGGTTTTACCGGCGAAAAATATGGTGGAAGTACGTATTGGGATACCGAGGCGTATTGCATTCCGTTTTATATGGCTACCAAAGACCAAAATGTTGCAAGAAGCTTGTTGGAATACCGTTATAATCATTTAGAAAAAGCGATTGAAAATGCCGAAAAATTAGGTTTTACAAATGGAGCCGCTTTATACCCAATGGTAACCATGAATGGTGAAGAATGCCATAACGAATGGGAAATTACTTTTGAAGAAATACATAGAAATGGTGCTATAGCATTTGCTATTTTCAACTACTATCGTTACACGGGTGATTATAGTTATATCCCGGAAAAAGGTTTAGAAGTTTTAATTGGAATTGCTCGTTTTTGGCAGCAACGCGCTACGTTTTCTTCAGCTAAAAACAAATATGTTATTTTAGGAGTAACAGGTCCGAATGAGTACGAAAACAATGTAAATAATAACTTTTACACCAATTATTTAGCACAATGGTGTATTAATTATGCTTTAGAAAATATCTCAAAAATTGAAAGTGAATACCCTTCAGATTTTGCTAGAGTAATGAATAAAGTAAAACTAGAAGAAGCGGAATTAAACAAATGGAAAGCGGTTGCTGAAAATATGTATTTTCCTTTTTCAGAAGAAAAACAAATATACTTACAACAAGATGGTTTTCTAGATAAAGAATTAATCACTGTAGATCATTTAGAGAAAGCACAACGACCAATAAATCAAAAATGGAGTTGGGATCGTATTCTGCGTTCACCTTACATTAAGCAAGCTGATACCTTACAAGGTTTTTACTTTTTTGAAGATCAGTTTTCTAACGAAGAGTTGGAGCGTCATTTCGATTTTTACGAGCCTTTTACAGTTCACGAAAGTTCATTATCACCTTGTGTACACAGTATTCAAGCCGCAAAGTTAGATCGTATGGAGCAGGCGTACACGTTTTATTTAAGAACGTCTCGTTTGGATTTAGATGATTATAATAATGAAGTTCACGAAGGTTTACATATTACATCTATGGCGGGTACATGGATGAGTATTGTTGAAGGTTTTGGTGGTATGCGTGTTAAGGATGATATGCTTTCTTTCACTCCAAAAATCCCTAAGGAATGGGATGAATATTCATTCAAAGTGAATTTTAGAAATCATATTTTAAAAGTGAACGTAAATCAATCGGGAGCTAAATTCGAATTAGAAGGCGATTCAGATTTACAAATTTTAGTCAATAATTCACCGGTAACCATTTCTAGAAATAGTTTGTTAACCGTTTAATTGAATAAAGAAATTATGAAGTTATTTATATTTATATGTGCTGTTTTGTTTTCAGTAATAGACGGGAATTCTCAAGAATTTAAATCGCCTAATGGAAATTTAGTGATGCAGTTTTCTTTAGGTTTAAATGGTGAGCCAACTTATAAATTGGCATACAAAAATAAAGCAGTAATAAAGCCAAGCCACTTAGGATTGGAGTTGAAAAATGATAACAAATCGTTATTAAATAGCTTCGAAATTTCGAATACAGAAACAGTAACTTTCGACGAGACTTGGCAGCCTGTTTGGGGAGAAACCAAAGATATTCGCAATCATTATAATGAATTGGCGGTAGAGTTAACTCAAAGAGAAACGGAGCGTAAAATAATTATTCGTTTTAGGTTGTTTAATGATGGTTTAGGCTTTCGTTACGAGTTTCCTTCGCAAGAAAACCTGGTTTATTTTGTAATAAAAGAGGAGCGTACTCAATTTGCTATGGCTGGCGATCATAAAGCCTTTTGGATTCCTGGAGATTACGATTCTCAAGAATACGATTTTACGGAATCTAAATTATCAGAAATTAGAGGCTTGTTTGATACGGCTTTAACCGATAATGCCTCGCAAGAGCAGTATTCTAAAACAGGAGTACAAACGTCTTTAATGATGAAAACAGCCGATGGGTTGTATATTAATTTACATGAAGCTGCACTTGTTAATTATTCTTGTATGAATCTTAATTTAGATGATGAAAACATGATTTTCGAGTCTTGGTTAACACCCGATGCTAATGGTGATAAAGGTTATATGCAGGCGCCATGTACTTCTCCTTGGAGAACCGTTATGGTAAGCGATGATGCTCGAGACATATTAGCGTCCAACATAACATTAAACTTAAATGAACCTTGCGTTATTGAAGATACATCTTGGATTAAGCCAGTAAAATATATTGGCGTTTGGTGGGAAATGATTACCGGAAAAAGTTCTTGGCAGTACACCGATGAATTACCAAGTGTAGAGCTCGGAATTACAGATTATACTCAGGTTAAACCAAATAAAACGCATGCAGCAAACAATACCAAAGTAAAACGATATATAGATTTTGCTTCGGAACATGGTTTTGATGGTGTTTTAGTTGAAGGTTGGAATGAAGGTTGGGAAGATTGGTTTGGGAAATCGAAAGATTATGTCTTCGATTTTGTAACACCATATCCGGATTTTGATTTAGAGGCTATACATAGTTATGCGAAATCTAAAGGGGTTAAAATGATAATGCATCATGAAACCTCTGGCTCGGCACGAAATTACGAACGTCATCTTGATCAGGCTTACCAATTTATGAAAGATCATGGTTACGATGCCGTTAAAAGTGGTTATGTTGGTGATATGTTACCAAGAGGAGAACACCATTACGGACAATGGACGGTAAATCATTTTCAATATTGTGTAGAAAAAGCTGCAGATTATGAAATTATGGTTAACGCTCATGAAGCCGTAAGACCAACCGGAATTAGTAGAACTTATCCTAATTTAATAGGAAACGAGTCTGCACGTGGAACCGAGTTTCAGGCCTTTGGAGGCTCTAAACCAAACCACGTTACAGTTTTACCGTTTACACGTTTAATAGGTGGCCCTATGGATTATACACCGGGTATTTTTGAAATGGATATCAGTAAGCTTAACCCGGATAATAATTCGCATGTAAACAGTACTATTGCTAATCAATTGGCACTTTATGTAACTATGTATTCGCCGTTGCAAATGGCGGCAGATTTACCGGAACATTACGAGCAATTTATGGATGCTTTCCAGTTTATAAAAGATGTTGCTTTAGATTGGGATGAAAGCACGTATTTAGAAGCAGAGCCGGGTTATTATGTTACTATTGCTCGAAAAGAAAAAGGAGCAAACAATTGGTTTGTTGGTAATGTAAATGGTAACGAATCTAGAGTTTCAACCATTAAATTCGATTTCTTAGAAAAAGGAAAAAAGTATAAAGCTACTATTTATGCCGATGCTAAAGACGCGCACTACAAAACCAATCCACAGGCATATAAAATAACTACAAAAACAGTAACAAGTAAGTCTAAATTATCACAGTTCTCAGCTTCTGGTGGTGGTTACGCTATTAGTATTATGGAAATTAAATAGTTTGAAAATACATGTTATTATGAATTATGTAAATATTAATAAATGGCATTCTACATTTTTAGTGGTTTCTTTTTTTGTTTTAAATACATCGTGTAAACAAAATAGTGATGCTTCTGTTTTAGAAGTAAATGCGGTATCTAATATTGAAATTAAAAATGAAGTTGAACGGGTTGAACCAATGCATTGGTGGGTAGGTTTTAAAAATACCGAGTTGCAATTGTTGGTTAAACATCCAAATATTTCAGCTGCTACTCCAAAAATATCATATAAAGGTGTTTCAATTAAAAAAGTAAATAAAGCCGATAGTCCAAACTATCTTTTTATCGATTTAGATATTTCAAAAGAAACCAAAGCAGGGCAATTTAATATTGTTTTTAAGTTTAAAGACGGGAATGAATTAACTCAAACTTATCAATTAAAAACTCGTGAAACTCCAGCTGAAGATTTTGTTGGTTTTGAGAGTAGTGATGCGGTTTATTTAATAACGCCAGATCGCTTTGCAAATGGTGATACAAGCAATGATATTGATGAAACGCTAAACGAGAAAACAATTAACAGAGATGATAATTATGCGCGCCACGGTGGCGATATAAAAGGCATAACGCAGCGTTTAGATTACATAAGCGATATGGGTTTTACGGCAATTTGGCCTTGTCCGTTACTTACTAATAATATGGCAAACTCGTCGTATCACGGTTATGCAATGACCGATTTTTATCAAATAGATCCACGATTTGGGACCTTAGACGATTATCGAGAATTGGCTGATAAAAGTAAGGAACGAGGTATAAAATTAATAATGGATCAAGTTGCTAATCACTGCGGAAGCGAACATTGGTGGATGAAAGATTTACCTTTTAAAGATTGGCTTAACTATCAAGAAAATTTTGAAAATGAAGGAGAATTAAAAACATCCAATCATAGGCGTACTAGTAACCAAGATATCTACGCTTCTAAAATTGATAAAGAAGAAATGACGAATGGTTGGTTTGTATCCGCTATGCCAGATCTTAATCAGCGTAATCCATTTATGGCAAAATACATTATTCAAAATAGTATTTGGTGGGTAGAAACAGTTGGTTTGGGTGGTATTCGTCAAGATACTTATCCTTATCCAGACAAAGCGTTTATGAGTGAGTGGGCTGGAAGTATTATGACGGAATATCCTAATTTTTCAATAGTTGGCGAAGAGTGGAGTACAAACCCATTACTTATTGGTTATTGGCAAGATGGTGCTAATAATCGTGATGGATACGATTCTAATTTAAAATCACCAATGGATTTTGCTATGCAGGATGCTATTGTGAAGGCTTTAAATGAAGAAGAAACCTGGGATCAAGGTTTAGTAAAAATGTATGAAGGTTTAGCGAACGATTTTTATTACGCGTCACCTAAAAATTTAATGGTGTTTCCGGATAATCATGATATGAGCCGCATTTTTACACAGCTTAAAGGCGATAATCCAAACACAAAAATAGCACTGAGTTATATTTTAGTCATGCCTAGAATTCCGCAAATTTATTACGGTACCGAGATTTTAATGAATGATTTCCAAAAGCCTGGCGATCATGGGTTAATCCGTACCGATTTTCCAGGTGGTTGGAAAAACGATGCCGTGAATGCATTTACTGGGACAGGTTTAAGTGACGCACAAAGAGATATGCAATTGTATTTAAAAAAGTTGCTTAATTTCAGAAAGAGCAGCAGAGCAATACATAATGGAGAAACACTGCATTTCGCGCCTTTTAAAGGAACTTATGTTTTGTTTAGAACGCTTAATGATGAGGTTGTTGTGCATATTATAAATAAAAACAACACACCAATAACATTAGATTTAGCTCGCTATGCAGAAGTGGGCTTAAAAGGTAAAACCTTAAAAAATATTATCACTAACGAAACATTTGTTTGGAAAGATAGTATAATTTTAAAAGAAAAAGGAAGTCTTGTTTATACCACAAAATTATAATTTAAAAAGCATTTAAAATGAAGTTTAGCATTATTGTAATTTCGGTTTTACTATTTGTTTCCTGTAAAGAAATGGCAAAATCCGATGGTTTTGTTAAAGAAGAACTAATTACCAATCCCATGATTAGAACCTTAGAAAACACACAGTTAGCTGGTGGCGCATTGCTTAGAATGGATAGTTTGGCTTCAAAATATATTACACCACGACCTGTAGATGTTTGGTTACCCGAAAACTATTCAGAAGATAAAAAATACGCTGTACTTTACATGCACGATGGTCAAAATTTATTCGATTCTACAACCACATGGAACCAACAAGAATGGAAAGTAGACGAGTGGGGGTTAAAATTAGTAGAGGAAGATATTATCAAAGATTTTATAGTTGTTGGGATTCATAATATTCCAGAAATTCGTTGGCAAGATTTGTTTCCTGAAAAAGCAATCAATTATTTATCAGAAGCAGATAAGAAAGCGATAATAAGTGAGGCTAAATCTCGACATTTTAGTTTGAAATTTAAAGGTGACAATTATTTAAAATTTTTAGTTGAAGAACTAAAACCATTAATAGATTCTCAATTTTCAGTATATACAAACCAAGAGAATACAGTAGTTTCAGGCTCGAGTATGGGAGGTCTTATGAGTATTTATGCGTTGTGTGAGTATCCTAGTGTTTTTGGTGGAGCAGCTTGTTTGTCTACCCATTGGGAAGGTGCTCAGCCAAAAGAAAACAATCCTATAGCTCTGGCTATTCTAGATTATATGGAAGCTAATTTGCCTAATCCGGAATCTCACCGAATATATTTAGATTATGGAACAGAGACATTAGATGCCTATTACCCTAAGTTTACACCCGAAATAAATAGAATTTTGAAAGCCCGTGGTTATACTAGTGATAATTCGGCGAATTTAGAGTTTAAAGGAGCTGATCACTCAGAGAACTCATGGAATAAACGTTTAGATATTCCGTTAACTTTTTTATTGAAAAAATAACAGTAGAAAGACTTGCTTAATAGTCCATTTTATTCAAAAAAAACATTGAAATGAAAGCTATAAAACACATCATATTTGTATTTTTATTACTCGTAATGAGTTGTAAAAATGAAGAAAAAATGGATGGTGAGACCATGGAGCCACAGGGTGTTGTAACGAGTGGAAAACAAGTGGTTTATCAAGTGTTTACGCGTTTGTTTGGTAATACAAACACCAATAATAAACCTTGGGGAACTATTGAAGAAAATGGAGTTGGTAAGTTTAATGATTTTACTGATAAAGCTTTATCTGAAATTAAAAAGTTAGGTGTTACTCACATTTGGTATACAGGTGTGCCACATCATGATGTAATTACCGATTATACGGCATATGGTATTAATAACGACGATCCCGATGTTGTAAAAGGAAGAGCCGGTTCGCCATACGCTGTTAAGGATTATTATAATGTTAATCCGGATTTAGCTGTAAATGTAGAAAATAGATTAGAGGAATTTCAAGCTTTAATTAAGCGCGCGCACGCTGCAGGTTTAAAGGTGATTATCGATATTGTGCCTAACCATGTCGCTAGAAATTATAAAAGCATTTCTAAGCCAGAAGGTGTGCAAGATTTTGGGGAAACCGATAATAAAACAGTAGTTTACGATGTAAATAATAATTTTTATTATAACCCAAAGGAAAACTTTGAAGTACCTAATTGGGAACATCATTATGTGCCTTTAGGTGGCCGCAGTACGGAATTGGTAGATGGTGTGTTTTTAGAGTTTCCTGCAAAATGGACCGGTAACGGAACGAGTGCATCCAGACCAAATATGAATGATTGGTACGAGACCGTAAAAGTTAATTATGGTATTTCGCCAGAAGGTGTAAAAGGTTTTGATGAATTGCCTAATGGTTTCGAGAATGAAACATACAAAAAACACTTTGAGTTTTGGCAAGATAAAACGGTGCCAAACTCGTGGGTGAAATTTAGAGATATTGCCTTGTATTGGTTAGGTTTCGGAGTCGATGGATTCCGTTATGATATGGCCGAAATGGTACCTGTGGAATTTTGGAGTTTTATGAATTCGTCTATAAAAATGAAAAATCCTGAGGCGTTTTTATTGGCTGAGGTTTATAACCCGAGTTTATATCGCGATTATATTAAAAAGGGAAAAATGGATTATCTGTATGATAAAGTACAGTTCTATGATACCTTAAAACATGTAGTACAGGGTTATGGCAAAACAGATCATATTCCGCCAATTTTGGATAATTTGGCAGATATTGAGCATCATATGCTTCACTTTTTAGAAAATCATGATGAGCAACGTTTGGCGAGTCCGGATTTTGCTGGTAATGCTGAAAAGGGACGACCTGCTATGGTTGTTTCGGCAACATCAACAACAGCACCAACTATGATTTATTTTGGGCAGGAAGTTGGTGAAGATGCTTCTGAAAATCCTGGTTTTGGGAATCCTACGCGAACATCTATTTTTGATTATGTTGGTGTACCTGCACATCAACGTTGGGTAAATAATAAGCAATTTGATGGCGGACAGTTAACAGATTCCGAAAGGGAATTAAGAGATTTTTATAAACGTCTTTTAAATTTTACTATACATAGCTCTGCATTAATGGGTGATTATGGCGATATTCATCAATATAACCGTGAGCATACCGAAAACTATACCGATAAAGTCTTCTCTTTTGTGCGTTGGAGTACTTCTGAAAAGCTTATTGTGATTTCAAACTTCGATGCTGAAAATAGTTTTGAAGTTCAATTAAAAATTCCGGAGAATATACTGAAGCTTTTGGATTTAGAAGACGGAACATATCCGGTAAAGGATCAGTTGTACAATAAGTTTTTATCAAAATTAATAATTGAAAACAGAACCGGTTCTATCGAAATTAAATTAAAACCGCTAGAGTCTTTCATATTAAAAATGGAATAAATATCAGTAGAAAATAATTTGTAATTCATATAAAATAAATAGGTTTAAAATTAAAACATCAACTAAAATGAAACATATTCTTGCCAGCATTATAGTCCTATTTATTTTAACAAGTTGCAATAAAACTGTAAAAATGGAAGCTGTTAAACCCAAAGAAAAAGCATCGTTTGTATGGGAAGGTGCAAACGTTTATTTTTTACTTACCGACCGTTTTAATAACGGAGATACTAGTAATGATGTTAATTTTGAAAGGACGGAACAAGCGGGTAAGCTGCGTGGTTTTGAAGGTGGAGATATAAGGGGTGTTACTCAAAAAATTAAGGATGGGTATTTTAGCGATTTGGGTATTAATGCCATCTGGATGACGCCTATTGTTGAGCAAATTCATGGTGGTACAGATGAGGGTACGGGTTTAACTTATGGATATCATGGATATTGGACGCGTGATTGGACGGCTATAGATCCTAATTTTGGAACTAAAGCAGATTTGCATGAATTGGTTGAAACAGCTCATAAGAATGGGATTCGTATTCTATTGGATGCTGTAATAAATCATACAGGTCCTGTAACAGATAAAGATCCAGTTTGGCCAGAAGATTGGGTGCGTACAGGTCCACAATGCAGTTATGATAATTACGAACATACGGTGGCTTGCACACTTGTGAAGAACTTACCAGACCTTAAAACTGAAAATAATAATGCCGTTGCTTTGCCGCCGTTACTAACCCAAAAATGGAAAGATGAAGGGCGTTATGATGAAGAAATAGCCGAGTTAGATGCGTTCTTTGAGCGCACAGGTCACCCAAGAGCGCCACGATTCTATATCATGAAATGGCTCACCGATTATATTACCGAATTTGGTATCGATGGTTACCGTGTAGATACTGTAAAACATACCGAGGAATATGTTTGGCAAGAATATAAAGCTGAGTGCGATTATGCTTTTGCAGAATATAAAAAGAGAAATCCAGAAAAAGTATTAGACGATAATAGGTTTTATTTGGTGGGTGAGGTTTATAATTATTGTATTTCTAATGGGAAAGCATTTGATTTTGGTGACAGAAAAGTAAATTATTTTGATAAGGCTTTTGAAGCTTTAATTAATTTTGAGGCCAAATGGAATCTAGCACAAAGACCAATGGAAGATGTTTTTAAACGTTATTCTAATGTGTTGAATGGCGACTTAAAGGGGTATGGCGTTTTAAACTATTTAAGCTCGCATGATGATGGTCAACCGTTTGATGCTAAACGCGAAAAGTGTTTTGAAACTGCAACTAAATTATTATTGTGCCCGGGTGTATCGCAGGTTTATTATGGCGATGAGTTGGCGAGACCGCTTGTTGTTGATGGTACTGTTGGCGACGCTACGCTACGTTCTTTTATGAATTGGAACGATTATGAAAACAATACAGAAACGCAACCTGTTTTGCAACATTGGCAGAAATTGGGGCAATTTAGAGCTAATCATCCTGCTATTGGTGCAGGTGTTCATAACATGATATCAGAGACGCCTTATTTGTTTACTCGTAGTTTTGAAAAAGGCGATTTTAAAGAGGTTGTTATGGTAGGTTTAAACTATCCAGAAGGAGAAAAAACTATTGATGTTTCGGGTGTTTTTTCAAATGGCGCTAAAATTCGTGACGCGTATTCGGGTAGTTTATCTCAAGTTGTTAATGGGGAGATTTCTATTAATTCGAGTAATACTATTGTGCTTTTAGAGCAGATTTAGATTTCATTTACCTATACTAATAAGTGTTTTATTGGCATATTTTTTTAATCAATTTTAAATCAATTTTGTTTGTGTTTATGGGGTTTTTGAAGGTTTTATTTCATTTTAAAAACCATGCATTCACCTATACAATATTTTTTTAAACCCTTTATATACTATATATTTACTACCTTGTTAACCCAACATAAGTTTTAAATATGAACAAGGGGTACTGTTTTTTGCTTTATATCTTATTAAGTTTTGTGGGTAAGGTAATTTCGCAAGAATTTCCACCAATACAAACTTATACGCCCGAAGATTATGGTGGGGAAAACCAAAACTGGTCTATTTCTCAATCTTTAGATCGATATATTTATGTTGCCAATAATAAAGGGTTGTTGGAATTTAATGGTGCTAAATGGAATTTGTATCACTCACCAAAAGAAACCATTATCCGGTCGGTAAAAGTTATAGACTCTCTTGTTTATACAGGTAGCTTTCGTGGTTTTGGTTCATGGAAAAGAGATAGTTTAGGACTGTTAAAATACACCTCGCTTTCCGAAGCGCTTAAGGTTGAATTTTTAGAAGATGAAGAGGTTTGGAATATTTTAAGATTAGAAGACTGGATTTTATTTCAATCTTTAGATCGTATTCATATTTACGATCAAGTTAAAAAAACATATAGTATAGTCAATTCTAAATCCAAAATTTCCAAGTTATTCAAGGTTGGTAAGCGTTTATATTTTCAGAATGTAAATAAAGGTTTGTATCAAATTGAAAATGGGGTTGATGTTTTGGTTTCTAGTGATGTTGTTCTCCAAGAAAATTTAATTGTAAATATTTTTAAGCAAAACGATGAGTTGCTTGTTCTTACTCAAGATCACGGGTTTTTCAAATATAGCAATGGTGAATTAGAACCATGGACCATTCCTTCGGAACATGTTTTAAATGGTGTAAGTGTTTTTAGTGGTATCCAACTTCAGGATCAAAGTTTTGTACTTGGCACTATTTCTAACGGTTTAATACATTTAACAAACGAAGGGCATGTAAAATACAGTATTACTCAATCTAACGGGTTAAGTAATAATACGGTGTTGTCACTGTTTGAAGATGAAGATCAAAATATTTGGTTAGGTTTAGATAATGGCATTAATTGTATAAATAGTAAATCGCCTTACCTGCAATATTTTGATAACGATGGGATGATAGGGAGCGTTTATGCTTCTAAAGTTTACAAGGGCATGTTGTATCTCGGCTCTAACCAAGGTTTGTTTTGTAAGCCTGTTAATAGTATTGATAAATTTGAGTTCGTCCCTAAAACGCAAGGACAAGTGTGGTGTTTAGATATTGTTGATGATAAGTTGTTTTGTGGTCACAATTCGGGAACTTATTTAGTTGAAGGTAAACAAGTCGAAAAAATATCTAACGCGCAAGGAACTTGGCAAATTAAAACGGTTCCAGACCGGAAAGATCTACTGATTCAGGGGAATTATAATGGATTCAATATTTTAGAGAAAGTTGATGGGAAATGGACTTTTCGGAATAAAATTGAAGGTTTTGATATTTCTAGTCGCTATTTTGAGTTTGTAGATTCACAACATATTTTAGTCAGTCATGAATACAAAGGTGTTTTTAAGGTTGAAGTTGATAGTGAGCTAAGCAGGGCTTTAAGTTTTAAGAAGGATGAATTAGTCGAAAAAGGATTAACCTCTAGTTTTGTAAAGTTTAATGACGAATTGTTATACACCACAAAAAATGGTGTTTTTAAATATCATAATACGAGTAATGCGTTTAAAAAAGATACGCTTTTAAGTCGGTTAATTCATTTTGATAGTTATTCTTCGGGTAAGTTAATTCCAGACTTAGAAACCAATAAATTATGGAGTTTATCAACCACAGGGTTAGATTATTTAACAGCGTCAAAATTAACCGGAGAGCAGAAAATAGAAACCATAATATTTCCTTCGGAAGTTAGAAAAGATATTATTGGTTTTGAAAATATTACGCATATTGACGATGAGCAATTTCTAATAGGGTCTGCAACTGGTTATTTTATTTTTGACTTAAATAAAATTGAAAGTTACCCTTCTAAAATAAGCATAAATCAAGTTGAAGTTAGTTCTTCTAAAGATGAAAACACCTTTAGGTTTGTTGATTTAAATAGCTCACAATCTTTTTTAAATAACGATAATAATTTAAAATTTAGCTATAGTATTCCTCAGTATTTAAAAATACAAAAGCCCGAATATCAATATAAGTTAGAAGGTTTTTATGATACATGGAGTAACTGGAGTAGTAGTGGAGAGGTGTTGTTTGAAAACTTGCCTTATGGCGATTATACCTTTGTGGTTAATGGCAGGGTAGGAAAATCTTTAACTCAAAATTCTGCATCGTACACATTTAGGATAGAGCGTCCATTCTTTCTTTCTAACAGGGCTTTATTAGGCTATGTTTTACTCATCATGTTGTTCTCATTTTTTATGCATATGGTTTATCAGCGTTATTATAAAAAGCAGCGTGAACGACTTTTAATAAAAAAAACAAGAGAATTTGAAGTAAAGGAACTGGAAAATAACCAGAAGCTTATGCGTTTTAAAAATGATAAACTTCGTGAAGATATTGAGGCTAAAAATAGAGAGCTAGGCATGTCTACCATGAATTTAATAAAAAAGAACGAGTTTTTAAATAGCTTAAAAAAGGAACTTACTGGTGTTGAAGATGGAAAAGCACTAAAACACGTTATAAAGATTATTGATAAAAACATTAATAATACGGACGATTGGAATCTGTTCCAAGAAGCTTTTAATAACGCAGATAAAGATTTCTTAAAAAAAATAAAGCAATTACACCCGAGTTTAACCGCCAACGATTTACGTTTATGTGCGTACTTACGTCTAAACTTATCTTCTAAAGAAATTGCTCCTTTATTAAATATCTCACCGCGTAGCGTTGAGGTAAAACGATATCGATTAAGAAAAAAAATGGAACTCGCTCACGAAACAAGCTTAACAAATTACATTTTAGAGTTGTAATACCCACAACATGCCGCTGGTATACCCATACAGCACCACTACAATTAATAATTTAAATAAATTTTAACATATTTCATCAGGAAAAAATTAGCTCTCTAAACCCTAGTGTGTTTAAGGGTTTAGGTAATATTACCTTTTGTTTTTATGTTGTATGTTTTTTGTTGAGGTAAACGGGGGTTAATTTAACACACTTATGGGTTAATTTTACATAACCGCTGCATTTTGTGTGGTAAATATTACTCAACAGCTATTAACTAAGACAACTAAAGTATTAATGTTATGAAAAAAAACTTTTTAAAATTAGTCTTGATTTTATTTTCAACTTCACTCTTTGCACAAGCAGATAAGGTGTTGATTGAGAGTAATAATGAAGGCTTGTTTCTTTCCGTTAATGGAGAGAAATTGATGATTAATGGGATGAATTGGGATTACTTTCCAATCGGTACCAATTATTCCTATAGCCTATGGAAACAATCTGACGACGTTATTAAAGCTGCGTTAGATTCAGAGATGGGACTGCTTAAAAACATGGGTGTAAATGTTATTAGACAATATACAGGTGTACAACCAAAATGGATTAAATATATTTATGATAATTACGGCATTTATACTATGCTTAATCATTCTTTTGGGCGTTACGGGTTAAATTTAAATGGAGCATGGGTTGCTGTAACAGATTATAGTCATAAAGATGCTCAAGAAGTTTTATTGACCGAAGTTTCGGCAATGGCGCAAACCTATAAGAATACACCAGGTTTGTTGTTATTCCTTTTAGGAAATGAAAATAATTATGGTTTGTTTTGGGCAGGAGCAGAAACTGAGGACTTCCCGGACGATGATGAGAAAAAGAGATTTATTGGTGATACGCGCGGTAGAGCAATGTACAAACTAATGAATGAGGCGGCCATTAAAATGAAATCTATTAATACTTCATTACCAATCGCTATTTGCAATGGAGATCTTTTGTTTATAGATATTATTGCTGAAGAATGTAAAGATATAGATATTCTAGGAACTAATATGTATCGTGGTGCATCTTTTGGAGATGCTTTTGATGTTGTAAAAGAAAAACTAAACAAACCTATTCTCTTTACCGAGTTTGGAGCCGATGCTTTTAATGCCATAGAAAATCAAGAAGATCAAAAGTCTCAGGCTTATTATATGGTAGAAAACTGGAAAGATATTTACCAAAATGCTGCAGGTTTAGGAAAAGCAAATAATTCTATTGGAGGTTTTACTTTTCAATTTAGTGATGGATGGTGGAAATATGGTCAAACTACAAATTTAGATGTGCATGATAATAATGCTTCTTGGTCTAATGGTGGTTATGCGCTCGATTTAGAAGGAAGTAATAATAATATGAATGAGGAGTGGTTTGGTATTTGTGCCAAAGGACCAACAAACTCTAGAGGACTATACGATTTGTATCCGCGTGCAGCTTATTATGCTTTAAAAGAAGCACATCAGTTAAATCCTTACATGTCTGGTGTAGATGTAGCTTTTGTTAGTAATCATTTTAAAAACATTTCATTAATGGACGCTGTTTTACGTGCTAGAGGCGACAAGGCAGCATTAAAAGGAAATGGTTCTGATAAGATTAGAATTAGTAATATGAGAGCCGAGTTTACAACTTTTAATACCGGAGGAAGTTTAATTACAACTCCAAATACTGCCGATGCAGACTCGAATACTTATCCAAACGAGTTGGGTTTCGACCATATGCAATCTTACTATATTGGTGTAGAGGGTAATCCTGCACCAAATATGAAAGCAGAAGTTAATGTTAGTATTTTAGGTAATGTAGCAGCCAACCCTATTGATGAAATTTTTTATGAAAATAGAGGGAGACCAGTAACTGTAAATTCAGATGATGGAGATGTTACTATCACCAATCCTAATCGTGTTCAAATTTACAATGCAAGTTATACCTGGACGGCTAAAGATTTTGATGTTCGTGGTTTTTATCGTACCGGCCATTATCACTGGGCTTATGAAGGTGATTTTTTCAATCTTTATCCAGAAGCCAATTATGGTGAAAATTTAGATATTTATAATGGTGAAACTTCTGGTTTTGAAATTGATGGGAAACGTGGTTTAAAAGGATTAAAGGCTGCCTTTGGTCCACAATTATGGTGGGGTGCAAATCCGGCTGTATTATTAAAATACACACGCAAAATAGGCAAGTTTGATGTTACTGCGGTTTATCACGAAGATATTGATGATATAGGTGAAGCGGTAACCTCTATTGCAATTCCATTACCTAAAACACGTCGTGTTACACTTCATGCTAAAAGGCAATTTGGAAATCTTGGTTTCGAAATAGGTGGTATTTGGGGTGGTCAGCCATTAAATGGAAGGCAATTTCAGCTTGTAGAAGGAGAACCTGGAAGTTATATTGTTTACAACGATGAAATAAATAATGAAGATAACTGGGGAGCAAAAGCCAAAATAACTTATCAAAAAGGAGCTATTAACTGGTACGCTCAAGGAGCAGCCATGGGCTTAGTTGCAAATGGTGGTGCCGATCAAACAAAAACGTTTACAGGTTGGAGATTAAAGGATTCTGGTAGTGGCAATCAAACTAATTTCCTTTCTGGATTTACTTATACTTTTGGTGATTTTCAAATAGCACCAAATTTCTTATGGCAAAAGCCAATTGTAGATGCTATGCCTAACGATGTGCAAGCGCCTGGAAGACTTAGAAATATTCAGGACGATCCATTTGCAGTTCGCGCAAATAGAGAAGCTACGGCAGGAGAGCTTTTGTTTTCATTCGATCCAACTCCGGGAACATGGATGTACGATTGGGATAACGATAGGTCGGAAGATGCCAAATTTGCTATGAATTTTGGTTTTGTATACCGCCATCTTCCAACGGCTCAAGATGCTGCTGTAGGGTTTTTAGGTAACAGAACATCTTTTGCTTTTCCAAATTCTGCACCTGCAGAAGATCTTTGGGAGGCGCATTCTAGAATTGTTTCTAAAGTGCATCCAGATTTAGGTGTAATTGCTAATTTTTACGCAGGTAATGGTCAAGCTAATGGTAGTGATGAGCGGATGATTCAACGTGTAGGAGGTGATATTAGACTTATATATAATAAATTAAAGCTAGTGCATTCTTTTAAAATTAATGATTGGGGGCCATTTGATTATCATCGTGATTTTAACTTAACATATCCTGTACAATTAATGCTAGATTTATCTACAACCTTAGGTAAACCCGATTGGTTTATTTTACCCGATACTAAAATTGGAATTAGAGGAACGTGGCGTTCTTTAGATCAATATTCTCCAAGATATAGCCCAAATACAACTACAGAGTTTGCTACAGCACCAGTAATAAGTCCTGTTGGTTTTGGAAATGGAAACGAGTGGGAAATTAGAACCTACATACACATCAATATTGGAAAATAAAAAAGATAGAAAAATGAAAAATATAAAATTTATATCTTCAAAAATCACCTTCCTATTAGGTTTAATTTTTGTTACTCTAGCAAGCTGTGAAAGAGAAGCTTCTGATGCAGTAGAATTTGCTACACACGCCGCTACAGGCGAAGTTTTTATTGATGGATTTGTTGGCGGGTTGGATTATTTTCCTTTCGGAGGATCTTTTGAAGAAGCGTTTTCAGTAGAACAAAATGAAACTTATAGAGGAGATGCCTCTATGCGTTTTGATATTCCTGCATTTGGTGTCGGTTATGGCGGAGCTACTTTCCCAAGTATTAGTCCGCGAGATTTAACAAGTTATGATGCTTTAACGTTTTGGGCTAAAGCTTCGCAAGGCGCCGATATAAACCAAATTGGTTTTGGTATTGATGGAGATGGTAGTAAGTTTCAGGTGTCTTTAAGTAATTTAGAGATATCAACAAAGTGGACAAAGTATGCCATAGCTATTCCAGATGCTACAAAATTAATTGAAGAAATTGGCATGTTTTATTATGCTGAAGGTGCGGAAAATGCAGACGATGAAGGTGGCTATGTTTTTTGGATAGATGAATTGCAATTCGAAAAATTAGGGACTATAGCACAACCACAGCCAGCGATATTAAATGGAGAAGATGTAGTGGAACAAGTGTTTTCTGGAAGTACTATAAACCTGGTAGATCGTGGGCTTACCCAAACATATAATTTATCGACGGGTGTAAATCAAACAGTTACTGCGGCGCCATCTTATTTTACGTTTATTTCATCGGATATTGAAGTTGCAAGAGTGAGCGAGTTAGGTGTAGTTTCTATTGTTGGAGATGGCACAGCTACTATAACAGCTATGTTAGGTAGCGAAAAAGCACAAGGGTCACTTACTATAGAGACTATTGGAGGATTTGATTTTGCTCCAACCCCAACATTGGCGTCAGGTCAAGTTACCTCAATATTTAGTGATGCTTACACCAATGTGCCTGTAGATTTTTATAACGGATATTGGGAGCCTTATCAAACAACTCAATCAGCCGATTTATTTCTTAACGGAGATAATATATTGTACTACACCAATTTTAATTTTGTTGGGACCCAGTTTGCTAATCCAACCGTAGATGTGACTGAAAAATCTACTTTACATCTTAATATGTATATACCTGCTGAAATTCCATCAGATTTAGATTTTTTAATTACAATAAAAGATTTTGGTGCAGATGCTGTTGATGGTGGTGATGACGATACAACGCAACAAGTGTTTTTTTATGCATCTGATTTTACTGCATATACTTGGGCTACATTAGAAATACCTGTAACCTTAGCAAATAAGAACAATATTGGTCTTATTATTTATGAAAATATAAATAACCCAACAACATCATCAATAGAGAGTTTCTATTTAGATAATATTTATTTCCATAACTAAAAAGTTGCTTCTAAAAATAAAAACACGAAAAGATGAATAAAATAAATAAATATAAAAAACGAATTAAAGCGACACTGCTTAAAATTTCCTTGTTCGTATTGCCAATTTTTGGGATAACGAGTTGCGCTACAGATGAGACTCAAACTGTTGCAAAGTTTACAGATTTAGTGATGCAAGATGAGTTTGATACAAATGGTGCTTTGGATAGTTCTATTTGGGATTTCAATATAGGAAATGGAGAAAACGGCTGGGGAAATAACGAGCTTCAATATTATACAAACCGTACAGAAAATGCTGTTGTTCAAAATGGAATATTGATAATGACGGCTAACAAAGAGTCATTTCAAGGTTCTGATTATACTTCTGCTAGAATAATAACAAAAGGAAAGTTTGAGCAAGCTTATGGGCGTTTTGAAGCGCGTATTAGGTTGCCGTATGGTCAAGGTATTTGGCCGGCATTTTGGTTATTAGGAGCAGATATTGATGAGGTTGGTTGGCCACAATGTGGTGAAATTGATATTATGGAAAACCGTGGGCAAGAACCAACTTTAATTAATGGTACAGTGCACGGTCCAGGATATTCGGCAGGAGAATCTATATCGAAAAGTTATGAATTAACAAATGATAGGTTCGATACAGGATTTCACATATTTGGGATTGAATGGGGACCAGAATATATTAACTATTACGTAGATGGTTTTTTGTACAACCAAATAACACCAGATGATGTTACTGGAGAATGGGTTTACGATCATCCCTTCTTTATAATAATCAATATGGCTGTTGGAGGAGATTATGTAGGTGCGCCAAATGGAGAAACTGTTTTTCCTCAAACCATGCTTGTAGATTATGTAAGAGTGTATAAAAATAATTTAATTGACTAAACTGAAAATATTAAAGATTATGAAACAACTAATTAAAAATATAAAGCAAATTTCGATTTTGCTTTTAGTGTTATCCTTTGTGGGGTGTAACAACGACGATGATAATTATCCTCAAATTATAGCAGGATTTACTTATACCATTAATTTAGAAACGGGAACAGTTGTTTTTATAAATATTTCTGAAAACGCGAGTAGTTACGAGTGGTCTTTTGGAGATGAAAACACATCTACGGAAAAAAACCCAATAAATACATATGATAAAAGCGGAACGTATACGGTTGTGTTAGAGTCTAAAAATGTTGCAGGAGCAACAGATACTTTCGAGAGTGAAATAACATTTACAATACCAGAAAAACTGGGGTTGCCAATTAATTTTGATAATGCAGATGTAGTATATAATGCGGCCGTTTTTAACGGTGCTACTTTTGAAATTGTTGAGAATCCAGATGTATCAGGAGTAAACAATGTAGCTTCTAATGTAGGTGCTATTACTAATAGTGGAGCCGAGTATGAGGGTGTTAACTTCGATCTTGGAATTGATATAGATTTGGCAACAGAAAAAACTGTAAGTATGAATTTTTGGGCAGATGCGGCTACAACTGTTTTAATGAAACTTGAAGAAGGTACAGGTGCAGATACTGAAGTTGCAGTGAGTCATACAGGTACTGGATGGGAAACATTGTTATTTAGTTTTAATCCTTCAGATAAATATTCAAGATTAACATTATTTGTGGATGGTCCAGGGAAAACTTTGGGTACATTCTATATGGATGATGTTATGCAAATAGAAACGCCTCCAGCACCATGTACTGCGGAAACTGAAGAGTCTAACAGCGCAGTGGATTTAAACATGACGTTCATGTCAGATCCTACAGCGAGTGTTGTTGCAGATGGTACTTCTTTCGAATGGGCAGCTAATCCTGATTTTGATAATGATTTAAATATGTCTTGTAAAGTTGCTAAAATAACGAAGTTAGGAAGCAATCCTTGGGATAATACTCAAATCAGTTTAGATGCTAAATTAGATTTTGTTGCAAACGCAGGTTTAAAAATGAAGGTTTATTCGGCTGTGCCAGGCTTCACAGTAAGAGTGAAACTTGAAGAAAACGGTGCTCCAGAAAATAACACTGAATTAGAGGTTGCAACTACAAAAACTAATGAATGGGAAGAAATAGAATTTCCATTTGCAAGTACGGAAAGTGAAAAGTTTGATAAGATTGTTATTTTCTTTGATCTTAATGCAGGAAATACAGATACTTATTATTTCGATGATTTAATGCTTTATGGTACAGGTTCAGTAGGAAATGCTTGTGTTGAAGAATCTACAGAAAATAATACAGCTGCGGGTTTAAATATGACTTTTATGTCTGACCTTACTTCTAGTATTACAAATGACAATGCAACGTTTGTTTGGGCGGACAACCCAGATTCTGATAATAGTGTAAATAGTTCTTGTAAAGTGGCTCAAATCACAAAAAGTGGAACTAATCCTTGGGATAATAACCAAATAGATTTAGATGCTAAATTAGATTTAAGCTCAAATGCAGGATTAAAAGTTAAAGTGTATTCGGCTCAGCCGGGTTATACTGTATTATTAAAGCTTGAATCCATTGCTGATCCATCGGTAAATACCGAAATAGATTTAGCAACTACTAAAACAAATGAATGGGAAGAGTTGACTTTCGCATTCACTAGTAATAATGATAATAAATATGATAGAATTGTTTTAATCTTTGATTTAGCAGAAGCAAATACGAATACGTATTATTTCGATGATCTAAAACTTTATGAAAGAACTAGTGGTGGTGGGAGTACTGGAGCATATAGCCTTGATAAACCTATCGATTTTGAGTCTACAGGGTTTGGAGCTAATTGGTCTTGGAATGTTTTTGAGAATGAAGACAATCCACCAGTAGAATTTGTTGCTAATCCAAGTGCGTCAGGCATAAACACATCTGCTCAAGTTGCTAAAATAACAGCAAGACAAGCAGGCGCTCCATGGGTAGGTGCTGAAACAGTACACGGAGAAATGGGAATTACATGGGATCTTTCAGCTTCAAATGCAGTAATCAAAATTATGGTATATAAAACGGTAATTAGCGATGTTGGTATTAAGTTGGCAAATGCTGCAGGAGGTGCGCAAGGAGAGATAAAGGTTGCTAATACTAAAATTAACGAATGGGAAGAATTAACATTCGATTTTAGTAGTAGAATTGGTAATGGACTTGATGGTTCTACTAATATTGATCAAATTATTGTATTTCCAGAATTTACTGACGGAAGATCTTCAGATGTAGTAACTTATTTTGATAATATTACGTTCAATAAATTCGAAGTTTCAACAGAACAGGATGCGACTCTATCAGACTTGAAGGTTGATGGTAATAGCATTTCAGGTTTCAATCCGGATACATTAAGCTATTCTGTAACTTTACCTGAAGGAACAACAACAGTTCCAACGGTAACAGTAACCGAAACTCAAGGAGCTGCCAGTTCTGTAATAACTCCAGCGGGATCACTTCCAGGTGAAACTACCATAGTTGTAACAGCAGAAGATGGGGTAACAACATCTACTTATACTGTTACTTTTACGCTACAAGCATCAGGTGGTAATAGTGGGGATTATAACTTGACACTTCCTATTGATTTTGAACCATCTGGGTTTGGTGCAGGCTGGACATGGAATGTTTTTGAAAACGTAGGGAATTCACCATTAGAATTTGTAACCAATCCAAGTGCGTCAGGAATAAATACATCTTCAACGGTAGCTAAGATTACTGCATTACAAGCAGGAGCACCATGGGTTGGAACTGAAATAGCACATGGTGAAATGGGTATTACTTGGACCGTTTCTGCTTCTAATACGACTATTAAAATTATGGTATACAAAACCGTGATTAGCGATGTTGGAATTAAATTGGCTAGTGCAAATGGAGGGGCTCAACCCGAAGTGAAAGTAGCTAATACGAAAATTAATGAATGGGAAGAGTTAACATTCGATTTCAGTCATCTTCTTGGTATAATAGGTCAAGATGGAACAACTAATGTAGATCAAGTTATTGTTTTTCCAGATTTTATAGATGGTAGAGCTTCAGATAACGTGGTGTATTTTGATAATATTACATTTAATTAAATTTAAATAGGGATAGTTAGTTTAGAGTAGTAGTTTTTAGAGTAAAGGGTTGAGAAAATATTTTCTCAGCCCTTTTTGTTTTAGGTTAGAGCAATGCTTTAATTTTTTAGTGTGTTACTTTGCTTAATAAAGAGTAAAGCATAATTAGGTTGGTTAATTTGCAAGAATTTGTACTGTAATAAGAGAGTGAATTAGTTTGTTCATGGTAGGTGGTGTGTTAAGTATTGTGTGTCAAATCCTTATGAGTTATTATGGCTAGGCATAATCATTTTAACGGTTTCAAGCTTTAATTCATACAACTTGTGGCGGTTTTTTATTTGTGCAAGATCAAGATCAAATGCTACATCCTTTTGGGAGGAAATATGTTTGGGGGCTAAATTAGGGGTGAATCCCATTTTTTTATTCTCAAAATAGCACAACATTTTAGTTTATCGCCTATACATTACCACAACATCGTTGAATTTAGCATGGTTTTAACAGTTTATATCAAAAGAGAGGTTGAACTTTAAAAGCTTGTGTTTATTGGTGATTTAGTAAAATTAACCACCTTTTTTTATGATGTATGTTTTTTGTTGAGGTGATTTTTATTAATATGTTAATTTGTTAACTTAACTTTATGATAAACAAAAACTAAACAAATTTATGAGACACACGCTATTCAAAATTTTAGCTTTATTCTTCATGGCATACTCAGGTGCACAGAATATAGATATAAGCGGAAATGTACAGGACGGATCTGGATTTCCAATTCCTGGAGCGAACATCATTGTTAATAATTCCACTAAAGGAACTACAACAGATTTTGATGGTAACTTCGTATTATCAGGAGTGAAAAACGGAGCAACTATTTCAGTTAGTTATATAGGATATATAACGCAGGAACTAGTAATTACAAGCAACAAAAGTTTAACCATTCAATTAAAAGAAGATTTAGCACAACTAGATGAGGTAGTTGTTGTGGGTTATGGTACGCAGAAAAAGAAAGATGTAACGGGAGCGGTTTCTATTGTAAGCGCTGCCACTTTAGAAGATTTACGCCCAGTAGATGCTGCACAAGCTTTACAAGGTACTTCGGCTGGGGTTTCGGTAACATCACCTTCAGGCTCACCAGGTGGAAATTTTAATATTTTAATTCGTGGTGTAAGTTCTAACGGAGATAATGGTCCTTTAGTTATTATTGATGGTTATAAGGGAGATTTAAACTCTATTAACCCAAGTGATATTGAAACGTTCTCTATTTTAAAAGATGCCCAAGCTGCCATTTATGGTATTCAGGGAGCAAATGGGGTGGTTTTAGTAACTACAAAACAAGGAAAGAAAAACTCTGCAGCTAAAATTAGCTATAATGGTTACACAGGAATTCAAGAAACCACGCGTGAATTACCTTATTTAAACGCTACAGAATATGCTTTAATTTTAAACGAAAGTTATGCAGCCAATGGCCAAGCATTGCCTTATCCAAATATTAGTGGTTTAGGTACAGGTATTAACTGGCAAAGTGAGCTTTTTGATCAAGCACCAATAACAAGTCATAATTTATCTGTTACGGGTGGAGGAGAAAAGAGTACATATTATTTTGGTGGTTCTGTTTTAGAACAAGATGGTATTATTGCTAGCGATAAATCAAATTTTAGTCGTGCAAATGCTAAAATTAAATTAGGATTCGATATTACTGAAAAATTGAAATTCACCACATCGGCTAACTATTTCAATAACAACAGAAAAACAATTGGCGAAAACGCTTTGGGTACACCTCTATTCAACGCTCTTAATTATGCGCCGACATATAGTTTAGATCAACAAGATACATCTGGGTTTTTAGGGAATGAGGTTGTGAATCCAATTTCTCAAATATCAAATACTTTTAATAAGTATTCTGGAAATTCTATTGAGGGTACATTTCAGTTAGAATATGAAGCTTTCGAAGGTTTTAAAGTAACATCTCGTATTGGTTTAAAATCTTATAATGATAACAAAAAGGAGTTTTTTCCAATTGTAGGTTATGGTTCTGGTAAAGTTTTTAATAACGACAGAAGTAGTGTAATACAAACTCAAAACACCAACAACTCTTATACTTGGGATACTTTTGCTACCTATAATAAAGTATTTAACGAAAAGCATAATACAACCTTTACATTAGGTACTAGTGCGCAACGTTCTTGGGGCGATAATTTGCAAGGTACAGGTTTCGATGTTCCAAACAATTCTTGGGAATTTGCCGATATTTCTTTGGCCAATGGTTTAAGTGAAGCAAAATCTACAAGCTCTTATATTTACGATTCACGTTTATCATCTTACTTCGGAAGATTGCAGTACGATTATGATTCTAAATATTTGCTATCTGCTATGGTACGTCGTGATGGTTCTTCAGATTTTTCACCAGAAAACAGAATTGATTATTTCTACTCGGCTACTGGTGGTTGGAAAATTTCTGATGAAGACTTCTTAAAAGATTCTAACGTAATAAACTTCTTAAAACTTAGAGCAAGTTACGGTACATTAGGTAATAATGTTGGAGACGATTTATACCGTGCTTTATTAAGTGGTGAGGCTACTTATGTTCTGGATGGAACATTAGTAACGGGTACGGCTAATGGTAGAATACCTAATCCAGAAGCATCTTGGGAAACTGCAGAGAAACTGGATATTGGTTTAGATATGAATTTGTTTAATAACAAGCTTGAAGTTGTAGCCGATTATTTTATTGAAGACAGAAATGATTTATTAATAGAAAACTTCCCTATTTCAGGAATTTTAGGAGGAGGTGCGCCAGGAGCAGGTTTGCCAACAGTTAATGCTGGTACAACACGTAATAGAGGTGTTGAGTTATTTTTAAACTATAAAGAATCTGTATCTGATGATTTTTCATATGGTGTAAGCTATAACGTTACTAAAATTAATGGAGAAGTAACAGCAGTTAGTAACGGTGTTGTATCCGAAGGTGGTTCTTTTAGTGTAGGACAACCAGCTATTTCTAGAATGGAAGTAGGGCAACCAATAGGTTATTTCTACGGGCTTAAATCTGATGGTATTTTCCAAAATCAAGCAGAAGTAGATGCGGCACCTTCGCAAGTTGGTTTAGGGTCTGCAGCTGCTCCAGGAGATATTCGTTTTGTGGATGTTAATGAAGATGGAGAAATTACAATAGACGATAGAACTTATATCGGTAAGCCTCAAGCAGATTATATTATGGGTTTAAATTTTAATTTCAACTATAAAAATTTCGATTTCAGTGCATATATGTATGCTGAGCTAGGTAAGGAAACAGTACGTAACTACGAGCGTGACCAACCTAACGTAAACCGCTTAAGTTTATATTTAGACCGCTGGACTGGTGAAGGAACAAGTAATTCTGTGCCAAGAGCTACTACTGGGGCAACAACTAATAAATTGTTCTCAGATTTCTATGTGGAAGATTCTTCATTCTTAAGAATGCAAAATATACAATTAGGCTACTCGTTACCACAAGATGTTATCGATAAATTAGGGATTAGCAAATTTCGTATTTATACTAAAGTAAACAACGCTTTTACGTTAACTAAATACCGTGGTTACGATCCTGCTGCAACTAATGGCGACGCTATTGGTGGTGGTATCGATTATGGTTTCTACCCAATTTCAAGACAATTCATTTTAGGCTTAAACCTATCTATATAAAATATTTAAAAGATGAAAAAATATATAAATAAACTTAAAGGATTCTTCTTGTTGGTTTTAGTGCTAGGCGCTAATTCTTGTGGAGATTCTTACTTAGAAGAAGTTGATAGATACAGTATAGATTCTGAAAGCTATTTCAACTCCGAGACCGATTATTACAACGCCCTCGTTGGTGCTTACGATTTAATGCAGTCTACTTACTTAAATGTTATTTTAGGTGAAATAGCCTCAGATAATACCCTTTGTGGTGGAGAAAGTGCAACTGATGTTATGGCTTGGCAGCAAATTGATGATATGATACATACGCCAGTTAATGCGGAATTAAAAAAGCTTTGGGAATGGATGTACGCAGGTGTAAACCGTGCTAACTTTATTTTGGAGTTTCAAGATAAAACAGATTTTGAAGGCAAAGAAATTATTTTAGGTGAAGCTCACTTTTTAAGGGCTTACTATTATTTCGAATTAATAAAATGGTTTGGTGATGTGCCGTTAAAAGAAACACGTTTTGTTTTAGGTGATGAAACAAGTGTTCCACGTTCGCCAGCTGCAGATGTCTATGCTTTAATTGAAGCCGATTTAAAATATGCCGTAGATAATTTAAACTATACAGCTCCACAAGTAGGTAGAGCAACAAAAGGTTCTGCACAAGCTTTGTTAGGTAAAGCGTATTTATACCAAAATAAATTTACTGAGGCTACAACAGTTTTAGATCAATTAATTACAGAAGGTCCTTATGATTTAGTTAGCGATTATGATACAATTTTCGAAACCGATGGAGAGAATAATATAGAATCTGTTTTTGAGGTTCAATATTCCGATGCTGAAGGAGCTGGTTTTGAGTGTTTACAATGTAGTGAAGGTAATGTAGCTGTTGGATTTAATGGTATTAGAAATTACACCGGACCAACTTTCGATTCTGGATTTAGTTTTAACGTGCCAACACAAGAAGTTGTAGACGAGTTTGAAGCTGGAGATTTACGTAAAGATGTAGCTATTTTAGATATAGAAGCTTGGGCAACAGCAAATAGTGCAACTTATGGGGAAGGAAACGAACATACTGGATATTTCAACAGAAAATATATTGCACGTAAAGGAGATTTAAACACGGGCGATCAAAACTTAACAAATCCAAATAATTATCGTGCTATTCGTTTTGCAGATGTGCTATTAATGGCTGCTGAGGCTTATAATCGTGGAGAAATTAGTGATAGTAAGGCACAAGGTTATTTAAACCGTGTGCGTGAAAGAGCGTTTGGAACAGCAAATGATGTAACATCTACGGGAGCAACACTTACCGATGCTATTGCTCATGAACGTCGTGTAGAATTAGTAGGCGAAGGTCATCGCTTTTTCGATTTAGTGCGTACAGGTAGAGGTGCAGAAATCGACGGATTTACGGCAGGTAAAAACGAAGTATTTCCTATTCCTATTGAAGAAATCCAATTTTCAAACGGAAACTGGGCACAAAACGATAATTATTAATAAAAACAGAACATGATGAGATTTATAAAATATGCATTCAGTTTATGTCTTTTTACACTAGTAGCTATTAGTTGTGCAGAAGATGATAATTTAGATTATGCCGATAAAATCACCGCTCCAACAAACGTTACGGCAGCAGTAAGCGTAACACAAGATAACACGGGTATGGTAACTATTACGCCATTGGCGGAAGGAGCTGTAAGTTATAACGTTAATTTTGGCGATGGTTCGGAAGAAGTAACTGAAATTACACCAGGAAATGGTATCGAACACGTTTACGAAGAAGGAACTTACGAGGCTACAATTACAGCAGTAAGTCTAAACGGATTAACTACAATTGTTACACAAAGTGTTGTGGTGTCTTTTAAGGCTCCAGAAAATTTAGTAGTAACTATTGAAAACGATGCGGCTATTTCTAAACAAGTAAACCTTTCTGCTGTAGCAGATTTTGCTACCATGTACGAAGTTTATTTTGGAGAGTCTACAGATGAAACTCCAATGACTTTAAATTTAGAAGAAACCATTTCATATCAATACGCAGAGGCAGGAACTTATACTATTAAAGTTGTTGCAAAAAGTGCGGCTATTGAAACTACAGAATATAGCGAAGAGTTTGTGGTTACAGCAATATTACAGCCTTTAGAAGGTGCTCCAACGCCAATTAGATCAGAAGCCGATGTTCTTTCAGTTTTTAGTGATTCTTATACAGATCCTAGTCCAATAGATTATTATCCTAATTGGGGGCAAACTACAACGTACACACAAATTGAAGTAGGTGGTGATAACATTATTCAATACGGAGATATTACTTACCAAGGAATTGATTTTAGCAGTGTGCCTTTAGATGCTTCTGCAATGGAATTTATACATGTAGATGTTTGGACAGCAAATGCAGATTTTGATGCTAAAATGTCACCTATTAGCGCAGGGCCTAATGAAACTGCTGTGACTTTGGAGTTGAATCAGGATCAATGGACTTCTTTTGATATTCCATTATCTACCTTTACAGATCAAAATCCAGCAGTCGATTTTTCAAATATTATTCAATTTAAATTTGAAGGTGTAAATTCAGGAGCGGGTACTATTTTTATAGATAACCTATATTTCTACAAAGTACCTTCGGATGTTGAAACAGGAATTGTGGGTACATGGAAGGTCGCTTCAACAGCTGGCGCTTTAGGCGTAGGTCCAGCCGCAGGAGATATTTCTTGGTGGAGTTGTGATGACGCTTGCGTTGCGGAAAGAGCATGTTATTATGATGATACTTATGTGTTTAATGAAGATGGTTCATTTGAAAACGTTTTAGGTTCAGAAACTTGGGTAGAAGGCTGGCAAAACGGATCGGATGGTTGTGCTGCTCCGGTTGCACCACATGATGGTTCTAATGCTGCTACTTATGTTTATAACGCAGATGAAAATACAATTACCCTTAATGGTATTGGAGCTTTTATTGGGCTTCCAAAAGGTACAAATACTGGTGAGATTTCAAATCCTGCGGATGCGCCAGAATCAATTGTTTATAGTGCAACATTTATAGATCCGAACACCATATCAGTTGTTATAGAGACAGGAACAGGTTCTGGAACATTTTGGCAATTTACTTTAGTTAGAGAAGGTGTTGTAGCGTCACCATTAACGGGAACATGGCAATTGGCTCAAGAAGCTGGTGCTTTAGGTGTTGGTCCATCAGTTGGCGATATTTCTTGGTGGAACTGTGATGATGCTTGTGTTGCCGACAGAGCTTGTTATTATGATGATGCTTATATTTTTGGGGCTGATGGTTCTTTTAAAAATGTATTAGGTTCAGAAACTTGGGTTGAGAGTTGGCAAAATGGAGCCGATGGCTGTGCAACACCTGTTGCGCCTCACGATGGTTCAAATCCTGCAACATTTATATACGATAATAATGTTTTAACCTTAAACGGTTTAGGAGCTTATATTGGTTTACCTAAAGGAACAAATACAGGAGAACTTTCTAATCCTGCAGATGCACCAGATTTTGTTACATACAATGTATCTTTTATAGATAATAATACAATAAGTGTAAGTATTGAAACAGGTACTGGATCAGGAACATTTTGGCAATTTAAACTGGAAAGAATTTAAAACTTAAGATATATGAAAAACTTAAAATATTATATAGGATTTATTCTGTCGCTAACATTTCTCTTTACAAGTTGTCAAGACGACGATGCAGCGATAGGTAATATTGTAGCTCCAACAGGGGTAACAATATCTGCTGAAATTGTTGGGCAAGATGCCGATAATCCTTACGGAGATGGTAGCGGAATTGTGAATTTTACATCTACTGCAGATAACGAAATTACATATCAATTTAATTTTGGTGATGGTAAAACAGGCGTTGCTCCATCTGGAGAAACGGTGCACAGGTTTACACAAACAGGTATAAATACATACACGGTTGTAGCTAGTGCTGTTGGTACTGGAGGTGTAATGTCTAGTACGTCTATGGAAGTTGAAGTGTTTAGTTCATTCTCTGATGTAGAAGCTGAAAACTTTTTAGCAGGTGAATTAGTTGGCGATTCTAAAACTTGGTATTGGGCAGCAAATATTCCGCTTCATGTTGGTTTAGGTCCAGTTGAAGATGATTATGGAAATGGCGAGTTTGCTTATGAAGCTTGGTGGAATGCAATTCAGCCTTGGGATGAAGAGAAATATTGTATGTACGCTAATGAATTTGTGTTTACTCGTGGTGAAAATGGCTTAACCTTCGAACAAACGGTTGGTCCTGCTTTTGTGCCAGGAACTTATGCCGATGATTTAGGGGTAGATGGCGATACTTGTCACGATGAAACGGTTGCAACAACTATGTTTGGTGTCAAAAATGTATCATTTTTACCATCAACATCAAAAGCAGCTTTAGAAGGTAGTTATAATGATGAGCCTTATAGACAATCAACTTTCGAAATTTCGGATGGTGGTTTTATGGGATGGTATGTTGGTGCTAGTACTTACGATATTATTTCTATAAGTGAAGATGAGTTACGTGTTAGAATTATTCAAGTAGGTGGTGGTGAAGCATGGTATCATGTATTTACATCTAGTAAACCGGTAGAAGGAGAAGCCGATTTCGAATCGGAATTTAATACACTAGCATGGTCTGATGAGTTTGATACTGATGGAGCGCCAAATGCTGCTAATTGGACTTACGATTTAGGTGCAGGAGGCTGGGGAAACCAAGAAGTACAAACATATACTGAAGATGCTAGTAATGTCATTGTTGAAGATGGTATGCTTAAAATTACTGCCAAAAAAGATGGTACAGATTACACATCTGCACGTTTAAAATCTATCGACTTATACGAATTTAAATATGGTCGTGTTGAGGTAAAAGCTAAACTTCCAGCAGCACAAGGTACATGGCCTGCTATTTGGATGTTAGGTGCTAATTTTCCAGAAGTTGGTTGGCCAATGTGTGGAGAAATTGATATTATGGAACAAACTGGTGCTGATAAAAACACATCTTTAGGTACATACCATTGGTTCGATACAGGCACAAATGCTAATGCGAGTTATGGAGAAACCATTTCTGTAGAAAATGCGTCTTCAGAATTTCATCTATACACTTTGGAGTGGACAGAGGCAAAAATCACTGTTTTATTAGATAACGTTGTGGTTGTTGCCATGGATAACAATGCCGATTTACCATTTTATGATAAAGATTTCTTCTTAATCTTAAATGTTGCTATGGGCGGTACATTAGGTGGCGATATTGATCCGGCATTTACTGAAGATACAATGGAAATCGATTATGTAAGAGTTTACGAATAATAATATGAGAGCACATAAATTAGTTTTTTTAACGATAGTTTCAGTCGTTTTTATGTCGAGTAGCGCCATTGGTCAAAATAAAACTTTGGCGCAAAAGTTAACAAGCAAAGAAACCACTGTAGATCAAAAAGTTGCTGAATTACTTTCAAAAATGACTTTGGAAGAAAAAATTGGGCAAATGAATCAGTATAACGGGTTTTGGAACGTTACCGGTCCAACACCGTCTTCTGGCGATGCGGCCCATAAATATGAACATTTAAGAAAAGGCTACGTTGGTTCTATGCTTAATGTTCGTGGAGTAGAAGAGGTGCGTGCCGTTCAAAAAATTGCGGTTGAAGAAACGCGTTTGGGTATTCCTTTAATTATTGGTTTTGATGTTATTCACGGTTATAAAACGTTAAGTCCAATTCCATTAGCTGAAGCGGCGAGTTGGGATTTAGAAGCTATTAAAAAATCGGCAGAAATTGCAGCTTTAGAAGCTTCCGCGGCTGGTATTAACTGGACGTTCGCTCCTATGGTAGATATTTCTAGAGATGCTCGCTGGGGACGTGTTATGGAAGGTGCAGGAGAAGATACTTATTTAGGGTCTAAAATAGCGATAGCTAGAGTACAAGGTTTTCAAGGTGAAGATTTAACTCAACCAAATACCATTGCAGCCTGTGCAAAGCATTGGGCAGGTTATGGGTTTACCGAATCAGGAAAAGATTATAATACGGTAGATGTTGGAACTTCAACCTTAAATAATATTATTTTTCCACCATTTAAAGCAACCGTAGATGCTGGCGTAAAAACTTTTATGAACTCTTTTAACGAATTAAACGGAATTCCTGCTACAGCAAATGCGTTTTTACAACGTGATGTTTTAAAAGATAAATGGAAATTCGATGGATTTGTAGTATCCGATTGGGGTTCTATGTCTGAAATGATAAACCATGGTTATGCCGAAAATGTAAAACATGCTGCCGAACTTTCAGTAAAAGCGGGTTCGGATATGGATATGGAATCTTATGCGTACGTCAATGAGTTGGCTAATTTGGTGAAAGAAGGAAAAGTTAATGAAGATCTAATTAATGATGCAGCTTCTCGTATTTTGAAAGTGAAGTTTGAATTAGGACTTTTTGATGATCCTTATAAATATTGTGATGAAAAAAGGGAGAAAGATATCATTGGAAGTCAGAAAATAAATGATGCCGTTTTAGATGTTGCAAAAAAATCTATTGTACTTCTTAAAAACGAAAATAACGTATTGCCTTTAAAAAAGAAGGGACAGAATATTGCTGTTATTGGTGTTTTGGCTAACGATAAAACAAGTCCGCTCGGAAGTTGGAGAATTGCTGCAGACGATAATACAGCGGTTTCTGTTTTAGAAGGTTTAGCTAAATATTCTGGTAACAAGGTTACATATGCAAAAGGTGCCGATGTGGCACTTGGAGAGGCTTCTTTTCCTTTTGAATTAGAAATTAATACCAAAGATAAAAGTGGTTTTGAAGAAGCTAAGAAAGTAGCTGAAAACGCCGATGTTGTAATAATGGTGTTAGGTGAACACGGTTTTCAGAGTGGAGAAGCACGAAGCCGATCTAAAATAGGTCTACCTGGCGTTCAACAAGAGTTATTAGAAGCTGTTTACGCTGTTAATAAAAATATTGTTTTAGTATTGAACAATGGAAGGCCGTTAACTATTTCTTGGGCAGACGCACATATTCCTGCTATTGTAGAAGGATGGCAATTGGGTACACAAAGTGGTCATGCAATTGCGCAAGTATTGTATGGTGATTATAACCCGAGTGGTAAATTACCTATGACATTTCCTAGAAGTGTTGGACAAGTACCTATTTATTACAATTATAAAAACACAGGGCGTCCAGCAGCAAACGAGCCCAATAGCGTGTTTTGGTCGCATTATATAGACGAAAGTAATACGCCTCTTTATGCTTTTGGGCACGGATTAAGTTATACCTCGTTTTCTTATAGTGATTTAAAAGTGAACAAAATTTCAGATACCCATGTTGAGGTTTCAGTTGAATTAAAAAACACTGGAAAGTATAAAGGTAAAGAAGTTGCGCAATTATACATTCGCGATTTATTTGCTAGCGTAACACGCCCAGTAAAAGAATTAAAAGGTTTTGAATTGGTTGAGTTGGAGCCAAACGAAGCTAAAACGATAACATTTCAATTAACAGAAAAAGAACTTGGGTTTTATAATAATAGTGGTGATTTTATTGTGGAATCGGGCGATTTTAAAGTCTTTGTTGGTGGAAGTTCAGTTACTGAGCTAGAAGCTAAATTTGAATTATAGAAATTGAAGAGTTCGATTAATAATAACTATAATAGCGAAGACTAAAAATTGTGTTTATTAGTTTAGATTGTTTAAAAGAGTTAAGTTTTTGCTTAACTCTTTTTTATTTGAAAAAATTAATTTTTAAACAATGAAAAGTTAAAGCCTTTTTCCTCTAATCTTTTATATTTTTTGTAATCGAATTTATATAAGAAAGCACCTTTTTTAGAACCCGATTTATCCTTTTCATTTAATGGAATAAGTAACTTTAAAGACATTAATTTTTTTCTGAAATTTCTAGTATCTAAAGTTTTCTGGAAAATGGCTTCGTATAAATTTTGAAACTGCGGAATCGTAAATTTTTTAGGAAGTAACTCAAATCCAATAGGGTAAAATCTAGCTTTTCTGCGTAATCTATTTAATGCATCTTCAATCATTAAATCGTGATCTAAAACTAATTTTGGGAGTTTATCTACCTCGTACCAAATAGCATCGTGTTTTATAACCAATTCCTTATCATAATCATCAATACGAATTAATGCGTAGTGTGCTATAGAAATACAGCGTGCACCAGGATCTCGGTCAATATTAGAGTAGGTTTTTAACTCTTCCATAAAGATGTTCTCTAAACCCGTAATTTCTTTTAAAACCCGTCTAGCGGCCTCATTTGCAGCTTCGTTAGGTTTTACAAAACTTCCAATTAAAGATAAAGTACCTTTAAAAGGTTCTACGCGTCTTTCAAAAACTAATAATTTTAAAATGCCTTTATCAAAACCAAAAATGATACAATCTGTAGCCACATAAATGCGGTTTTCAGGCGCATAAATATCATTTAAGGGTAGGTTATTATGATCCATAAAAACAAATTTAAAAAATACCTTTAACTAAATTAGACTAAATGAAGTATTTAAAGGTTTTTAGTTGAGTAGGGTTTACTTTATGTGCTATTTGTTTTTTATAAATGAAACAGAACAATTTATAACCTTTTGAAGTTCTTTAGGTAGTGTATTCGAATCCCAAGGGTGTTTGGTATTAAATACATGATTTGCATCTTGTATAATTTCAAGTTGGCTTTGCGGATTCCATTCATGAAGTTGATTAGCCTCATCAATAAGAACGCTGGTATCACTATCACCATGAATAATTAAGTGTGGTGTTTTTAAGTTAGAAACCGCGCGTTTTATGGTTAATCTTTCTTCATTTTTAATGAAATCTTCATAAAACTGATAAAAATGTGGCATTTGTTGTTTTGTTCTTCCGTTTAAAACATATTTTACACCAGTGTTTTTCCACTCGGCCAAACCACCTGCAGTTGCTGTTCTTTTTCTAAAATCACAAACACCAGCTAAGCTTATTACGGTTGTAACTCGTTTATCTTCTTCAGCTTTAATCAATACAATACCGCCACCTCTGCTATGACCTATTAAATTTAGACTGTTTAAATTTATTATAGGTTTAAGTTTTTTATTATCTGAAATCCAATCGATAATTGATTCTAAGTCATCTAATTCTTTTGTGTAATTATTGTTTCCGAAGGCATCTAAATCAGGAAAATCAATAGGTTGTTCCATGGTGCCACCATTATGCGAAAAATTGAATTTTATAAAACAAAATCCCGCTTCCGCGAAAGCGTTTGCCATTAAATTCCAAGCACCCCAATCTTTAAAACCTTTATAACCATGACAAAAAATAATAATAGGAATATTTGTTTTTTCGGCAACAAAACTAACATCAATTAAAATCGATTTTTTGTGCTTTCCATTTATAATATAGCTTTCTTTGGATATCATATTATACTTCCTTTTCGGTGAATGGTATGTTAGGATTACAGATTTCTAAAATTAGTGTTTTTAATTCAACATAGAAATCATCTAGTGTTTCTTGAGTAATTAGAGCATCTTTTTTAGCGCCATTGCCGGCTTTATCTTTTTTAGAAAACTTTAAAAATCCTGCTTTTAAGTTTTTGAATGAAATAATACCAGCTTCTACTGGAAGCGTAATTTCATTAGATAATAACATCATGTAAGCATAGGTTAACACCTGAAAGCTTTTGCTGTATTTGGTATAATCGGTAGTGATGTCTTCCCAGTTTACAATTTCAACTTTATTGGCATCAACACGGCCTGTTTTGTAATCTACAATTCTAGTTACACCGTTATATTCGTCTACACGATCTACTTTTCCTGTGAGTTTTACAGGGAAATCGAGTTCTGGAATTTCGATTAAAACATTATTGTTTGATTCTATTTTGATTATTTTTATTTCATTACCGGCCTTTAAATCTTCAATTTCTAAATCTAAAAAGTTTGAAACATAACGCTTTGCAATTTCGTAAATAATAAGATTCTTTCCTTTTGTAATATCACCTTCTTTAAATTCATTTTTAAAATGAAAAGTGACTTTTTCATTAATTTGGGTTTTAAGCTTTTTAATAATATCAACCGATAAAAAAGACTTTTCTAATGGTTTGTAGAAATCTTCTAATGTATTATGGACAACAGTTCCTAGAGTGTTTGCTGCAACGGTTTCTTCAACTTCATCATGTTCCTTAATTTTTAAAATTTTCTGATAATAAAAATCTATCGGGTTTCTAACGTAGTTAGTAAGCGAAGATGGAGAAAAGCCTTTAGAGGCTATCTCTTTTAATCGGGTTTGCGAATCTTCAGTTTTTTCTACCACTTTTAATTCGGGAGTAATTACAGGTACATGTGGCGCTATAATTTCGTGGTGTATGTTATGGATGTTTTCTAATTCGAGTTGTGTAATAAAACGGCTTTTTTCACCACCTGTTAGCACATCTGCTTCTGTGTTATAAAGTATGTAGACATTTTTTGCACGTTGCAGTAACCTATAGAAGTGATAGGTGTAAACGGCATCTTTTTCTTTATAAGTGGGTAGTTTGTTTTCTATTTTAACATCAAAAGGGATGAATGAATTATTGCTTTTTCCTGAAGGAAGAATACCTTCATTTACCGAAGAAATAATTACGGTTTCAAAATCTAAAACACGCGATTCTAGCATTCCCATAATTTGTAAACCTTGCAAAGGTTCGCCTTGGAAATCTAAGGTTTCCGAACTCAGTAATTCTTTATAAACACCAAACAATGTTGAAATATCTTTGATGTGGTTGTATTTCGAGTTTAACAAGGAAAGTGCATTGAACAATTCATTAAAACGATACAGGTATTCTAAAGAAAGTAAATTAGCATCTTTGTTTTCGTCTAAATAGATTTTTATTTTTGAAATGATTAGACCGCAATTCTTTAGTGCTAAATCTATAGATGTATTCCAGTTTGAAAATAGTAAATCTAAAATCTCGTTAGAGAGTTTGCTTATTTCTTTTAAACGGACTAGAGTAAGATACACCAGGTTGTTGCTATCTATGGTTTCAATAATTTTGGCAGCGTAATCGATATTGTCTATGTAAAATAACGGACGAACAAATTGATGTGATAACACTTTAACAACGTCTTTAAAATAAAAGGCGTTACCCGATGTTTTATGGATATGAAATAAACTTTCAAAAAGGGATGCTAATGGAATGGATTTTAATGGAAATCCCATGGTGATATTTAGCGCTTCTACCGATGATGGTATGGAGTTTAATACAGGAATTAATAGGTTTTCATCACCTAAAACAACAGCGGTGCTTTGTAGTGATTTAGTTTCTGCTTCTATATTTTTTAATAGTGTGCCGATATATTTGGCTTGCCCGATGTTTTTCGGAACGCCATAAATGTTTATATTTTTTTCTTTGGAATAATTTTCGGTAATCCATTCAAACGGATGGTTATCGAAATGTTTCCAGTTTTTTTTGTGCTGCCTTGTAAAGAGTGCAGCATCATGTTTTGGATTGTTTATAAAAACACTATCAATATCCCAATAAACCTTCGCTAAGCCACGTTTTAAAAATTGCTGAATAATGTTCTCCTCAGCAGTATTTAAAGCGTTAAAACCTAAGAAAACGTGTTGCTTATCGGTAAGGTTGTTTATATATGTGTTGCAGTTTTCTGCGGCCTTTCTATAAATTAAACCTTGGTAGCCAATGTTTTTATTTAAAAGTTCTTTTGTGAAATGTTTGTAATAGGTGTAAAGCTTATTCCAAAATTGTAAATATTTTTTAACAAACTCGGTCTGGTTTGCTTCAACAGACCAATGTGTTAATTCTTGAATGTCGCTTAAATAATTAAATATATTTTCCTGAGGAATCAGGTAGCGATCAATTTCGTTAAAGTCTTGAAGTAATATTTGTGCCCATTTAGAAAAGGATTCAAAAGTATCTTGATCTTCCTTTTTTGTGAGTGCTAAATAGCTGTTGTAAAATTCGAAAAGTAATTCTGTGTTCGATGTGGTTTTAAGACCAGATAGATCTTCGACAAATTCTTCGATACTTATAATATCTGGAACAAATATCGTCTCTTGGATAACATGAACTAATTGATGTTTTAAAAAGAGACCTGCTCTTTTACTAGGTAGTACAAATGTGACTTTAGAAAGATTGTAGTTGTTCTTTTTTAAATCGTTTAAAACATCTAAAATGAAAGTTGTTATCATTTTATAAAAATAAAAAACGCTTCGGATATCCGAAGCGTTTTTTGTAAACTTATTTTATTTAAAGTTAACTTTATCTAATTACTTAGCTAAGTTAATTTCAACACGTCTGTTGTTTGCTCTACCAGTTTTAGTTTTGTTAGAGTCGATTGGTTTAGATTCACCGTAACCAAGTGCAGATAATCTAAATGCGTTGATACCGTTTTCAATTAAGTATTCTTTTACAGAATTAGCTCTTGAATCAGATAATCTTTGGTTAAGTTTTTCGCTACCAATACTATCAGTATGCCCTTCAACTGTAAATTTAGAAGTTGGGTATTCTTTTAAGATATTGATGATGTCACCTAATACAGTAGCAGATTGTGCTTTGATAGAAGATTTACCAGTATCGAATAAGATAGTTTTAGCATACTCGTTTAATTGTTTTTGAACAGCTGCAGTAACTTCTGGACAACCAGCGTTTGCAACAGTACCTTTTACTTCAGGACATTTGTCATCTTTGTCTAAAACACCGTCACCATCAGTATCAGGGTAAGGACAACCTTTGTTAGCAGCAGGACCTGCAACATCTGGACATTTATCATCAGCATCAGTTACACCGTCACCGTCAGCATCAGGACAACCAGCTAAAGATTTTAAACCTGCAACAGTTGGGCAGTTATCATCTTTATCAGCTACACCATCACCATCAGAATCAGGACAACCGTTAAATTCAGCAGTACCAGCTTCGTTTGGACAAGTATCTTTGCTATCTTCGATTCCGTCACCATCAGTATCAGGACAACCGTTGAAAGCAGCTAAACCAGCAACATCTGGACAAGCGTCATCTTTATCAAATATACCATCACCGTCAGTATCAGTTCCACCAAATTTGATAGAAATACCAGCAGTATGTTGGAAGTGAGTATCTAAGTAATCTTCAAACGCATGTTTGTAAGATGTTTGTAATGTTAAACCGATGTTTTCGTTAAACCAAACGTTTAAACCAACAGTACCATTTACAGTACCAGCACCAATTTCATCAATCCAAGTGTAACCACCACCAAGACCTACGAAAGGATCAATTGTAGTTCCATCTAAAAAGTTGTATTTAATTGTACCATCAACACCGTAGTATGATAAATCATCAACGCTGTTTTCTACATCTGGGTCAGAGCTAATATCTCCCCATTTTTCGATTTTATTTAAAGAACCTGTTACTCCAAAAGAGAAACCATCGCTTAAATATTTCGATACAGAAATAGTTGATAAAGAAGGTAAAATGTTCCAGTGATCAGAAGCATTTCCGAATTCATCTCCAAAAGAGTCACTCGCGAAACCGCCTCCAGCAAAAAGACTACCGTCTCCAGAAGGATAAGCATCAACTGCGTTTACACCGATGGTAATTTGCCAAGGATTGTTTTTGTCTTGCGCATTAGCGTTGCTATAACCAAGTACAAGCAACATAGCGAACAATAATCTGCTAAGATTTTTCATATTCAAAATTTTAAATTTTAAGTGTTAATTGTGAACAAAAGTAAGTTGTTATATGTTATTAACAAAGACAAATATATAAAAAATACATACAGAAGGGTAATTCGTCGGTACTATGGGTATGTTTTGGTTAAATTTTAACAATTTTATATCCTCTGCGATTGCTGTATTAACATTGTCTCGCCTTGGTTTAGTACAAGAAATTACATATTTTTTATAAATGCATACTTTTTTTTGTGGTATCTCAAAAAAACCATCAAAAAGTGATAAATTTTATTTTTTTTATAGCAAAATGAGATAGTTTGAGGTTTTTTGAAGATGTATAACATGAATTAAAACACGTTGTTATTTTCCTCTTTATTAATAAAATAAGGATTAAAGTGTTTCGATTTATTTATTTTGTATTAAATAAATAGGTCTTGTTAAATTAACATAAATAAGTTGAAAGCTAATTTAACATTTGCGCTTTAAAAAGGTAGGGATTGGACTTCAATTCCTTCATTAATGTATATAAGATACTTCTGTTTTACCTTAAAATTCATAGTGGTTAAAACGTCTTGGTAGACTTGTAATTGTTGTGCATGTTTTTTGTCTTCAAGTCCTGTTTTGTAATCCAAAATCACGGCGTCGTTATTTTGGTTAATTACCACACGGTCTGGTCTTAAAATTACACCTTCTTTGGTTATGATATCGCGCTCATTATATATCGTGTTTTCCTTTGTGAAAAAGGTTGCCAATTCTGGGTGATTTACTATTTGTAAAACGAGTTGTTTTAGTTCTGTGGCTTGTTCTGGGTTTATAGTTGATGACGAAATAAAATCCTGAATTACCTCGTCGACATCATCTTTGGTTTCAATGTGCGACATAATATCGTGAATTAAATTTCCTTTTTCAATAGCTTCTTCCTGAGTAGTATCCCATAAAAAACCAGACTTTGTTACCACTTTTATATTATGATGCTCTTTTGAAGTTGAAATAAACTCATGTTGAATATTGGTTTCTTTTGAAGATATGGTTTCTTTTGATGTCTTTTTGCTGTCTCCAAAACTATAGGTTAATTCACTATCACTCCAAAGATTATTGTGTTCTAAATAGTTAATCAGTAATCCTGAATATTTTTTAGATTTCGCATCTTCCTTTAAGGCGCTATCATTTTTAGATATAATATAGAGCTGTTCTACAGGGCGTGTAAGTGCAACGTACAATAGATTAATATTATCTAATTCTTGTTCAGCTTTATGATTTTCAAATATATGCTGGCCTTGTGTTCCAAAAAACTCGAAATCTTTATTGAAATTTAAAAGTGTATGCGAGAAACCGTTATATTTTTCCTTATCAATTTCTAACCATTCTTTAGGTTCTATTTCTCTATAGATGTCCAAATCTGCATAAGGGAAAATAACCACCGGAAATTCTAAACCTTTAGATTTATGGATAGTCATGATCTGTACGGCATCTTGCCCTTTCGGGGAAATTATACTGAGGTTTTCTTTTTTCTTGTCGAAATATTCTAAAAAGGCCGGGATGTCCGACCCTTTTTTATGCGAAAAGTCGAGAACGATATCTAAATAGAACTGAACATAAGCATTCGATGTTTTTACTAAATTGAAATTTCTCACAATAGTTTCTGCTAAATCATAAAGCGGTAATTGTAATAGAGTATCACCGTTTATAAAGATATTAAAGGCTTCAAAACTTTTAAAGAAATCCGAAACACTTAATTTAATATGCTTAGAGAAAAACCCGTGTTTATCATCAACTTTAAAAAGCTTAGCTAAATAGTCTAAAACTTCAATTTTGAGCTCATCGTTTTTAGGTTGCATTAAATAACCTAAAACAGCATTAATAAAAACTACTTCTGGCGCATTATTAATAAGTAACGTTTCCGAGGAAATAATAGGGATATTATGCTGGCTTAAATAGTTGGCAACCGCAACACCTTCTTTTTTCTTTCTAACTAAAACACAAATATCCTCTAGTTTGTAACCGTTATCTAGACAGTTGTTTATGTTTTCTAGAACTTTTTCAGGAAACACTTCATCTTTATCATCTTCTTTATCGAAATCAAGAAAAGAAAGTTCTACATAGCCGGTTTCGTCTTTTTTGATGTTTTGACTAGCATTTTCATATAAATCTTTATAATCTTCCTTTTTGAAAATTTGATTAGAAAGAAATTTAAAAAAGCTATTATTAAAATCAACAATGGCTTTAAAGCTTCGGTAATTATCTGGTAAATTATCAACAAACTGCTCTATTGGAAAAGGGTGATCTTTCTTATTGAATAAATCTATAAATTGTTCTGCTTTGCCGCCACGCCAGCGATAAATGGCCTGTTTGGCATCGCCTACAAGCATAGTGCTTCCGTTTTCTGATGCTACTGAGTTTTCTAATAACGGAATTAAATTACTCCATTGACTCTCCGACGTGTCCTGAAATTCATCAATAAAATAATGATTAAACTTTTCTCCAATACGCTCATATATAAAAGGAGTGGGTTGGTTTTTTATTTCCTTACTTATAATGCTATTAAATTCGGAAATCAACATTTTGTTTTGATCTTCTTTTAATAAAGTAAGTTCTGTGTTTATGGCGTTTAAAACCGATAAAGGTGTAATGTTTTTATAAAAGGCGTTCAGGAATTTATGATTAAATATAGCTTGTTTCGTTTCATTAAAAACTAAAAATATGTGTGGTTGTAAACTATCAATGGTTCCTGCTGTTTCTGCCGTAACGCGTTTTGGGTACAATGTATCGTTTTCTATATTGTCTTGCCATTTACTTCCAAAGGCTACGTTGAAATTTTTATCAGCTAGTTTTTCAAAGTGTTTTGGTAAATAGGCTCCGGAAAAATCTTTAAATTCTAATCCCGATGTATTAAATTGAGTTAAAAGTTGTTTGGCTTTTTCGGCGATTAGCTCCTCTTCTATATTAATATCTTTTTTAAGCTTGATTTTTAGTGCTTTAAAATCATCGAGTGTTTTATCTTTTATTTTTTCAAAAAAAGGAATATCGTTTTCATTAACAAGAAGCTTTGCTATTTTGTTAAAATCGAAGGCTACATCGTAACTTTTATCATCATCGGCTTTTTCAATGGCAAAATCTACTAGCACTTTAGTGAGCACAGTATCGGTTCCTGCTTTAGAAATTAGACTATCTACGGCTTCACGCAAAAGAGATTCTTGGTCTAATTCTACTTCAAAATTTAAAGGTAATTTTAAATCGTGAGCAAAGGTTCTTATTAATTTATGCGTAAAACCATCAATAGTAGAAATATCGAAAGCTGCGTAATTGTGTATAATGCTTTCTAATAATGTTATGGCCTTTTTGTGTAGTTGTTCTGGGCTTAAGTTTAAGTCATCACAAATGGATAAAAACATCGGGTTTTCTAGCTTCAGAATGTCTTTGTCCGAGAATTGCTTTAAAGTATCTATAATACGGCCTTTCATCTCGGCAACCGCTTTATTTGTAAATGTAATTGCTAAAATATTCTTAAATAAATAAGGTTTGTTTGAGCTAAATAAAATCTTTAAATAAGCTTTTACTAAAGTAAAGGTTTTTCCGCTGCCCGCTGAGGCATTGTAAATAGTAAAAGGTTGGTTGCTTTGCATGAATTTAAATTTGCATACAAGATAAAAACTATCAATGAGTTGATAACAATTTATTATTTTTAATTGACCCGATTTATGTGTAAATTTGAATTAAATTAAATATTAATTAAATAAAAATAAAAATTATGGCTTTTGAATTACCAGAATTAGGGTACGCTTACGACGCTTTAGAACCACATATGGATGCACGTACTATGGAAATACACCATACAAAGCACCACCAAGGATATACAAACAATTTGAATAACGCTATTGCTGGAACCGATTTAGAAGGAAAATCTATTGAGGATATTCTTGCAAATTTAGATATGGATAATGGCGCTGTTAGAAATAATGGAGGAGGATTTTTTAATCACTCTTTATTTTGGAGCGTAATGAACCCAGAAGGAAAAGGATATTTATCTGGAGAGTTAAAAGATGCTATTGAGGCAGCTTACGGATCTGTAGACGATTTTAAAGATGCTTTTGCTAAAGCAGCAGCAACGCGTTTTGGATCTGGATGGGCATGGTTATGTGTGCACAAAGGTGGTAAAGTAGAAATTTGTTCTACACCAAACCAAGACAACCCATTAATGCCGGGTGTAACTTGTGGAGGAACACCAATTTTAGGTTTAGATGTTTGGGAACACGCGTACTACTTAAACTACCAAAACCGTCGTCCAGATTACATTAAAGCATTTTTTAGTGTAATAAACTGGAATGAAGTTGAAAAACGTTACGCTGAAGCAAAGTAAGCAACCAGCATTAAATATTTTAAAAGCCGTTTCTGTTTAGCAGAAACGGCTTTTTTATTGGAAACAGTTTTATGTAAATGAATTTAGCCACGTTAAAATCTGTGGTGATAACATGTGATTTGATATTAATAAACCAAAGAGAATTTTGGAAAGCTTAATTAAGAAAAGCTTTTTAAGGAAATACGAGATTTTATAAAATGAAAAAGGTGAACAGATGTTCACCTTTTTGCCCCAAATCTACCATGAACTTAACCTACTTATGTTATGGTGAGACAAATATATGTTTGTAAGTCAGTTTGTTAAAATTTTTTAGTTAAACGACTTATATCTTGGTTTAAGCGGAGTATTAAATATATGTAGGGTTTAATTGAAGTTTAATAAAGAAAAACGAAAATAATGCGCATAAAAAAAGGCGAACAGAAGTTCACCTTTTTTTGCCCCAAATCTACCATGAACTTAACCTACTTATGTTATGGTGAGACTAATTTATGTGTATTTACTTTAAAGCTGTTATATTTTAGATGAAATACATTTTTTTAAGTTGAAATGCATTTTTACTAATTAAACCCCTGAAAAATAGTAATTTCAAAATTAATATGCACGTTCATTATTACCTTCATAAAAATTGATAAAGGCACGATTTACAACACGATTACCACCATTAGTTGGGTAGTTTCCTGTGAAGTACCAATCGCCTAAATGTTCTGGACAAGCTTTGTGCAGGGAATCTACCGATTGGAAAATAACCTTAACTTCAGTTTTAATAGTTTCATCACTTAATAATTCTGAAATTTTATCTGAAATCTGCTCATCTGTAAACGGATCGTAAACTTCTTTCACAAAGTTTTGTACGTGTTTATCTTTTAATTCAGTTTGCTCGATACATTTTTTATAAACATCATCAATAATATGATACTGGTTGTTCTCTTTCAATAACGCTAAAGCTGCTTGGAAAGCAACTAAGCTTTCTAGGTTTGCCATATCGATTCCATAACAATCTGGATAGCGAATTTGCGGTGCAGATGATACAACTATAATCTTTTTAGGATTTAAACGATCAAGCATTTTTAAGATACTTTTCTTCAATGTAGTACCTCTTACAATACTATCATCAATAATTACCAAGTTATCGGTAGGCTTAATAACGCCGTAAGTAACATCGTAAACGTGTGCAACTAAATCATCACGGCTACTATCTTCTGTGATAAACGTTCTTAGCTTAACATCTTTAATAGCTATTTTTTCAACACGAGCGCGCTCCGATAAAATTTCGGTAACTTCTTCAGCAGATATTGAACGTTGTCCGGTTAAAATAGCTTCAGTTTTCTTTTTATTGATAAAGTCTTCTACAGTTTCAATCATACCAAAAAACGAAGTTTCGGCTGTATTTGGGATAAAAGAGAATACTGTATTTTTAGTATCGTTATCAATAGCTTTTAAAACCTTTGGCATAAGTAATCGACCAAGCATTTTACGCTCTTGATAAATTTCTGCATCACTTCCTCTTGAAAAGTAAATACGCTCGAAAGAACAAGATTTACGTTCTAATGGAGGTAGTATTTGTTTCAATCTAACTTCGCCAGATTTTTTAGTGATAATAGCTTGTCCTGGTTCTAGTTCCTTAACATCTTCAAAATTTACATTGAAAACAGTTTGAATTACCGGACGTTCTGAAGCAACCACTACAATTTCATCATCTTGATAATAGTAAGCTGGTCTAATTCCTGCAGGATCACGTAAAACAAAAGCATCACCATGACCTATTAATCCGGCCATAGCATAACCACCATCCCAATTTTTTGCAGCACGTTTTAAAATTTTGCCAACTTTTAAACGTTCGGCTATTAATGGAGAAGCTTGTTGTTTGTTATAGCCTTCTTTCTTTAAATCACGGTATATTTTACTAACCGCATCGTCAAGGAAATGACCAATTTTTTCCATTATAGTAATGGTATCTGTGTACTCTTTTGGATGTTGACCTAGCTCTATTAAGTTTGAAAATAATTCTTTAACATTTGTCATGTTAAAGTTTCCAGCCATAATAAGATTACGGTGCATCCAGTTATTTTGTCTTAAAAATGGGTGTACACTCTCTACACTATTTTTTCCAAAAGTTCCATAACGTACGTGCCCAAGTAACACTTCTCCAATGTATGGAATGTTCTTTTTTTGCGCAGCCACATCATCCATGTATTCTGGATGCTCTTTGAACTCTTTATTAACGCGGTCGTTAATTTGTGCAAAAATATCCTGAATAGGTTGTTGTGCTATAGAACGCACTCTACTAATGTAACGTTCTCCAGGTTTTGTATCTAATTTAATACTTGCAAGACCAGCACCGTCTTGACCACGATTGTGCTGCTTCTCCATCATTAAATACATTTTGTTTACGCCATAAAATGCGCTACCGTATTTTTCTTTATAAAATTCTAACGGTTTTAATAGTCTAATAACTGCTATTCCACATTCGTGTTTTAGGGCATCACTCATAGTCTAAATTATTTTATGCTTTGCGGTGTTTCTTTTTTAGATTCCTCGGTCTCCAAAGGAATTACATTTTAATGGTGGTCTCGAGATTTAGTCTCAAGAAAATATGTTCAATTAAAAACGCGCCCAAATTATGGGCGCGTTAGTTTATGTTAATTCTATTTCAAATTGAGTTAAGTGTTTAAACTGCATCAGTCGTTGTTGCACTTCGCTGTGCGACAAATTCTCCATGCGCTCGGTGCCAAACTTCTCAACACAAAAGGATGCTAGAGCAGAACCGTAAATTACGGCGTTCTTCATGTTCTCGAAAGATACATCGCCTGTTTTTGCTAAATAGCCAGCAAAACCACCTGCAAAGGTGTCTCCTGCTCCAGTTGGGTCAAAAACTTCTGCTAGAGGTAAAGCTGGTGCGTAAAACATTTGTTCGTTATGGAACAATAGTGCGCCATGCTCTCCTTTTTTGATAACCACGTATTTTGGTCCCATTTCATGAATTTTTTTCGCAGCAACAACTAGCGAATATTCGCCGGTTAATTGTCTTGCTTCTTCATCATTTATGGTAATCACATCAATACGTTTTATAACGTTTTTTAAATCTTCTAAAGCGATATCCATCCAGAAATTCATAGTATCTAAAACTACTAATTTCGGTTTAACCGTCATTTGATCTAAAACACTAGATTGGACGAGTGGATGTAAGTTTCCTAACATAACCACTTCGGCATCTTTATAATTTTCTGGTACAACTGGGTTGAAATCTTCTAAAGTATTTAGCTCTGTTATTAAGGTATCGCGAGAATTCATATCATTATGATATTTTCCGCTCCAAAAAAACGTTTTACCTTCTTTAACGATTTCAATACCTGAGATGTCGATATTTTTGCTAGAAAGTAAGTCTAAATATTTTTGTTCAAAATCGCCGCCAACAATAGAAACAATGGCAGAATCTACATCGAAATTAGATGCAGAAAGACCTATATAAGTACCTGCTCCACCTAAAATTTTATCGGTTTTACCGAATGGTGTTTCAATAGCATCATAAGCTACTGTACCAACTATTACTAATTTACCCATGAAAGTTCTTGATAATTTTCTGCAAATATAGGTTATTTATATGCTTAATCCTTATTATTTTTAATGTTCAATTTGAATGAAAATTGCTAAGATTAATGTTTTAAAAGAAGAAGAATTACTTTTACTTACGCCCAAAATCGGCTGGAATTTCTCCCCAGGCCTTAGTTTCCCATTTTACAATTACGGTTTTGTAACTGTTGTTTTTAAGCCAGTCTACGGCGCGATCTACTAAATCGAAAACGGGTTTGTTTTTTGTATTACGCTCTAATTTAGTGTTGCATATTTTTTTACGAACCCAACTCATAGCGGTTCGTGAATCTGTATATAGTATACGGTCGCTATTGTTATTTTTAAGAATAGCCAAGCCATGAACTAGAGCTAGAAATTCGCCTATATTATTGGTTCCTTCAGGAAAAGGACCTTGAATAAAAATTTGTTTTTTTGTTTTTGTGTCTACACCTCTGTACTCCATAATACCAGGGTTTCCACTAGAAGCAGCATCTACCGAAATGGAATTATAATTAGGTTGCCCTATTTTTCTGAGTTGTTCGGCTGTTAATTCACTTTTAAAGCCTTTGCTTTTTCCAATATAATCGAAATAATTACCCTGCAAAGCAGCTTCCGCGGCTTCTAAGGTTGTGAAAGATTTGTATTGAGCGCCATCAAAGTTGGTTATTTGAGCTTTGCAGTCGTTCCATTTTTTGAAAACGCCGGTCTTTTTACCTTTCCAAACGGTGTAAAATTTCTTTTTTTTCGACATACTTTGGCATTTCCCACGAAAGTGGTAGTTGTTTAAATTTAGTTTTTTTAATTATTTTGATAATATATCGTTAACAACCTGCGGAAAGTGCTCCATTTCTAATTGGTGTATTTTGGCAGCAACATCATCGGCAGTGTCTGTGTCGGCTACATTACATTTTGCTTGAAAAATAACAGCACCTTCATCATAATGTTCATTTACATAATGTATAGTGATACCTGTTTCCTTCTCTTTATTATTAACAACAGCATTGTGCACGTGCATACCGTACATGCCTTTTCCTCCGTAGTTTGGTAGTAAAGCTGGGTGAACGTTAATCACTTTATTAGGGAAAGCGGCTAGTATATTATCTGGAAATTTCCAGAGATAACCTGCTAGCACTATTAGGTCGGGTTTAGAGGCTTTTAATATGTTTAGAACGTCTTCCGTCTCGGATATTGCTATTTTATTGAAAGAAAGTGCGCTAACCTTTAGTTTTTTTGCTCGCTCTAAAACTTTGGCATGAGGATTGTTAGTTAACATCTGAATAACAGAAGCATTTTCTCTGTTGTGAAAAAACTTAATTAGATTTTCAGCATTAGTACCACTCCCGGACGCAAAAATTACAATTCGTTTCATTTACAGACAATGTGTTTAATAATTATTAAAACAAAAAAAAGAATAAATATTAACAATTAGAAGGTAAAAGAGAAATACTTAAAACTATTTTTAGTAAATTACACACACATTTTTAAGGTAAAGGTGTGTTTTAAAAATAAAGTTTTTTATTTTTGCCAACTAATAAAATTAAAAATTTAAAATTATGTCAGACATTGCATCAAGAGTAAAAGCTATTATCGTTGATAAATTAGGAGTAGACGAAAATGAAGTTGTAACTGAAGCTAGCTTCACAAACGATTTAGGAGCGGACTCTTTAGACACTGTGGAATTAATAATGGAATTCGAAAAAGAATTCGATATTCAAATTCCAGATGATCAAGCTGAAAACATTGCAACAGTAGGTCAAGCTATATCATACATCGAAGCAGCAAAATAAGCAAAATATTTTATGGAATTAAAGCGAGTTGTAGTCACAGGATTAGGGGCTTTAACACCAATTGGCAATACCAAAGACGAATTTTGGGAAGGTTTAATTAGTGGTAAAAGTGGTGCTGCGCCTATAACATATTATGACGCCGAAAAGTTTAAAACGAAGTTCGCTTGCGAATTGAAAAACTTTAACGCAACAGATTTTTTTGATAGAAAGGAAGCTCGGAAAATGGACCGATTTGCACAATACGCTATGGTAGCTGCAGATGAAGCCATTGAAGATGCTAAATTGAATCTAGATGAAGTTGACAAATTAAGAGTAGGCGTTATATGGGGAGCAGGCATCGGTGGATTGGAAACCTTCCAGAACGAAGTATTAAACTTCGCTGCTGGAGATGGAACGCCACGTTTTAACCCTTTCTTTATTCCTAAAATGATTGCTGATATTGCACCAGGAAACATCTCTATAAAACATGGTTTTATGGGGCCAAACTATACAACGGTTTCGGCATGTGCATCTTCTGCTAACGCTATGTTTGATGCTTTAAACATTATTCGTTTAGGGCATTGTGATGTGGTTGTTACAGGCGGAAGTGAAGCAGCAGTTACTATTGCAGGTATGGGCGGGTTTAACGCTATGCACGCACTATCGACTAGAAATGAAAGTCCAGAAACAGCTTCACGTCCATTTGATGGAACGCGTGATGGTTTTGTTTTGGGAGAAGGTGCTGGCGCACTGATTCTAGAAGAATATGAGCATGCAAAAGCTAGAGGCGCAAAAATTTATGCGGAATTTGTTGGAGGAGGTTTGTCTTCTGATGCTTACCACATGACGGCGCCACATCCTGATGGTATTGGTGTTGTAGCGGTTATGAAAAATTGCTTGCAAAATGCAGGACTTAAACCGGAAGATATAGACCATATTAATACTCATGGTACATCTACGCCTTTAGGTGATGTTGCAGAATTAAAAGCAATTTCGGAGATCTTTGGAAGTCACGCTAAAAACATAAATATTAATTCAACAAAATCTATGACTGGGCACTTATTAGGTGCAGCAGGTGCTATTGAAGCAATTTCGGTTATTTTGGCAATGGAAAACGGAGTTATACCTCCAACCATTAACCATACTACGGTAGACGAAAGTATAGATCCTGAATTAAATTTAACCTTAAACAAGGCACAAAAGCGGGACATAAAAGTAGGAATGAGTAATACATTTGGATTTGGCGGTCACAACGCCTGTGTAGTATTCAAAAAATTAGATTAAATCCCGAATGAAATACATTCGTGACATATTAAATTCCCGTTTTAAACGCAGCGGGAATTTTTTTATGGAAATAAACCAAATCCTTGGTTTTAAACCTAAGGATATAAAATATTTTAGAAAGGCTTTTACCCACCGTTCTATGAACATAAAGGATAGCGAAGGCAATGCTATTAATTATGAACGATTAGAATTTCTGGGGGACGCTATGCTAAGTGCTGTTATAGCATCTCATTTATATCTTGAAGTTCCAAGTGGAGATGAAGGATATTTAACTAAAATGCGCTCTAAAATTGTAAGTAGAGAGCATTTAAATGAATTGGGTAAAGATTTAGGTTTAATTACTTTAGTTGAAAGTAAAATACCAAAAGGCCAATTTGGAGATAATATTCATGGAAACTTATTTGAAGCTTTAGTAGGCGCTATTTTTTTGGATAGAGGTTATAAGTATTGTGAAAAGTTTATCTACACTCGAGTTATTCTTCCTTATGTAGATATTGCAACCTTAGAAGGAAAAGTAATAAGCTATAAAAGTTTACTGATAGAGTGGTGCCAAAAAGAAAAGAAAACTTTTGGGTATAATGTTTATGAAGATACAGGAAATGACGATGTTAGGCATTTTTCGGTAAAGCTATCTATAGACGATAAAGTTGTTGCTAAAGCACGAGGTACTTCAAAGAAAAAAGCAGAAGAGAAAGCTTCTAAACGTGCTTTTTTTGTGTTTCAGAGTAAAATTTCAAAATCAGTTTAGCAAAACTTCAGCTTAACTGAAAAAAACAATTAACTATAACGTTTTAGTATCGATTCTTATTAAGATTCGTTAAAACATGTATTTAGTAATTGTTATAAATACTATATTTACAAATAATAATAGGAAGTTATGGCTGTTCATAAACTGATACTTGATGATGTTTTTGACGATGTGACGTACACATTAGTAGCAATGCATTGTACACTTGAGGACTACAGATTGGCCTTTCTTCTTAATAAACATTTAAAGATCAAGCTTGCTAGGAGATCTAAAGATTTAGATTTTAACAAGGGAAAATCTAACTATTCTATATTTGAATGGGAAGATGAAAAGCAACTAACTACTTGGAGTTTAGTTTCTAATACTTGTAAAACAGAGAGTTTACAAGAAATTAGTTTTGGGTCTTTATTTGAAAATCAAGAAAAAATAACGAAAACAACTCATTTAATACCAGAATATAAGCGTGTTAACTACTTTTTAAAAATAGAAAACGAGTTCAGTTCGAGTAAGGAAAAATATATTTTAGATACTATATTAGAAATTCCTCAAATTGCAACAGCTTATAGTATTGATACATTTCAATTAAAATCAAAAGACAATTTAATTTTTAGCTAATGGCAACAAGAAAAAAAACCAAAATAGTAGCAACTCTAGGAC